>CATJBQ010000001.1 GCA_949738465.1 uncultured Lachnospiraceae bacterium
TGAACTGGCCAGCCAGCTCCTTCAAGTCCTCCGCCGTCAGATCAACGTCCTGAGTCACGCCCTTCTTCTCCTTCATCTGGTCGATCAGCTCTTCAAAATACTTCTTGCCAACCTCCATAACTACATCGGAATACATCTGGATGAATCTTCTGTAGCAGTCCCAGGCCCAGCGGGGATTGTTGGACTTCTCAGCGATTACGTTTACAACCGTCTCATTTAAGCCCAGGTTCAGGATGGTGTCCATCATGCCGGGCATGGAAGCTCTTGCACCGGAACGAACGGATACGAGAAGCGGGTTCTCATGGTCGCCGAACTTCTTACCGGTAATCTCCTCCATCTTAACAATATACTCATTGATCTGTCCCTGAATCTCTGCATTAATCTCCCTGCCGTCCTCATAGTACTGGGTGCAGGCTTCCGTTGTGATGGTGAAGCCCTGGGGCACCGGGAGTCCTAAGCTGGTCATCTCTGCCAGGTTCGCACCCTTTCCACCAAGAAGCTCACGCATGTTAGCATTACCCTCACTGAAGAGGTATACCCATTTGTTTGCCATTTGAAAATTCCTCCTAAACTATACTTTGTGAAACAAGCGCTTACGCGCACACATCCATTGTAACATATTTCCAGATTTATTCAATAACTTTTTGTGAAAAATATAACGAATAAGGCTGCCTGGCCCACGGTCGGCCAGTCCGGCTGCCCCCTCTGTTCTAAAACGTGAACTTATCCGCAAAATACGCATCCAGCTCCGCAATCTTCACACGCTCCTGCTGCATGCTGTCCCGGTCGCGGACCGTCACGGCCCCGTCGTTTTCGGAATCAAAATCGTAGGTGACGCAGAAGGGCGTCCCGATCTCGTCCTGGCGGCGGTAACGCTTGCCGATGGCCCCCCGGTCGTCATACTCGCAGTTGTATTTTTTGCAAAGCTCCGTGTAAATCTTCTCCGCCCCCCCGCCAAGCTTCTTGGATAAGGGCAGCACGCCGATCTTCACCGGGGCCAGGGCCGGATGGAAATGGAGGACCGTACGCATGTCCGGCTTCTCCTCCGTGCCGATATTCTCCTCGTCGTAGGCGCTGCAGAGGAAGGCCAGCAGCACACGGTCGGCCCCCAGAGAGGGCTCGATGACGTAGGGCACATATCTCCAGTCCTTCTGGTCGTCATAGTAGGTCAGATCCTGTTTGGACACGTTCTGATGCTGGGTCAGATCATAGTCGGTACGGTCCGCAATGCCCCACAGCTCGCCCCAGCCGAAGGGGAACAGGAACTCAATATCCGTGGTGGCCTTGCTGTAGAAGGACAGCTCCTCCTTCTCATGGTCGCGGACACGCATCTCCTCCTCCTTGATCCCCAGCGTCGTAAGCCAGTTGATACAGAAGCTTCTCCAGTAATCA
>CATJBQ010000002.1 GCA_949738465.1 uncultured Lachnospiraceae bacterium
AAATCATCAAGAGAGAATATCTCCGTAGCTTACAAGCGTTACATTGCCAAGCTTTTCCGCTTCGCTGCGGCATCCCGCGGTAAAGCCGGATTTCGAAAACAGGTAGAAATGTATTTTTTTATAAGAAAATAACCGGCTGCGTTTTATCAGTGTTTCAAGGACGCCCAGATCTGTTTTTTCGCTGGTCCATTTGCATTCTGCGAAAAGGGCGGTATTTTTATCCTGTTCTCCCATAATATCAATTTCGGCCTGTTTTTTTTCGATTGGGTCGTTGCCCCACCAGCGCCCGAGGGAGGTAAACTCGACGGGGCATTTGCCGCATAGAAGCTGTTTCCAGAGATACTGACTGCAGATATCCTCAAAAACCTTTCCCATATAATCAGGCAATTGCGGTTCAATGCGTTTGTATACAAGATCGCAGGCGCCGCGGGCGATCATGGAGTTATTGCCCAATACAAAACGATGCCAGAAACGGAACATATTATCCGCAATCGAATAAATGGTTTTACGGGAAGCTTTTTCGCCGTAAGGCGTTTCCTTCCGGACCAGCCCCAGGTCGATCAGATTTTTTATATACGTGGAGCAAACGTTGGTATTTTCGCCCACCTTACTGGAAATCTCGGACATACGGGATGCTCCTTGGGCAATGGCAGTAATGATTGCCGTATAAATGGCCGGCTCACGCACCTCCTGTTTCATCAGATTCACCGGTTCTTCATACAAAAACGATATTGGGTTCAGAAAGGTGTTTTTGATATTATCTTCCACACTCCAGGTATCATTGATCTGCAGGAGATATTGGGGAGTACCGCCTACAATGCCGTAGACCAAAGCCTTGTCCTCGTCGGAAAGGTTCTTGAAATAATGGCAGGTTTCGTCAAAGTCAAAGGGCAGCAGCTTCATCTGCGCTGTTCTTCTTCCGTATAAAGGCGCCTTATAAGCAAGGACGTGGTCTTCCATGTAAGACATGGAGGAACCGCAGAGAATCAGCATAAGCCTGGAAGTATCCTTATACTTATCGATGAAAAGCTGCAGGGTAGAAGCAAGGCTTTTGGAGGAACGGGCAACATATGGATACTCGTCAATCGCAAGAATGATCCGTTCCTTTTCGGCCAGCAAAAATACGTATTCCAGTGCGGCCTGAAAAGAAAGGAAGGATGTCTCTGCTCCGATACCACTGCTGTACTCAATAATACTCTTGCTGAAATTCTCAAGATTTTGCCTGGCATTACTCTCCACGCCCATGAAGTATATGGTTTTTTTATCGGCAATAAATTGGTTGATCAGTGCTGTTTTACCAACACGGCGTCGGCCATATATTACAGCAAACTCAAATTTATCGGATGCATATAGTTTTTCCAGAGCTGTCAGCTCCCGGTTTCTTCCAATAAACATTTTGTCACCTCTGTCTTTTGATGATTATAGTATATCATCGAACTAAAATTTAGTCAAGTACGATTTGGCAAATCGTACTTGACTAAATGAAACACGCGGGACAAAAATTAAAAAACAGGCGGTTGCGCTGGTTCTATATTCGTGATAAACTAGTGATAACATGAAATGGCACAATGCCGCAATAAAAGCCAGGAATCACGATTTTTTTACTACAGGGATCCATACTTCGTATTGCGCATTTTGCGGATCCGGATTTAAGTAAACCTCGACATCGGGAGCGCTGCCATACTTGTACCCCGATGTCGGCAGCCATTCCGT
>CATJBQ010000003.1 GCA_949738465.1 uncultured Lachnospiraceae bacterium
TCTTGAATCTGCGTAAAGCGCTATCCAAAGTCTCGTTTTCTTTAACGATTACATTTGACATAGTCTCACACCTAACCTCCCTCCAGTTGCGTATTGTGCACACCAACTGTGGGTTATTTTATTGCACTGCTAATTATTATATCACATTTTCAAGTTTCGTCAACTGTTTCCGTTAAATTTTTCTGGTAAACTTGCTTCATAACCCTCATCGTCCGCTCAGCCAGCCCTGAAATCCGGACCTCCTGGTCGCCGCTGATGGTGGTGCATAGCGTATCCTGAAACCTTTCGCACCACTTGGGATCGATCCCCTCCTCTCCCACCAGCATCCCGGCCACGGAGCCGGCCGTGGCCCCATTACTGTCCGTATCGTATCCCGGCATCACCACGTTGGCGATGGTTTTCGTAAAATCCCCTTCCCCATACAGCAGGGCAATCACCACCAGCATCCCATTGGAAATCGTATGAACCGCATGATGCATCACCTGCTGGGGATACTTTGAAAATACCCGCTCCACCGCCTCCCAGTAGCCGGTTCCCATCCGGTACCAGGACAATACGCTGCTGATTTCCTCATACAGCCGGCTTGTGTGGGGAATTACCGCAAGGCCAGCCATGACAATCTCCTCCGGCCCCTCTGCCACAGCCGCCTGGGCGATCATGGCCGCCGCCATCATGGCGCCGTAGATCCCGTTTCTGGTGTGGGTCATGCAGGCGTCCCGGTATGCCATGTCCGCGGCCGCCAAGGGATCTCCCGGATTGATATAGCCATAGAAATCGCTGCGGATCTGCGCTCCCACCCATTCCTTATAAGGATTCCGGAAGGACGCGGATGCCGGCGGCAGCACATGGTTCAAAAGATTCCGGTATCCGGCCAGCTCTGCGGTACAGACATTCAATGCGGACAGGTTCATCAGCCAGGCTTCCGCCACATCCAGGGAGGTAAATTCCCTGCCGTAGGTTTCCAGGATCTTCAAAGCCAGCACCGTATAGCTGGTATCGTCATCTGCCGGTGCGGCCCCGTCCAGGCGGTCTTGAAACCAGCCCTCTTCCAGGGCGCTGCCATAGCCCATATCGCTGCTTACGGCAGCATTACGGTCGATATAATCCGTCATGGGATAATTCTTCCCTGCCTCAGCCAGCGCCCGAATCGCCTGGTGCGTCCAGTTTTCCACCGGCTTTCCCAGAATGCATCCGCAGACCCGCCCCAGCCAGGCGCCGTGTATTTTCCCATAAAGACTCTCCTTCTTTAAGGCTCCTTTCCGGATCTTTTCCGGCGTCTGCAACGCATGGATCCCTAAGAGATCAGAAGGCTCATCGTAAGGATAATCCGCCTTTACCGGAAGGGCTTCCATCCGTTCCAGCATCCGGCCCACCGCCTGATCCTCCTCATAGGTAAACGATGCGGAGAGGTGGAGAGCCTCCACCTCCCCCCGGATCCTGCCGGTATCCTTCCCCTCATCCTCCGCCTGCAGCAGAGCCGTCTCCAGCGCATCCGAATAGTTATACCACATTTGTTCCCGCAACATCACTCTGCCTCCTGTTTTTTATCCTCCTGCCCGATGATCGGAAAATAGACCTGGTACGTCTCATCCACAATCCGGTACAACGGCAGGAATTTAAAATTGCAGCGCGGATCCTCCACATAAGTGCTATCGCGCTCCATAAGGTCCGCAAACACCATATTTTCCGTGTCGATCCTCCCAACAATCTCCTCCAGCGTTCCATGCAGAAAATACTCGCTGTCCGAAAGCGCGGCCATTAAAACCGGCCCGAACCGGAAGGCTGTGCGGCTGTCCTTTGCGCCAAGCCTAACCGGGATGATATGGGGAAATACCTGCAGCCGGATCTCACTGCGTTCTCCCTGGATGTCATTGATCTGAATCCAGCCGTCCCGTTCCTTAGCACACACATCCACGCCATTTACCGACACCCGGTAATCCTCCGTCCAGTCGGGCTTCCGCAAA
>CATJBQ010000004.1 GCA_949738465.1 uncultured Lachnospiraceae bacterium
AGAAAATTATCAATGCTGCTCCGGTTGAAATTTTTGACAAAAGTCATGCTAGGATCAGTCCTGATCTTCGAAATCTCTGTGATATTGTCAGTGGAGTGACCCTGAACGCCGATTTTTGCTTTGAATATTATATTGATGTCATAGATGATATTATGGGCATCTATGAGAATTCGCCTCGGCTGCTGGAAATGTTTAAATTGTGTCTGGCTCGGTGTGAAGTCCCAGAGGAGAAAATTGTATTGCTTCAGCTCTTCCATTCCGCAGGAGTATTTGATGGGGAACTGATGTGTGTGTATCTCCACACAATTATGGAATTGGATGATGTGGAATGGAAGTATCAATTCTTCAGACTGTCCGCGTATATGATCTTTTTCGGCTCGGAGTACTTATACGATGATTACTATCTGGACCGGCGGCGGGTAATGGAGGGGATTGCCGGTGAGTTAGGTCTTTCTGTCTCCGGAAGTGTGCCGCGCCGGAATACCGTCGGCAGAAAAAAGAGAATTGCGATTCTCGCACTCTGCTTAGTGGACAATCAGATAGGCGCTCATTTTCTCACAATCGCCTATGCGAATCTGATGCAGTCCCGTGGGTACGAAGTTGCGGTTTTCTCAGACGAGAAGTGCAGTGATTTGCAGTACATCACCTGCCGGTGCGGAAAGCAGGCGCTTGTCCCCACCTTCTATACAGTGAACGCCGCCGTCTACAACTCCCGGCATGAGCGTCATTATGCGCCGGGTGTGCAGCTTGTGTATACGGACAGCGTTTCCCGTAGTGTATGTGCGCGGAGGACGACCAAAGCGGTGGAGAAGTTCGATCCGGACTGCATTATCGACATGTCGGATGATCATAGTGTGCTCTCTGCCGCATTTTACAGGCACTATCCCATTTTTCAAATCCCCCTGAGAGGATACACGTCGAGCAGCCATTTTGACAAATTTCTGGCAAGAGACCGGGCGCAGTGCCTGGAGTCAAATCGGAAATACCACATGGTGCAGGAAGACCAGATGCACGTCCACGATGTCTTGTTTTCCATCCCGAGCACTGGAGGAAAATATCAGCGGGCGGATTACGGCCTGTCGGAATCCGATTTTGTTCTGACAACCGCCGGGAACCGGCTGGCGACGGAAATAACTGAGGATTTCACCGGCGCTATCGCCGCGCTGTTGAGAGCGCATCCGGATATGCGGTGGATTCTGGTGGGGGAGGGTTTGCCGGAGTGCCTGGATACCGCATATCAGGATTTGCTGGACAGTGGGCAGATTCTGAAATGGGGATTTGAGGAGGATCTGCTTGCCTTCTATTCGATGTGCGATGTATTTGTGAATCCCGACCGGCAGGGCGCGGGGGGAGTTATCGGCATGGCGATGCTTTGTGGGGTTCCCGTCGCGGCCACTACCCGGGTTATGGGGGATGCATGGGCGCTTTATGGTTCACTGGCTGAGTCGGGGAATTATACGGAGCTGGCAGAGTATGTGATGAAACTGAAGGAAGACAGGACCCTTTACCGCAGTGTCAGAGAGCGAAGCATCCAAATCATTCAGGAGCGCTTTGGCGAGCAGGACGATGATTTTACTGCCGCTGTCGAGGATCTGATTGCCCATTGGCGTTCTGAGTAAAGAAGGGAGGAAGCAGGTGAACAGCCCGATTCAGGTAACGCGCTCCTCCATGCCGCCATTTGAGGAGTATATAGAGGAAATCCGCCCCTTGTGGGAGAGCCGGTGGCTGACCAACATGGGTTCGAAGCACCAGGAATTGGAGAAGGCCTTGGAGCAATATCTCCAGATACCCCATGTCAGCCTTTTTGCCAATGGACACCTCGCGTTGGAGGCAGTTTTGGCGGCTTTTCGTTTTCCGGAGGGGAGTGAAGTCATTACCACACCGTTTACATTCGCCTCCACAACCCATGCGATTGTCCGAAGTGGACTGACTCCGGTTTTCTGTGACATTGATCCTGTTACCTGGACTATGGACCCCGAGAAGATCAGTGAGCTGGTGACGGAGCG
>CATJBQ010000005.1 GCA_949738465.1 uncultured Lachnospiraceae bacterium
GGGCTGCCTTATTTCGGCAGCCCCTTACCTGTGCTATAAGATATTATGTATCCGGCTCTGCCAGGAGCTGTTCTGTCAGCTCCTCTAACAGATCCAGATCCCAGAGCATCTGCAGAATCGTATATCTGTTCCTCACTTCTTTGCAGTAAAGAAGCGTGTTCTTTAGCAGCTGCCTGTCTACCCCTATCTGTGAAGGAGAGCAGGGCGCATCAAGCCCTCTCATCAGGTTTATCACATATTTTGAAGACGGCAGCTCCCCTAACAGTTCCAGAATCTTATCCCAATTTTGTTCCATTTTCCCTATTCTTTTCAATCGGGCTCTGGTTTCATTTTTTCCTGCTTCCTGTTCCATCTCAATAACTCCGCAAGCCGCCGGACCGTATGCATCTTGTATTTCTTTACACCATTGTTCAAAACGATATTGTTCTGCAGCAGTCCGTGCCCGTTCAAAGTCAATCTGCGTCCGCATTTTCAAAAGCTCCGTAAGTCTCAGAATCAGAATCGTGCCGACACCCACCTGATGTCCGTGAGGGGCCGGACGCTGTCCTCTCTGTTCAAAAATCATTTCCCAGTAATGAGAAATATGGTGCTCGCAGCCGGATGCCGGTCTGGAATTTCCTATCATGCTCATAGCAGCCCCGGTAAAAACAAGGCCCTCCATAATATCTCCCAGAACCTGCGGATCCTTCTCCTTGACATTTCCTGCATTAAGAAGCACCTTTCTGACGCCGTCACTTACCATGTTCACAATTGTCTCACAGTAATACTCTTTGTTGACCAGCCTGGACAGTTTCCAATCACACAGACAGGTAAATTTCCCAATCAGATCCCCTAGTCCTGCGGATATCATAGAATAAGGCGCTCCTCTCAAAATGTCCGTATCTCCTACAATGAGCCTGGGTGTCTGTACCTCAAAGGTTGTCTTCAGATTATTAACCGTAAGCGCGGAAATACTGGAGGCAAATCCGTCCATAGGAGCCGCAGTAGCTACAATGCAGTAAGGAAGCTGCAATTTAAAGCTGAAATACCGGCACATATCATTGATGGAACCCGTGCCTACGCCAACCACTACGTCACAATCTGCTCTTTCGTGAATCAGAAGTTCTCCAAGGGTTGCTTCATCATATGCCTGATGAGATATCACATGCAGATATACTTCAAGGCCTGAAGCAGTCAACAGCTCCTTCACCTTTTTTCCTGCGATCCCAATTGTTATCCGATCACAGATCAGATATACTTTTTCATATTGATTTCTTTTTAACCACTCCGGCAGCTCCTTCAAAGCTCCCTTTTTTATATAAGCCGCCTTCAGATCTGCCCTGTGGGTACGGCCGCAGGAGCAGGAAAATGTCTGATTCAAACATTCGGACAAGGTAAGGCTGCGACTCAATTCCTGCATCATAAATCCTCCAAATAATTTTGTTTATTCCCATGGGCCTGTCCCGCTTTATCGGACACTGCCGCAAGGGGTATTGCTGCCATTAGAGACCGCCAGATAATCCTTCAGAAAGCATTCGGAATGCCTCTTTGCGGGAATTTCGCCACAATCCCAGAGTGCCTCTACAAACCCACCGTATACCGGCGGCATCGTTCCATATATCATCTGCGCCCTTTTAGAAGCCTTTCTTTCAACTGCATTCGCATAATTCGGATATGCCTTTAAAATTCCTCCGTTCATAACCACCGGAAAACTGCCGGTAAATTGCCGCGCCGCAGCGATTGTCAGCTCCGCCAGGCTCTGCGCCCCTTTATCCAAAATCTGACAAGAGATCTCATCTCCTGCCTCCGCCCCCTCAAATACCACATGAGCCAGGGAGGCGATAAATTTTCTTCCCCCTCTGTAAATATCCTCAAATGCATCATACAGGTTTTTGCCCAGGGCTTCAGCCATCCTATCTGCCAGAATAGTAGGGCTGCCCCGTCCGTCCAGATAACGGTACGCTGCTTTCAGCCCGTCCCGTGCCAGCTCAAATCCGCTTCCGCCCGTGTCAATGAGATACCCCAGTCCCCCCACATCTTTATAAGGCTTTCCTTCTATTCGGATAAACAATGAGGAACCAGTGCCGCAGACCAACCCACAGCCATCTGCGTGACCGAGAGCGCCGGAAATCATGCTAAACCCATCTGCTTCTGTCCGTATATGCTCTATGGAAAAACGCCTGGACAAGCATGACTTTAAATCCACATGAATCCGGTTTAAACCAGCAATCCCCGCGTAAAGTGCTGCAACGGGCCCCGGAGATTTCTCCACAAGCTCCTCCGTGACGGCCCCTACATGCGCACAGGTATCCTCCACCCCATAATCCATGGGATTGCATCCTCTTCTGATATTATATTGTAAAATATGTCCGTTTCCATCCATAAGCACGGACTCCGTTTTTGTTCCCCCGCCGTCAATGGCAATAAAATATTCCATGTTCTCTCCTGTCTATGCATGGCTGATTTGAACGGGAAATCTGCTGCCGGTTTCCAGCACCTCCATCAAAAGCTTCTCACGGCA
>CATJBQ010000006.1 GCA_949738465.1 uncultured Lachnospiraceae bacterium
GCCAAAGATGCCGATCCGGATGCCGTGCTGCTGGAAAAGCTGTATCTGCTCCAGCTGGCGGTGGGGGCCGTTCATGAACTCTTCCGCTCCCGCTGGGGCTAGGCGGGAGAAAGGCAACCAGGGCGGCATCCGCCGCCCTGACAACTCCAAAGGAAAGAAGATATGAAAAAGTCTGGATTGAAGAACGCGGTCGTGTTCTTTGCGGGGGCCTTCATTTTGGCGTTTGTCTGCTCCGGCAGCGCACTGGCACTGGATGCGACAAGTTTTGATCCGCGTAATGTGTCTGTCGAAGCGAATGCGATTTCAGGTGTGCCCGTGGGTACGATTATCACCTGGCCAGTCGCCACAAACCCGGAAGGATGGGATGAAGGCAAGTGGCTGGAATGTAATGGACAAACCATATCGCAGGCAGTTTACCCGGAACTGTTTGCGCTCCTGGGCAACCAGGTTCCGGATTTGAGGGGACTGTTTTTGCGGGGTGTTGGTGGAAACGCGGCTATGCTGGGGAGTGTCCAGAAAGACGCTGGACGGAACATCAGCGGAACTTTCTCGTCAGAAGCACAATTCTTGGGCGCTAAATTCGATTGAGGCCACATCAGGCTGCTTTTCTCTCTACGGTCTTGATGATGTAGGAAGTCATATACGGTCTGGAGGAGATAGGGGAACACAGCGTATGACCATGGATGCATCCCGCGTATGGGGAACAACACACACCACAGATGCCGCCACCGGAGAATTTCGCCCTGTGAATCGTGCTGTCCGCTATCTGATCCGCGCTCAACCGTAATACTTGCCAAGCCCGGCAGGAGTGGCTATTTAAAAAGGGAACCCCGGAACCTGCTACAAACAGGAACCGGGGCTGGCGCGGCGCGTGTTATAACTTGTTTGCCCGCGCGCCACAAGGCTTTCCTAGCCAGTCCTCGCCTACCCGGTACTGCCATAAAGGAAAAGCCGAGATAATCTGCGCAGTGCGTAATGCGATCATAACGCTTGCGGGGTGCAGCGGGAAAAAGCCTTATAACTCATTACCACAGCGAGGACGGAATGACCTTGTTCTTTTAACAAAGCATGTCAATTTTAAATGTGCTTAACACAAGGCAGGCCCATGGCTGATCCGTTCTTCAAATTTATCAATAAAAACAATACGGTTACAAAGATATGCGTATTTTCATAATCTCCTGAAAAAATGCGGATACTTCTTGCTTGATGGGGAGAGAACGGAGCGACCCTGATAACCATTGAACTTGGGTGGAGTTCTAATTGACCACAAATATGTTTAAGCATGGGGGTCGAAATGTTCTGCAATATAGCCAAAATTTTCCGCTGGTGTACCAATGCGGCGAAGACTGTTTGGAAGCTCTCCCGGGTTGGCCAGCCGAAAATCTTTTATGGATTTCTTAGCAGCCTTTATAATCGCAACTTCATGGCCCGGGAGGCGCGTTTCAGGGCCTTCGAGGATTTGATCACGAGGGTTTGCGAAGAATATAAAACCAACGTAAATGGCGTGACCTTCGCCCCATATGGCAGCATGCACATGCAGGTGGTGGATCTAGATGAAGAGAACAAGGCAAAAATTTCGGCTATGCAGGAGCATAATACAGAATGGATGTCCATACCCTGCTCCAAAGGGCCATCCCTGAAGCTAATCCAGCTTTTCTTCGGGAGCATTCCGACGTATATCTGTGAATACGGGGAGGACTACAACATTAGATTGATCGATGAAAGGGGCCCCATCCTGTCATTCTCCCAGAGCCCCACGGGCCATGTCTCAATCTTCGTCTATTTTGCCCGTTCCGATTATATCACGCCGCCCGAGGAAGGCCGGGGAAAGCCGGTAATATACATACTACAGAGGGATCCCGCTAAAATCGATACCAGAACTATAAGGAGGGCCATCCGCTTTTTCCTGTGCGTGGCCAACACGTCCTCCTGCTTTGGAACAAACACCATCGGGCAGCATTTATACCTCTGGTGGCGCAAAGTGCCGCTATTTTTTCAGACGGTTGACCGCAAGCAGCTGCTTGAGTTCCTAAAATCTATCATCGAGCATGTCCCCCATCCTTGAGCAGCGTAATTGCCGAGAAGGGTTTCCTTACAGCGGTTCAAATCCAAAGCCCTCTGACAAAACTATTCATCTCCACCAAACCAAGAAACGTCTTGAAGCTCTATTTGCGATCAAAGCGCTAAGAAATCCCCGAGGGTGTCTGGGGATTGGTAAGATTATACCAACTATTCAGGAGGGTGTAAATTTTGTAATGACATGGCCTATTTTTTGCACTTCCAATGCTCATGAACAAGAATCCAAGCTGTCCAAAATGCGCGACAAGCGACGTAGTGAAGAATGGATCCCTTCCTATACTGAAAATGGAACCTGTGCGTCCTATTCTTCAGCTTTAGCCCCTCAAAGCTGGCATTACGGAAGAATTTCTTTATCGGCAGCTTTACAGAGTGAAATATACGGCGCATCAGCTACTGTTATGTTGACGGCAGAGGAGATGATACCA
>CATJBQ010000007.1 GCA_949738465.1 uncultured Lachnospiraceae bacterium
GAAGCAGGGCGATCCACATGACAATCTCATTGAGGACCGCAAACCAGCCGTAAAACGCGGACAGGTTGCTGATCATCATCCCCACCATGATCATCTGGAAGGTGGTCTTAAACTTGCCCCAGTAGCTGGCCGCAATCACCACATGGTTATCCGAAGCGATGAGCCGGAAGCCGCTGATGATAAATTCCCGGCTGATAATGACAATAACGACCCAGGCCGGAATCCGTTCCAGCTCCACCAAGGCGATCATGGCCGCGCACACCAGAAGCTTATCCGCCAGCGGATCCATAAATTTCCCGAAATTAGTGACAAGGTTGCGTTTTCTGGCAATTTTCCCGTCAAAAAGATCCGTCAGGCTGGCAATGATAAAGATAGCCAGCGCCACAAAATCCCAGATCATCCGGTTTTGCCCAAACCATCCATATTCCCCCCCCAGCAGAATCACCACAAAGGGAATGATTAAGAATACACGAAAAATCGTCAATTTATTGGGTAGATTCATCTTCATAGCTATTCTCCTATTATTTCTCCTATCAAGTCATAATCATAGGCGCCCGTTACCCGCACCTTTACAAAATCACCGCTGAGAAGCTCCTCGCCGGTATGGATAAAAAGATAACCGTCGATATCCGGCGCGTCCCGGTAGGTACGCCCGATATACGCATCTTCATCCGCCACCTTTCCCTCGATCATGGCCCACAGCTCTCTCCCGATCATCTCCTGGTTCCGGTCAAAGATCAGATCCTGCATAAGCTCCATCACCTCCGCCTGCCACCGGATCTTCTGTTCTTCCCCGATCTGATCCGGAAATTCCGCCGCCGGGGTATCCTCCTCCTGGGAATAGACAAAGGCCCCCAGCCGGTCAAATCCCGTCTCCTTAAGAAAGTCCAGCAGCTCCTCATGCTCCTGCTGGGTCTCCCCCGGAAATCCACAGATCAGCGTGGTGCGCAAGGTGATATCCGGAATCTCCTCCCTCAGCCACCGGATGCGCTGCACAAGCTCCTCCCTGGTGGTGCGCCGTCCCATCCGCTTTAAAACGGAATCGCTGCTGTGCTGGATGGGCATATCCAGATAATGGCAGACCTTTTTGTTCCGCCGGATGGCCGCAACAAGCTCCGGATAAATCTCCTCCGGATAACAGTACATGATCCGGATCCACACAAGGCCCGGAATCTCATTTAATACGTCCAGAAGCCGGTGCAGGGACTTTTCCCCATAGAGATCCATGCCGTAAAGGGTGGTCTCCTGGGCCACCAGGATCAGCTCCTTGACGCCCCTTTTTGCCAGCTCCTCTGCCTGCGCCGCAAGCTCCTCGATGGGCACGCTGCGGTAAGCGCCCCGGATCTTGGGGATAATGCAGTAGGTACAATGCTTATCGCAGCCCTCGGCGATCTTCAGATGGGCAAAGTGGCCGCCGGTGGTAAGGGAGCGGGGAGCCGTAAGCCTGGGGATCCCCTCCAAAGGCTGAAACCGCTCACAGGCCCTTCCCGCCAGAACTTCCTTTATGGCATCCGCAATCTGCGGATAAGTATTCGTTCCGAGAACGGCATCTACCTCCGGGATCTCCCTGCGGATCTCCTTCTGATAACGCTGGGCCAGGCAGCCTGTGACAATTAGGGCCCGGCAGTTCCCTTCCGTCCGGTAAGGAGCCATCTCCAGAATGGTCTGGATGCTCTCCTCCTTGGCATCGTTGATAAAACAGCAGGTGTTGATGACAATCACCTCTGCCTCTGTCTCCTCATCTGTAAATTCATAACCCTCCGCCCCCAGAAGTCCCAGCATGGATTCGCTGTCCACCAGGTTCTTATCACATCCAAGCGATATAAATAGAAGCTTCATCTTCATTCTCCTGCCCTTTTACAAAAGCCTTAAATAGAAAGATTACCACACCATTCCTCCTTCGAAACGATGTGGCAATCTGACCGTATCCTTACTCCGCTGCGGGAGCCTCCTCCTGTGTCTCTTCAGCCGCTTCCTCCTCTGCGAGGATCTGCACCTGTCCCTTGTACAACTCGTCCACGGCAATAGAAAACGGCTTCTTCCCGGCCGTCCCCTCCACCATCGGCTCATCGCCGTCAATGAGCTGTCTGGCACGCTTTGCCGTAGCGATCACAATGGAATAACGGCTGTTCACCACCGGCTCCTCCCCGATCTCTACGTTGCTGTTCACGACTCTCATCAAATCTGTATAAGATGGATGTAACATTGTGATTCTCCTTCCTTATGCTTGTGGGTTTTTCGCGCATTCCTCCTTCAGGCCTGCGCATATGCTGTCTATCTTCTGCCTGCAGCGCGACATACGGCAATGCTCGCATGCGATAATGTCGTGCACCTGGGTTACACACGCTTCCAGATCATCATTGATGACCAGAAAATCATATTGCTCCACGCCCCGGGATTCCTCCTCCGCCCGGGCCAGACGCGCCTCGATCACCGCAGGCTCCTCCGTTCCACGCCGGGTCAGCCGTTCCTTCAGCTCCTCCGCCGAGGGCGGCGTCACAAACAACAGAACCGTATCCGGAAATGCCGCCTTCACCTTCAGCGCTCCCTGGATCTCAATCTCCAAGATCAC
>CATJBQ010000008.1 GCA_949738465.1 uncultured Lachnospiraceae bacterium
AAACAATAATTCCTGCTGGTATAATGAAGCATAAAATATGGTTCTTCCTGAATACGTACGGATGTTATCCCTGTTCTCTCAGCCTCCGCAGAACACATTCCCAGATAATCCCTGGCTGCCTTTCTTCTGGACTCCTCTGTTTCCTCCGGATCTGATATGACCGTGACCATCCCATCCCCATATACTACGTACGCCATTTCTGCTAGCGGATACCGCCTCCAAATCTCCTCCAGATTATTCATAAAATGGAAATTCCCGCGGTTCCGATAATGATACAGCTCCATCTCGTCCATTTCCTTGTGCCGCGCCTCTATCATCGCCTCTACATCATGCTCCACCGCCTGCTCAAATTCATCCAGTTCTTCACAATAGTGATCGATATTCCGCTGGCAGTTTTCCCTCACCGTGCGCTGGTAGCTATGGATCAATTCCCCGGCAAACCCTATCACAATGAGATTCAGAGGCAGAATAGCTGCCGCAATAAACAGCATCAAACGTACCCGGATGGAATATTTTTTATTTTTCATACTTTATCTCCGGAAAATAGGCATCTATTTTTATGCGATCAGATACCACAAATTTCCACAGACACTCTCCGTATCTGTGGAAACCTGCGACAATCTTTTATTCTGTATACTGAATGGTCCCGTCCTCATTCCTGCTGAAATGCTTCAGGAAATCCCACTCAAACCAGGCGTTATCATTGGTGATCTGTGGGTTGGAATCCACGAACATGGTGTAGATCCCGCCGTCCCCGCTCTTATAGCCATGGGCGCGTATGGTACAGTCTGTCCTGTCCTTTCCAGTTCCTTCAAAAAACATCTTATCCGACTTAATTCCCCAGATCTCATCTGCTGCCGCATCATAGCTGTAGGAATCCGTCACCTGGTTCATCTGAAGGATGATCCCTACATCCTGCGCAATGCTTTCGGAATTATTGGGCGTCACAGTAAATACATCGTCCGTTGCCCCCTCATATATAAAAGGCACGATCACATCCTTTATCTCTAACGTATCCAATGGCTGCGCCCCCATAATGGTCTCCAGCAGATCCGCCGTAGTGGTCTCTGTATTATAAAAGCATTCAAATCCGCTGCACATGATCCCCGCAAATTTTTCCGGATATGTATAAGCAAGATTCCAGCCCTCCCTGGCTGTCCCAAAGCTGTTGCTGATCACGTAAACCCTGCCGGTATCCACTGCCGGGTATTTTTCTGCGAGAGCATCCACAAGCTGCGGCACGGTGCTGACAGAGGAATTATCTGCTGCATATTTGTTAAACAGGATCAGGATAAAATCGTTTTCCCCTGCAACCAGAGGCCAATCATACTTCCACCCATAGCTCTGTGCAGATACCCCGCCGGTGAAGCCCAGCACCAGGGGAATGGCCCCCTCCTGGCTCATGTCCAGATCCTTTGATGTATACACATACCCTTCATACCTGGCGTCTCCCGCCTGAAACTCCTCCAGTGTCTCCATAACGCCAGCCGCCTCATAATCCGGAATGGTCAAAAGTGCTCCGTTCTGGCGCATATATCCTGCACCGATCTGTTCGTATGCCTTTTCCAGCGTTCCCCGATTGAATCCGCCGTCGGCCGAGCTGTCCGGTACAAATGCGCTTTTTCCTTTACAAAGCTGCTCCAACGCCGGCTTCCAGTCTGCCTCCTTTCCCTCCTCTGCGATCACAGCGGTTGGGATCACAGCGTCGTCCTCAAATGCTGCGGGAACCTCCGTAGGCTGGACCAGGATCAAGGAGGTGGGCGGCATCTGACGGGTCAGACTGTTTCCATCCCCAAAATCAATCACCTGCGTAATATTTTTTGCCAGGTACCTGGCGGCAAAATCCGCTCCCTTCCCCTGGCCGATCACGTTGATGCGCAATGTGGAGCCAGGCAGCAGATCCGTCCCATGTTCTCCTACATAGGCATCACCCAAAAAGGTAAATTCCGAATTATATACACTGTTGGAAAGAGCTTCCAGATAGGTATCTGCATCTGCTTCCTCCCACTCCTCTCCCAATGGATTCACAAACAAGATCACAGAACCCTCCCTGGCCGCAATATCAGCAAGTCCTGATTCCTTTGCCTGCTCCATGGCAGAATCATGGGTGTATCTTTCCTCCCCATATACCATAATGATGGGGTTTCCCTCGGGGCTCTCCACAAGATTCTCTGCCGCCGGAAAATAGGCAAAGCATTCCGCGCCATTGATCTCCACATCCTTCACATACTCCTTGAATTCTACGCCCTCCACAGCCGGCAGACATTCCACATACCCGGTGTCTTCTTCCTCACCGCCTTTTTCCTGTCCCGGGTCATTCTCTCCCTCTGCACTGTCCTCAGGCTTTTCTTCTGACTTTTCCTTTGAACCCTCCTCCGGCTTTTCCTCCGGCGTCTCATCCTGGATCCCTGGATTCTGGGACTCCTGGGTGTCTCCTCCACATCCGGTCAGCGCTGCCGCCGCCATGACTCCTGCTAATACTAAGGATACTATTTTCTGCTTCATAAAAGATTCCTCCTTTTTCCTTTGATAACTTCTCGGAATCTTCAGCCTTGATTTTATAAGGCTTTCAGACCCCTATCTAAAAAAAATCACCCACTTTTTTTGTAAAAACACTTGACAAATCGCTCAAAATTTGCGGCGAAGCCGATTGATTTTATTTTATTTCAATCGACTGGAGGC
>CATJBQ010000009.1 GCA_949738465.1 uncultured Lachnospiraceae bacterium
GAAGCGTTCCGCTGTAGAGAAAACAGGAGGTAAAGAAATGAAGAAAGCGATCTTAGCTACAAAAGTCGGAATGACTCAAATCTTCAATGCAGACGGAGTACTTACTCCGGTTACTGTATTACAGGCTGGTCCCTGTGTCGTAACTCAGATTAAGACCGTTGAGAACGATGGATACAGCGCTGTACAGGTTGGCTTTGTTGACAAGAAGGAAAAGATTGTGAACAAGGATGCCAACGGCAAGAAGGAAATCAGAAACAGACACGGCGTAAACAAGGCGGAGAAAGGACATTTTGCCAAGGCCGGCGTATCCGGTAAGCGTTTTGTCCGTGAGTTCAAGCTTGAGAACGCCGCAGACTATAACCTGGCCGACGAGATCAAGGCAGATATCTTCGCGGAAGGCGATAAGGTAGATGCGACGGCAATCTCCAAAGGTAAGGGATTCCAGGGCGCTATCAAGAGACATGGACAGTCCAGAGGACCTATGGCCCACGGTTCCAAGTTCCATCGTCACGCAGGTTCCAACGGCGCATGTTCCAGCCCCAGCAAGGTTTTCAAGGGCAAGAAGATGCCGGGACACATGGGAAGCGTTAAGGTTACAATCCAGAATCTGGAGATCGTAAGAGTTGACGCAGAGAACAACTTACTGCTGGTCAAGGGCGCTGTTCCGGGACCGAAGAAATCCTTAGTAACCATCAGGGAAGCAGTGAAGGTTGCAAGATAGTGCAGAATTGGAAAGGAGGAAGAAACGATGGCTAATGTAGCTGTTTTTAATATGGAAGGCAAAGAAGTAGGAAGCCTTGAATTGAACGATGCGGTATTTGGCGTTGAGATCAACGAGCATCTGGTACACATGGCAGTCGTTCAGCAGTTGGCGAACAACCGGCAGGGAACCCAGAAGGCGAAGACACGTTCTGAGGTTCGCGGCGGCGGCAGAAAACCATGGAGACAGAAGGGAACGGGCCATGCAAGACAGGGTTCCATCCGCGCACCCCAGTGGACAGGCGGTGGAGTTGTATTTGCTCCGGTTCCGAGAGATTACAGTTTTAAGCTGAACAAGAAAGAGAAGAGGGCGGCGTTAAAGTCTGCTCTGACATCCAGAGTCAACGAAAAGAAGTTTATCGTAGTGGATGAGTTGAAGCTGGATGAGATCAAGACCAAGAAGTTCCGGGAGGTTCTTAACAACCTGAAGGTTGGGAAGGCTCTTGTGATTCTCAATGACAACGACCAGAATGTGGTTCTTTCCGCAAGGAATATTCCTGCCGTAAAGACTGCGCTGACCAACACCATCAACGTATATGACATTTTGAAATATGACACGGTAGTTGTTACCAAGGCTGCTGTGGCAACCATCGAGGAGGTGTATGCATAATGGCAAACGTACAATATTATGACGTAATCCTCAAGCCGGTGATCACCGAGAAGAGCATGAACAGCATGGCAGAAAAAAAGTACACGTTTCTGGTTCATCCGGAGGCTAATAAGACCATGATTAAGGAAGCTGTTGAGAAGATGTTCGAGGGAACCAAGGTTGCAAGCGTCAACACCATGAACATCGGCGGTAAGAAAAAGAGACGCGGAATGGTGATCGGCAGAACTGCCAAGACCAAAAAAGCGATCGTACAGCTTACCGAGGACAGCAAGGAGATCGAGATCTTCGCAGGATTATAGGAAGTGCAGAGTGACCTCGGAAACAAGTTTCCTCGGTCGCGTTACACGCTTATATGCTTGCTCTGAGCAGCTTGTGTCTGCAAGCAGCCAAACCTGCTCAGAACAATCATAACACTCTGCATATTCGCGGATATGCACAGTAAAGTGCGATAATAAACTTATCAGACGGATTTGAAAGGAGAATTACAATGGGAATTAAGACATATAACCCATATACACCTTCCAGAAGACATATGACCGGTTCTGATTTTTCCGAGATTACAAAGACAACGCCGGAAAAGTCCCTGACCGTTTCGCTGAATAAGAATTCTGGACGTAACAATCAAGGTAAGATTACTGTGAGGCACCGTGGAGGCGGCTCCAGAAGAAAATACAGAATCATTGATTTCAAGAGAAATCACAAGGATGGGATTCCGGCAACTGTAATCGGAATCGAGTACGATCCCAACCGGACAGCCAACATTGCACTGATCTGCTATGCAGACGGCGAGAAGGCTTATATCCTTGCTCCGGATGGACTGACCGACGGCATGAAGGTTATGAACGGTCCGGAAGCCGAGGTCCGCACTGGCAACTGCCTGCCGCTGGAGAACATCCCGGTGGGTACGCAGATCCACAATATTGAATTATATCCCGGTAAGGGCGGCCAGTTGGTGCGTTCCGCAGGAAACAGCGCACAGTTGATGGCGAAGGAAGGAAAGTATGCAACGCTCCGTCTTCCCTCCGGTGAGATGAGAATGGTACCGATCATCTGCAGAGCAACCATCGGCGTGGTTGGCAATACAGATCACAACCTTGTAAATATCGGTAAAGCAGGGCGCAAGCGTCATATGGGTATCCGCCCGACTGTTCGTGGTTCCGTTATGAACCCCAACGACCATCCCCACGGCGGTGGCGAGGGTAAGACAGGAATCGGCCGTCCGGGTCCAAGCACACCCTGGGGCAAGCCGGCTCTTGGCTTAAAGACTAGAAAGAAAAACAAGCAGTCTAACAAACTTATCGTAAGAAGACGTGACGGTAAGGCGATCAAATAAGGAGGTTACACTATGGCACGTTCATTGAAAAAAGGAC
>CATJBQ010000010.1 GCA_949738465.1 uncultured Lachnospiraceae bacterium
TTCTCCTTTAACCAGGAGCCGGTGAAAATGGAGATCTCCAACATTGCAAATATTTTGAAGGAATACGAATCTATTACCGGAGGAGAATTGGATATCGCCACAGCCAATGCGGAAATGCTTCAAAAGATCAAGGATGCAGGCGGCGACAAGGTGATTGAAGAGATGCAGTCCCAGGTGGATGCCTTCCTGTCCGCCAGATAAGAAGCGGTTTTTATAAGAAGAGGCAGATGAGCAAGGCTTCCTGCTGCCCTTTGGATGAAGGATCCACGGGGCGGCAGGAAGCCTTTCGCGTATTCGGAAAAAGGAACGGAAGCGGGGAGGTACTTGTGATTAAAATAAAGAGGGGAATCAGAATTTCCATAAAAAGGGGAAAACAAAAAAAACAGAGCGAAAAAAACTTTATCCGGATTTTTCTGAGTGTTTCTGTCAGTATGCTGCTTGTAATCTTTGTTGGAACCGGTGTTGTATACCAGATGATCAAGGAAATGATTATCGATCAGAATACCAGATTGTCCATGCAGGCCTTTAGCCAGATCCAGTCTGAATTTGAAAGTGCAAATAATGATGCGAACCTCATTGCGACCCAGATCAGCCTGGATAACATCTGCGCCTCCTACTTAAGAGTACCTGCCGGAGCGGCTTATGATGCAAAAGAGATGGGGAAGGTGAGAAGACAGCTTTCCCTGTATCAGCTTGTAACCCCGAATGTGGAATCGGTATATCTATACAACGATGGGCTGGATCGGATCCTTACTTCGGGAAAGCAGTACGGTATCGCCAGGAAAGCGGATTTTTTTGATCAGGGACTTGTGGAACTGTTAGAATCTCCGGAAAAATACAACATCCATAATCTGATCCGGCGGGAACGGGTCACCCAATATGGCAATGGAATGGAACAAACTGATGTTCTATACACCTATCTGATGTTTACGGAGGAGCGTGAAGGACCGGGCAGCGCAGTGGTGGTAAATTATAAATTTGATGAGATGCTGCTGCGCATTCTGGATATGGAGGTGATGCAGGGCAGCCGGATGCTGATTATCGATGAAAAACAGGAGCGGATTGTGGATCTTGGAACCAGCCGGATCCAGGAGAGCGGGGAGCTTCGAAACACCGTCTGGGAGATGGCCGGTCAAGGAGAGGGCTATCGGGAATTCCGGCAGGAGGGACAGCGGTATTTTATTTCCTATTTACATGCGGAAAAGAGCGGATGGAATTATGTGAAGATCACCCCGTGGGACACCATATTCCGCCGGCTGGAGCAGTTCCAGAGAAACATGCTGGTATGTATGGGAACTATCCTGATAGCAATTGCCGGAGTGATTCTGTGGAACGCTTTTTCTATTACCAAAGTGTATCGCAGGCTAAAGGCAGAGCATAAGAACCGGGATCACCGGAAAGAAGCCGTCCGGCTCCGGGAAGGGTTTTTAAGCGATTTTCTTCATGGGAGAAGGCTGTACCGCAAAAATCAGCTTCAGACGCATCTGGAGCAGTTAGGGTTTCGTCTGGACCAAAAAGAGAAATACACGCTGTTAATTTTGCAGATCGAGGCTTATGAAGAATTAAGAAAAAAATTCGGTAATAGCACTTATGATATTAAATACGGATTCCTGAACATATTTGAAGAAATTTTTGGAGTGTCATACAAGACCGCAGGACTGATTAATCGTGATGCAACCTTTACAATTATGCTGGAATTGGGGGAGGAGGCGGACTGGCAGGCAAGGGTTAGTGCGCTTTTTGAGGAATTTTGCGAAAAAGTGGGGATTTTTGTGGACTGGAAGTTTATGCTGGCTGGCACAGGACGATGTGCTGGCTTAGAACAACTACCGGAGCTGAATGAACTGCTGAAGGAAATTCTGGAGGACAGCTTCTTTTATCCGGAAAATACCTATTATACGATGGAACAGGTGGAAAAGGAGCACCGGGAGCATGTTGCTTTCTGGCATCTGGAAACAGAGCGGATTTTAGAGGCGGTCCGCCAGGGCCAGAATACCAGAGAGGTGTTCCAAAATTTTTCCAGGGCATTGGAAAAAAGCAGGGCATCGGATTACAGGAGCGCCATGGAATGGCTTGCCATTATGATTGCCAGGGGCAACAGGCAGATTCCGGGGTATGAGGATGAAACCAGGGAGTTCCTTCTGCGTCTGGCGAAATGTGAGAAAGTCACCGAGGTGGAGGAGTTGTTTTTGGGGAATTTTGAAAAAATCCGGGGGGAGTTGGAACAGATGCCGGCCAAAAAAGGTGTGGCCGGAAAGCTGGACGAGGTAAAACAATATATACAGGAGAATTGCAGCAACCTCAATATGAACCTGGAGCATCTGGGAGATGAATTCAGTATTTCCCCCAACTACCTGGGGCGGATGTTTAAGAAAGATACGGGGATGTCGGTGGCAGATTATATCAACCAGGAGCGTTTGAAGCTGGTACTACGGGATCTGGCAGAAACGGAGGATACGGCCAAGGAGATTGCGGAACGGTATGGTTTTGTCAGTACGAATTATTTCTATACTTATTTTCGAAAAAAGGTAGGCATAACGCCACAGATTTATCGAAAGCAGCAAAGGGAAGCAGGAAAAAGTGTATAAAATATGGTTGGAAATATCAGAAATCAGAGAAATAAAAA
>CATJBQ010000011.1 GCA_949738465.1 uncultured Lachnospiraceae bacterium
AAGATTGCAGCAATGCCAACTACGATAAGTACAATATACCATCCTGACTTTGTAACGGTGACTACATTTACGAGGCTTGCGGGGATCAGGATATTTCCTTCCGCATCCACGATATTTCCGTTCTCGTCATAAAGAACGTCCTTGTAAGTAGTGGCGGCATACTGCTGATCGTATGCTCCGCCCTTTAAGGCATCCAGATCAAAATCATCTCCCACCGGTTCCCGGTAGGCCATCACCTCTGCCAGCTTCGCAGAATACAGACCGCCGAAGCGTTCCATTTTGTCCATCACGATCCGGAATGCGGTAATCCTTCTCTGATCAAACTGGAAACGCTGGATCGCCTCATCCATGGGTTTTTCATAATTCTCTGCAGTGTAGACCGTCACCCAGTCTCCATTTTCACATACCTGGATTTTGAAATCAAGGGGGAAGCCATTCCCTCCCCAGGCCGGCTTGATCTGAATCTCGCTCACGGGGAATTCCCGGATCAATTCCACCTCTGTCCAGTTTTCTTCCGTGGCGTTTGCGGTTGTCATGGTAGACCATTCGGACTTGTAATCTCCGTCATTCAGGTTCTGTCTGTAATAAGCATAATCCTCGATGGAGCTGCTGGTGGTCACCGTACTGTTGATCAGCACCAGGTTATCGTTGGGGATCACGCCGCCTTCGTGGGGAGTTCCATAGGCCACCAGCTCGTTCAGGCACAGGATCTTATCCACTCCGGCATCGCGGTAGTTACTGGAGGCGATGCGGATCTTGTTGCCTATGGTTGCCGGAATCTCAAACTCGTACGCCTTCACATCCTTGGCATCCTCATCGACCTGGTAATCCTTCTCGTTGATGACCTCCTTCCACTGTCCATCATAGAAAATGCTTACCGTAAAATCGATGGGGAAACCCCAGCCCTCGGGCCTTGCCAGCAGGATGATCTTGTTGATCTCGTAGTTCTCAAGGAGATTTACCTCTGCAAATTCTTCCTTTCCCGCTTTATATTTCAGTCCGTTTGTGGCCCAGAAGGAATCTGCTTTTCCATCTGTCAGGTTCTCCTTGTCACAGGAATACTGTGTAAAATCAGAGGAAACCATTACCGGGCATCCAAAGGCTACATTCTGCGTGTTATCGAAAAGCCCCTTGGTGTCCCCGCTGTCCCCTCCGGATGGGGCGGCGCCCAGCCCTGCCGACGGTGCGGCGGGCAGCGTATTCCCGGTCAGGGTGGCCAGAATCTTCATTTCCGCAAGCATCAGGGCATATTCCCCTGCATTTGTGGCCTCGCCCAGCTTTGTCACCGTCAGGCGGACCGCATTTCCTTCAATGGGGCTTAATTCCACCTCATAGGCCTTGGAGGGCTCTGCATTTGTTACGTTTGCCACGACCACCCAGTTGCTGCCGTTCCAGACGCTGATATTGAAATCCACCGGAAAACCAACGATCTTCCCATTCTCCCTGGCGGGATAGAGCACCACCCGGTGGAAGATATAGGCTTCCTTAAAGTTGAACTGAATGATCTTGGTGGCATTCGGAGTCTTGGTAAATTCCGAGGTATAAAAGCCTTCGTTTGTATTTCCGTCTACCAGCATGGGATACTTCATCCAGTCATTCACCCATCCCGGCGTCTCTGCCTCGATGTCTGCTTTCGGGGCAACATTTACTGCCGATGGATTGTTGGGATCCTCCGGCGGAGTGGGAACGACCACATCCTGGGCCGGAGCCAACACCGTGGCTGTTTCCTTTCCGTAGATCTCCGTTTCTGCCAGCATCAGGGCATACTGGTCATCCTGTGCGGTCTGTCCCAGCTTTGTGGCTGTCAGGCAGATGGCATTTCCTTCGATGGGATCGAATTTCACCTCATAGCCGTCGGAGGGTACCGCATTTTCTACCTTCGCCACAACCACCCAGCTGCTGCCATTCCAGACGCTGATGTTGAAATCCACCGGGAAACCAACGACCTTCCCATTTTCTCTGGCCGGATAGAACACCATACGGTCAAACTTGTGGGACTTCTCATAGTTGAACTGGATCACCTTGGTCACATTCTGCTGACTCATAAATTCGGAGGTGTAGAAGCCATCCTTTTTATTCCCGTCCACCAGCATGGGATACTTCATCCAGTCTAAGGTCACCCATCCGGGAGTCTCTGCTTTTATGGAGGCTCTGGGGGCAATATTTTCTGTGGCCGGCTCACCCGGATCGCCCGGATCCTCCGGCGTAACGGGCACCTTCACATCCTCGGCCGGCTTTAACACTGTGGCCGTTTCTTTTCCGTAGATCTCTGCCTCTGCCAGCATCAATGCGTACTTGCCTGCCTGTGTCGTCTCTCCCAGCCTTGTGGCCGTCAGGCAGAGGGCATTCCCTTCCGTTGCAGCAAATTTGATCTCATAGGAATCCTTGACCGTTATGTTCTGCAGGCTGGCAACCGTCACCCACTGGCTGCCATCCCATACGCTGACACTGAGATCTACGGGGAAGGCTGTTTTCTTCCCGTTATCGATAGCCGGATAGAGCACCACCCGGTCGAACTTATGGGACTTCTCATAGTTGAACTGGATCACCTTGGTGGTATTCTGCTTTGTGGTAAATTCGGAGGTGTAGAAGCCGTCCTTTTTATTTCCGTCTACCAGCATGGGATACTTCATCCAGTTTTCCGTCACCCAGTCCGGGGTCTCTGCTTTTATGGCTGCCTTGGGGGCAACGTTTTCTGCGGCCGGCTCGTCGGGATCCTCCGGCGTGGGATCGTCAGGCGGAGCGGGC
>CATJBQ010000012.1 GCA_949738465.1 uncultured Lachnospiraceae bacterium
ACCACTCCCGGATAAAATGGGTCTTATCTATATAAAAATTATTACTGATCCTTATCTTCTCAAAATCCTGACGTCCAATACTAACCGTTCTTGCCATCGCCCTCTCCTTCCTGCATATGTTGGGGAGCATCTGCTATCCACATCGCTTAGGTCTTAATTCCATTATACCGGATTCTGCTATAAAAACAATATTATTTCGCATGATTTTCCACTCACACAAGAAGGATGCCGCCACCTTGCGGATCACCTCCAGCTTCTCCGCCGGCATGGAATTGAATTCCTCGGTATCGGGATTTTCCATAAACCGCTGCAGCAACGCCTGGGCGTCGTCGATATCGATCTTAAGCCGCATGTTGATCTCGTCCACCGGGCCATGGCGAAGCTGCTTGCCCGGGCAGGCAAATTCCCCCACCGGCGTAAAGCCGTAAAGCTGCAGATACTCCTTTTCCAGCGCCAGGGTGGGGAGGCACTCTCTGGGGCCTGCCACCGTGCCGCCGAAGGTGGCGAATGCTACCCCTGCCCGCATCCGGCCGGGTGCGCTGGGGTTGGGACGCTCTCCCTGGTAAAGCTCCACATGCTTTCCGGACCAACCCACCACGCTGCTCATCTCCTTATAGGGCAGAGCCGCAATAATGGGGGCGCCGATGCACAACAGGTCGCAGTCGTCAAAATAAATGGGATCCTTCTCGTAATCCCTCTGGGGATACACCTTCTCCAGCGCCACATCAAAATGATATTTTTTCAGCACATCCGCAAATACCTAGGCCACCTTTTCCGTATTTCCCGTAATCGATGAATACATCACAATCGCTTTTCTCATGATAAAACTCCTTTTTTCAAAAATAAGTTTTTATTTGGTTTCAGAACCTGATTTCTATGTCTAATTTCCACCCTTCATATACGCTGCCGCACTCTCCGCCGCAAGACCGCCGGGGCCTCCGCCTACCGCCACAAGATCTGTTTCCAACTGTTTCATACTCCATTCCCTCCGTTTCGTGATTTCTATTCATTTCAATCCTTTTTTTCGTGCGATCAACCCTTGACCACTCCCACCGTGATCCCCCGTGCAAAATACTCCTGGAACAGGGGATAGATGATCAGGATCGGCAGGATCCCCACCACCGCCACCGCCATACGGGCCGTCTCTGTGGGGATGCTTCTCACATTCCCGCCCATCTGGGCTAAGTATTTTGCATTGGAATTGATGGCATTTAAGAAATTCTGGATCCCGTATATGCTGGGGTCTTCAATATAATACATTCCGTTCTGCCAGTCGTTCCAGTACATTACGCCCACCATCAGGCCAATGGTAGCGATAATGGGCTTGGCCAGGGGGAAGGAGATCCTGAAAAAGATCCGGTACTCCGAGGCCCCGTCGATCCGCGCCGCCTTCAGAAGCTCCTCCGGGATACTGCTGCGAAAATAATTTTTCGTCATCATCACATAAAAGGCGTCGCATAAGATTCCCGGTATGATGTAGGCCCAGATGGTATTTTTGATATGAAATACCCGGGCATAATTGATGTAGGTAGCCACCAGTCCGCCGTTAAACAACATGGTAAACATAATGTAAAAATCAAAGGCCCTCACAAAGGGGAAGCCCTGCTGGGAAAGCATATAGCCCAGCATGGTGGTAATCAAGATACACAGCACCACGCCCACCACCGTCACAATGATACCAAAGAGCATCAGCGCATCCGTTGGGACGGCGAAAGGAACGCTGACGGGTCGGCACGTGTTTCCTGTACCGAAGGAATCTTTACCGGATACCGATGGTATGAGAAGGAACATCGTAAGCCGTTCTTCCCCTTTGGTTTTGGCTTGAGCTATACCACGTTCCAGTACGATGATTTCCATGTGGCTTTCGAAAATGGATTACGGGCGGTTTCCTTTACGGTAGAAAATACCGGTGAGATAACCGGCGATGAAATCGTCCAGCTTTATATTGGGAAAGGCGAGGTTCCGGCGTATGCAATAATTGCCGAAAAACAGCTTTGCGGATTTGAGCGTGTCTGTGAGATCAAGCCCGGGGAGAAGCGTAAGGTTTCCATCACAATTCCGGAGGAATATCTCGTCTATTGGGATATCAAGGCAGTGATTTAAATAGGCGGGGATTTCTGCATATGAAACCGGGAGCCGTAAAGAATCCTTCTCTACGGCTCCCGGAATAAAATAGGAAATCCGGAGGAATTTCCTATATCATAAAAGGTCACACCGGCCCCAGCTTTGCAATGCCGGCCACCAGCTCGTCCATCTGGCTCTTGCTCTGCACGCCTCTGGCGGCCTCTAAGATCTGCCGCTGCTCGCCCTCCGGCAGCTTTGAAAAGCAGTTCATGGAATCCTCATGCATGGCCAGGCTTAAGCCGAAGCCGATGGGCATTTCCTTTTCACTGTCTATCATAATCATCCCTCCAATACTTTTTTCTTAGTATTTCCCCGATTGAAGGGAATGATTCCTAATAGAATAATATTCCTTCTGAGCAAAAACCTTTCTAATATCTTTTATATATTTCCCCACGGTTCCCGGCATCTATAACATAAACAATTATTTTTCCATTATCTACGGTGTAAATAATCCGGTAATCCCCAACACGAAGCCTTTATAATCCATCATATCCTTGCAATTTTTTGATATCTTCTCCATTAGGCAATTGCTCTATTGCTAAAACTACGCGTTTTCTTTCATTCATAGGCAACTTGTCAATAAATTTTTTGGCTTTCTTTTTGATGATAATTTGATACATCAATCAAGCCCCCATTCTTTCAGGCATTCCGCAAGGGGAATACCTTCTTTATCTTCATCCGGAGCATTTTCATAATTTTCTACCATTCTCCGGCAAAAAAGATCATCCGCCTCCTCATCGGCTGCTACTCCCTGCACATATGCAAGTACATAACCGATTTTATAATCTGGTATAAGATCTAATAATTCAACAATTCTATCTCTATTGCTCATTTTCATGCCCCCTTAAAATATCCTATAAACCTATTTTATCAGATTCTGTAG
>CATJBQ010000013.1 GCA_949738465.1 uncultured Lachnospiraceae bacterium
CGGCTCATGACACCATTATCATCGCCAGGGAGCATTCCAAGCAGGCCATTATGGTTGCCGATCACTCCAAATTTGACAAACGCTCTTTTATGAAAATCGGAGATCTGACCTTTGCAAAGACCGTGATTACGAACCTCGAGATCCCTGTCGCTTACCGCAATTACTATGAAGCCGTGGGAGTTCATGTAATCACCGCCGATAACTGACCAGGAGGAAGCAATGTGAAAAAAGACAAGTTCATCGCCCGCGATTTGGGAACCGGAGGAATCAAGGCCTCCCTGTTTTCCGCGGACGGAGTATCTCTTTGTGGATTTTTCCGACAATACGGAACATATTTCCCGAAGGACAAACACATCGAGCAGCGTCCTTCGGACTGGTGGAATGCCGTCTGTCATGCTACCAGGCAGCTTTTAGAGGACAGTTGTACGCAGCCTTGTGAGATCGCCTGTATCGCGCTCTCCGGTCATAGTCTGGTCGCCGTTCCCCTGGGAGCCGGCGGAAACGTGCTGGCAGAACAGGTCCCCATCTGGTGTGACACGAGAGCCGGTCAGGAAGCTGCTGAATTTTTTGACCGTATTTCTTATGAGGACTGGTATTCCGTCACAGGCAACGGGGACCCGCCGGAAACCTATACCCCTTTTAAGCTGATGTGGATGAAGCGTCATCAGCCGGAAATCTACGAGAAGGCCCATATCGTCCTGAGGTCCAAAGATTTTATCAACTATACGCTTACCGGCGTTCTCCGCACCGATCCCTCCTACGCGTCGGGATCCGGCACATTCAGCCTTCTGAAGTGGCAGTATGAAAAACGTTTTATGGAAGCTGCCGGAGAATGCGGGCTGCTGCCCGGGACTCGTGATGTCTTAATGAAAGATATGGGGGATTCCCCGGATATTTATCTGGCCAGGCTGGGAGACCGAATGGAAACAGAAAAACTGTAAACAAAAAGCAGCCGGCATTCCTCAAATAACCGCCGGCTGCTCTGTGTATCCCTTCGACTTTCTTACAGTTCTTCCCCGTTTGTCTCAATCACATGCTTATACCAGTAGAACGAATCCTTCCTTGTACGCTTCATGGTCCCGTTACCCAGATCGTCCCGGTCCACATAGACGAACCCGTATCGCTTTTTCATCTCACCTGTCCCGGCGCTGATGCAGTCGATACACCCCCAGGAGGTATATCCCATCAGATCCACCCCGTCTTCTTCGACGGCTTCCCTCATGACCTCGATATGCCTCTTCAAATAGTCGATCCGGTAGTTGTCATGAACCTTCCCATCCTCTGTCAGCTCATCCACGGCGCCCAGACCGTTTTCCACGATGAACAGCGGCTTCTGATAGCGGTCATAAAGCTCGTTCAGCATATAGCGCAAGCCCTGCGGATCAATGGACATCCCCCAGTCCGTGGCTTCCAGGTACGGATTCTTCGGGGAAGCGATGGCAGAACCGGCCAGCTTCAGCTCCGGACGCTCTTCCCCGGAAGCATTGATCGTCATATAATAGCTGAAGGAAATGAAATCCACAGTGCCGTTTCTTAAGATCTCATCGTCTCCCGGCTCCACCTGCAAAGACACGCCTTTCTTCTTCAGCAGAGCTTTTGCATGGTTATTGTAGTAACCGCGGCATTGCAGATCACAGAAATAGAACTGTTGATAATTCATCTCCTGGAACCGGAGCATATCCACAGGATTGCAGGTGTTGGGATAGAAAAACAGTCCTCCCAGCATCATCCCCATCCTGAAATCCGGATATTTGTCATGAGCCAGCTTTACTGCCTTTGCACTGGCCAGAAACTGGTGATGCGCCGCCTGAAACGTCACCTGGTTCACACTGAGCCCGTCCTTGACCCGGCACGCCCCGGCCATATAGGGATTTCCGATGGCAATGCAATTAATCTCATTAAAGGTCAGCCAGTACTTCACCTTATTCTTGTACCGCTCAAAAATCACCTCGCAGAACCGGTAATAAAAGTCGATCAGCTTCCGCGAATACCAGCCATTGTATTCATTGGCCAGATGAAGCGGCGTCTCGTAGTGAAGAATCGTGACCAAGGGCTCTATCCCATACTTGATGCATTCGTCGAATACATTATCATAGAAGCGCAGACCTGCCTCATTGGGCTCCTCATCGTCGCCGTGGGGAAAGATCCTGGACCAGGCGATGCTCAGGCGAAACACCTTAAATCCCATCTCCGCCAGATACGCTATGTCTTCCTTGTAGTGATGATAGAAATCCGTGGCATTATGGTTGGGATAATACTGTCCCTCCACAATATGATCGTGATATACTCTGGTCTGACTGACGGAACCGGCCGTGCTGGCATCGAAAATGCTCGGTCCCTTCCCGTCCTCATTCCAGGCGCCCTCATACTGATTGGCAGCGCTGGCGCCGCCCCACAAAAAGTTCTTCGGAAAACCCATGATACATACCTCCGCTTTCATTCTTTTATCCGTTTTCTTTCTCCGGAAAACACCTGTCTCTCAGAGAACGATACGATTATACCAGATATCCGCCGCTCAAACAAAAAAAGAACAAAATATGTAATTACAGAAAATGTATCCGGACGGATGAAAGCTGCCGATCCTGAATTTCCCCTGTGCCGCCTCAGCCGCCATCCGGTTCATACCGTCCCGGAGGAACAGGCCGGACCGCCTCCGTTCTGGTACAATTCACAGTACTGAGCCACTTGTTCCGCAACGATCTGCGTCATAAGGTAATCGATCTGATAGCTGCCGCTGCCCGGCAGATACAGAACATGGTCAAGCAAGGATTCCTCTATCTTTTCCCGGGAATGGGTCACAAGCCAGATACAGGAGCTCTGTTTCCTCAAATACGGGAGCAGTCCCTGAGAATACAAGGCAATCCGTCCTGACCGGCTGACAAGGACAATCATCGCTCTGTTTTGATCCGAAAAAATCATGCGGTCCGGTTCCGGAACCGCGATGGAGCAGCATGACACAATCCCATAATCCAGCCGGGTATTTAAATAGTCGCCAAACAGACAGGACA
>CATJBQ010000014.1 GCA_949738465.1 uncultured Lachnospiraceae bacterium
AATCGGCGTAGCCACCGCTACGCCCTCATTCCTCCGCCTTGCATATGAAACAATCATCCTGCGTCAATGTATCAGAGACTTAATATTCGCTATACTAGAGGGCTTCGACGGGGAAGTGATCTTAAGCCGCCAGAAGTACAATGAGGTGCTGGCGCTTTTAAAGGACCGGTATGTGAAGGTGATGATCTGAAATAGAACTATCCCACCGGAACAAATTCCGCCTTCCGATTCCGGAATACCGTGTAATAAGAAAATCCCGCCTCCTTTAAAATCCCCGCGGCCCGCTCAAATGCATAGGCCACATACTCCGGGGCGTGGGCATCGGAGCCCAAAGTGATGATTTCGCCGCCTAACTGGCGGTAGCGTCTTAAAACCTCCTGGCAGGGGTGGGGCTCTCCAAGGCCCGCCTTAAATCCTCCGGTATTCAGCTCGATGCCCTTTCCGCGCTCAATCAGCGCCCGCAGGGTGGCATCCAGAACATCCCGGTATTTCTCATAGGAATAAAACTGGTTTTTATGGGGGCCGTAGCGCACCACGTAGTCCAGGTGGCCGCAGACGTCAAAATCATCGAAGGCTTTGACATTTTCCAGGGTGGCCTCAAAGTATCCCAGATACGCCTCGTCTTCTGTCTTCCCTTCAAAAAACACCGGATAGTAGGGGTCGATGCCCGCCACCGTATGGGTGGAGCCGATGACGAGATCGAAGTCGTGGGAGGAAAGAAGCGCTCTGTGCCGGGCCGCGAGATGGGGCTGTAAGCCCAGTTCGATGCCGCAGCCCACCGTAAGCCGTCCCTCCCATTCAATGGCCAGCCGGGCTAAGTGTTCTGCGCGGGGCACGATATCCAGGGAAAAAAGCTCCGGCTCGATGGCGCAGTCCAGATCCAGATGATCCGTAAAGGTGATGCCGGAAAGACCCCGTTTATAAGCGGCTGCGATCATATCCTCCGGCGCGGCTTCGCTGTCCCCGGAATAGCAGCAGTGCATGTGCTGGTCCCAAAGCATTTTCGTATCCTCCTTGTATTTTGGATTGGGAAACCGTGAAACGGTTACGGATACTACTATAATAGAAAGACGCGGATTTGTCAAAATGAATAAGAGGGGAAGGGTCCTCTTGTGGAAAATGAATGAAAAGGCGTATGCCGTGTCCGGAATAGTGAAAAAATTAACAAAGTTGAAAAAGCCTATTGAATTTTCTGGGTTTTTTAGGTAAAATATAGTCAAGTTGGGCATACTTCATAAGGAGTACCCAGATAAAAAGAAAGAATCTTAGGAGGAATGAAACATGGCAGTAAGAGTAGCAATTAATGGTTTTGGCCGTATTGGCCGTCTGGCATTCAGACAGATGTTCGGAGCGGAAGGGTATGAGGTTGTTGCAATCAACGATCTGACAAGCCCCAAGATGCTGGCTCATTTGCTGAAATACGATTCTTCTCAGGGAAGATACGCACTTTGCGATAAGGTTTCTGCCGGAGAGGATTCCATCACGGTTGACGGAAAGGAAATCAAGATCTACGCATTCCCGGATGCAAACAACTGCCCCTGGGGTGAGCTGAAGGTTGACGTTGTGCTTGAGTGTTCCGGATTCTATACCTCCAAGGAGAAGGCACAGGCACATATCAATGCTGGCGCACGCAAGGTTGTTATCTCTGCTCCGGCCGGAAATGACCTTCCCACCATTGTATACAATACCAACCATACAACCCTGAAGGCTGAGGATACCATTATTTCCGCAGCTTCCTGCACCACCAACTGCCTGGCTCCGATGGCAGACGCGCTGAATAAGTTTGCGCCCATCCAGTCCGGTATTATGTGCACCATCCATGCTTACACCGGCGACCAGATGACTTTGGACGGACCCCAGAGAAAGGGTGATCTGAGAAGAAGCCGTGCCGCTGCCGTGAATATCGTTCCCAACAGCACAGGCGCTGCCAAAGCCATCGGTCTTGTAATCCCCGAGCTGAACGGCAAGCTGATCGGAGCTGCACAGCGTGTTCCGACCCCCACCGGCTCCACCACGATTCTGACAGCCGTTGTGAAGAAGGCCGGCGTGACCAAGGAAGATATCAACGCGGCCATGAAGGCAGCCTCCAACGAGTCCTATGGCTACAACGAGGACGAGATTGTTTCCTCCGATATCGTTGGAATGACCTATGGTTCTCTGTTTGACGCAACCCAGACCATGGTCTGCCAGATTTCCGAGGATCTGTATGAGGTACAGGTAGTATCCTGGTATGACAATGAGAACAGCTATACCTCTCAGATGGTTCGTACCATCAAGTATTTCTCCGAGCTGGCATAAGCTTAGGGAAGACGACAGATTGCCTGCCGTTTCCCGACGGAGCAATCGAGAAAGACTCATCGAGGGTCCGGTCTTTATCCGGTCGGAGGGTTTCCGGCGGATTACAGGGCCGGGCCCTTTATCCATGACAATGGAACCCGCACAAGGCGCGGATTTTATTGTCTGTGATTTTATAGAAGGAGGACGATTAATATGTCTTTGAATAAAGTATCGGTGGACGATATCAATGTGGCAGGCAAGCGTGTGCTCTGCAGATGTGATTTCAACGTACCCTTGAAGGAAGGGAAGATTACAGACGAGAACCGTCTGGTGGCAGCTCTGCCGACGATTAAGAAGCTGATTGCAGACGGCGGCCGTGTGATTTTATGCTCCCATCTTGGCAAGCCCAAGGGCGAGCCCAAGCCGGAGCTGTCCCTGGCGCCGGTGGCAGAGCGTTTATCCCAGCTTCTGGGCCAGGAAGTGAAGTTTGCCGCTGACAACGAGGTGGTAGGCCCCAATGCACGGGCGGCCGTGGAGGCCATGAAGGACGGCGAGGTGGTTTTACTGGAGAATACACGTTACCGGGCCGAGGAGACCAAGAACGGCGAGGCGTTCAGCAAGGATCTGGCCTCCCTTTGTGATATTTTTGTCAATGATGCCTTTGGTACAGCCCACCGTGCCCACTGCTCCAATGTAGGCGTGTCCGCCCTGGTGGATACGGCGGCCGTGGGATATCTGATGCAGAAGGAGATCGATTTCCTGGGCAACGCCGTGGAGAATCCGGTGCGTCCCTTTGTGGCGATCTTGGGCGGCGCCAAGG
>CATJBQ010000015.1 GCA_949738465.1 uncultured Lachnospiraceae bacterium
CCCTACCGGCCCCAACGCATAGACCGGAGCCGCCACCAGAATCGCATCCGCTTCCAGCACCGCTTCCTCCAAAATCTGATAATCGTCCTTAAAGGCACAGACAATCTGACCGCCCCGGTCCCTGCCGGCAATACAGGCCGCACAGGATCTGCAATGCCCGATTTCCATTCCTATGGTATTGATAAATTTCACCTGAGCGCCTGCTTTTTTCGCTTCCAGCAGCGCCTGTTTTGTGATAATATCGCAGCTTCTTCCCTTTCTTCCAAACGAAATCCCTAATCCTTTCATTTACTTTCTCTCACTTTCTCTTATATTTTCGTACTCTGTAATCATCAATGACGCCCTTCCAGTTCATACCAAAGGCAAAATCGTACAAATGCCCCTGATCGTCGCAATGGGATTCCATATCAAAAGGTACATCCTCGCAATGTCCTTCCACCGTTTCCATATCTGCCGGAATCTGCATGGGCAAAAGTCCCTCCGGCTCTGCTCTTCCGGTAACCAGATCGTAAATTACACGTTCCTCCACACCAAAATGGAGCAGCAACCCGTCTACCAGCGGTTCAAATTCTTTTACCACACAGGGGCGCATCATATTGACGGCGCATACTACGGGCTTTTCGCCCATTTCTTCCCGGGCTTTCAGCACCATATCCAAATCCGATTTATTTTTTGCCTCGACGGTTTTCCCGTAATAAGAACGTCCGCCCTGTTTCTCCGTTTTCGGGTCCCAGGCAAGGCTTTCCCTTCTGGCTGTCTTGGCCTGATAGGGACCGTACTGAAGACTGATGGGTACATAGCCGTTTTCTCCTGTCTCCGTTCCGGCTTGTTCAAAGCCAAACCCGCTGTCCGGCCCATCCATCAATACCAGAGCCAAATCCGCTTCCTTGGGATCCTTTGTCAGATTAAAATACTGTCCTGCGATTTCCTCATTGGCCGGCTGCTCCCAGTGGGCCTCACTGACCCGGCCAAACCAGTCCACCTTCCGGGGAATATATTTTCCCGGAATATATACCTTCAGGCGCTTTGTCTGCGGCAGCAGCTGATTCCGGTTTTTTACCATCACCACCGACCTCTGCTGGGCACGGTATCCCATTTCTTTGTGATCCTTTGCATGCAGGATCTCCTGGGTATGCTGCTCCTCCACATAGGGATTTTCAAACAGCCCCAGCCGGAACATTACCGTCAGGATTCGCCGGGCAGAATTCTCAAACCGTCTGTGCATGTCTGTCTCTCCTACTGCCTGAACACCCATTCGATAAGCTTCCAAAAGAGGGCCGATATGATTGTTGCCGCCAAACTGGTCCACACCGCTTAGGATCCCTTTCATATGGCGGACTGCTTCCGTCTCCTGCTCCATGCCCCAGCAGCGTCCCGGCAGACCCTCTTTCGGTTCCAGGCCCTGGGTCACCTTCCAGTCGGTACATACAACGCCGTCGTACCCGTACCGTACTCGCAGCAAATCGTTGACAATATAGTGGCTGAATGCATTTCCCACATTCTCTCCGGTCTTATCCTGTCCATAAGAGATGGTATAATAGGGCATCACACCTCCGGCTTTTTCCGTCCCGCCTTCCAGCCGGAACGCGCCTTCCACAAAGGGTTTTAAATGCTCTTTAAAATTCCCTCCCGGATATACGGCATATTTTCCGAAATCAAAATGGGCATCCCGGCCGCTCTCTCCGGTTCCCCCTCCCGGCCAGTGCTTGACAATCGCATTGACGCTGGCCCGGCCCCAGCCGTCCCGGATCTCATCTTCCCCGTAGGAGGTCTGCAGGCCCTCACAATAGGCTTTGGCCAGGTCTGCGGAAAGCTCCGGAGACTGCCCAAAGGTTCCCCGGTATCGCATCCAGCGAAGCTCCGTACCGATGTCCATCTGAGGACCCAAAAGCGTACCGAATCCCATAGACCTAAGATCCTCCGCCGTCATCCTCCCATAGGTGCGGGCCAGTTCCGGATCAAAGGCGGCCGCCAGCCCCGGAGATTCCGGCCACACGGAAATCCCGCCGCCGGAAGCCATATTGTACTCCGCCGACATATCCAAGGTATGCCGCGGATCCGTGGCCAGGTTCACCGGAATGCCGAATTCCTGCTCCTCTGCCATGGCCTGAATGCTGTTGTTCCAGTTTACCATGGTTTTCGCATCCTGAATCTGTGCCACCAGCATATGGCGGCCATGATTTTCCATCATAAATTCATACTGCCGGTCGGCAACCTCCCAGGAGGGCGTCTTCCCTTCCTCATAAGCTTCCCCGAAATAAGTATCCTCACTGACCGGAGCCAAAGAAGCCGGCAATACATTAAAATCACTGTAAAGCATCAGTCCCGCCATCTGCTCTACGGAGAGCCGGGCGGCTAAATCCGCCGCCCGCTCCTTTGGACTGATCCTCCAGTCCTCATAAGGATGCAACCTTCCGTCCTTACTCAGATCCTTAAAATAACAACCCTCCTCCAAAAGAAGGTTTACGCCGCTGCCCTCTGCATAGACCAGCAGGGGCCCGTTTTTATTTTCCTGCTTCCGTAATCTGAGGGGTTTTGCAGTCTGTCTGTTCCGTTCCATCCTACTCTCCCTTTATTGCTGCTCCAGATACTCATCTACCTGCTTCTGGGTATCCTCCAGGATCTTATTCATCCCGGCTGCCTCCAGTTCGCTGATAAATTTCGGCAAGGTTTCCTCCACATCCACAACACCGCAGGCCAGGGAAGCCCTGTATTTCAGGATTACGGCCATCACCGCCGCATTTTCCGTAGTAACATTGTTCAGATTGTAATTTAGTCCCAAATATTTGGATAGCTCCCCATCCGGTACCCCATACTTGGTTACCGCTTCCAGCGTTTCTTCCGTCCACTTATCACCCCAGGCATTTAAGATCGTACGGTCGCCAAAGCTTCCGGCAGTCACACAGGTGCCGTATCCGGCGCTCATCATGTCCACGCCTTCCGGATAAGACATCAGACGGCTGCCCTCTTCTACTACATAATGCTTGCCTTCAATACCGTAGTTAAACAAATTGGCCAGCTCCGCATCGGTGTAAAGAAGCTCCATAAATTCGATTACTTTCTTGGGATTCTCACAAGAGGACGCAATGCCCCAGGTGTTTACCGCCACGTCACTGGTGCGGATCAGC
>CATJBQ010000016.1 GCA_949738465.1 uncultured Lachnospiraceae bacterium
CTCCCCTCCATTATAATTTCTTTCGCCAAATTTTCCAAGCAGGAAACGCCAAACCACCCACAAAAAATAAAATCCCCTCCCCAACATCCTTGAAAAAAATTCAAAAATATGTTAAAATAGTCCGCACCCAAATTGTCGGACCACATTCTGTAATCCCCAGACCCGGTGCCAACCTAAGCTCTAATAAACGTCTTTATTGCAGGGGGAATCTATTATGAAATTTCTAGCCAATCGAAAGCTTGCAACACGCATCAGTATTATCACCACAGCCATATCCTGTCTTGGAATGCTGCTGCTCTGGTTCATCGTTTCCAGCCGCGTATCATCCATGGTAGAGGACAACATTACCAACCAGATGATTGACGCCGTAGAGTCCAGAGCTTCCATTATCAACGACTATGTAGCATCCGCAGAGGAATATATGACAGCCTTTGCCCTAAGCAGCGAGGTTCAGGATCTTCTGGCCGATCCTGAGAATTCCGCCCTGCTGCAGAAGGGCCAAAAATATACGGAGGACTTTGCCGCCGTCAAAGGCATCTTCGAGGGCCTTTACATCGGCACCCCCTCCACCTACATACTGACCCACACTTCCCAGGGCGCAATCGGAATCACCACCCGGGAAGGCGAATCCCTAAAGGAATTCCAGGACACGATTCTGGCCGGACCGGAGCTTACGAATCTGGGAATTATGAAATCCCCCGGAACGGGGAGCATGATTATCTCCATGTACTATCCCCTCTTTGAAGGCCAGAAGTGCATCGGCTATGTAGGCGCCGGCGTTTATGCCAGCCGCCTTATGGATGCGCTGCTGAATCTGGACATCAAGGGACTTCCCAACAGCGAATACGTCTTTCTGAATGTGGAAAACGGCACCTACCTGTACCACGAGGACGAGGAGCTTCTGAATACCGAGACTACCGACAGCGGTTACCAGGAAATTCTGAAAAAAATCCGCACAGACGGCAGCACAGAAGCCGGCACCTACTCCTACCGGGATGAGAACGGCGTTAAAAAGCTGGTTGTGTACAAATACTTAATCGACCGGAACTGGGTTTTCATGGTTCGGGACAATGCAGCCGAGGTCTATGGCCGGGTATCCGCCGTACGCATTACCGTAGGAATTCTCTGTGCGCTGGTAGAAGCGGTGATTATGCTTGCCACCCTCTTTATCCTTCACCGGGAAGGCAAGGAGCTTATGGTAATGGAGGGCGCTATCAGCCGTCTGGGGAACCTGGAGCTTTCCGCCGACAAGGAGCTGGAAGCCTTTTACGGACGGACGGATGAGATTGGTATGATTGCCGAAACCATCCACCATGTATGCGACATTCTAAGAAAGACCATTGAGGATATCGGCCGCATTCTGGGCGAGATGGCAAAAGGAAATATTGCCGTGGACGTGGTGAAAAACGAAGATTACTATATCGGTGATTTTAAAGTCCTGGCCCAAAGCCTCAAGAGCATCCGCACCCATCTTACAAATGTTATGAGCGACATCATCGAGATTGCAAACCAGGTGGACAGCGGCGCCAATCAGGTATCCGCCGGCGCCCAGGCTCTGTCACAGGGAACGGTGCAGCAGAAGGATTCCATTGATAAGCTGGCAGCCAACATGACGGACATTACCGCCCAGATTCAGACCAGCACCGTCCGCTGCGGCAATGCAAGCGATCTGGTGGATCGGGCTACGGGCTATGCGTCAGAGGCCGACACCAAGATGGAGCAGCTCATGGCCGCTACCACCAACATCGACAAGTCCTCTGCCCAGATCGGAAGTATCATTAAAACCATTGAGGACATCGCTTTTCAGACAAATATTCTTGCACTGAACGCCGCTGTCGAGGCCGCCCGGGCCGGAAGCGCCGGAAAGGGCTTTTCCGTAGTTGCGGACGAGGTGCGTAACCTTGCAGCCAAGTCTGCGGAGGCAGCCAACAGCACAAGCACCTTGATCGGCCGCTCCATCGAGGATGTAAAAACCGGCACGGAATCCACAAGCCATGCCATTTCCGCTATGCAGGTTATCAATGAGTGTATCCAGTCCATCAAGACACTGATGGATGAGATTTCGCTTGCCAGCGTCCAGCAGTCAGAGATGATTGTTTCCGTAGAGAGCAGAATCAAGGAGGTTTCCCGGGTAACCCAGGCAAACTCCACTGCCGCCGAGACGAGCGCCGCCATTTCCAACGAGCTTTCCAACCAGGCGCGGACACTGAATCAGCTGATTGGACAGTTCCGTATCAAATAAAAAGGGCCCAGATAAAATCAGGGACTGTTACAAAATAAGCCGCCAGGCCTTTTGTAACAGTCCCTTTTTATATAATTTTCTACCTTTTTCTGAAAATTTTTACAAAATATGAGATCACGTTGAAAAGAATTGGCCATTATGGTAATATATCCCTAGCGTACTGACACGCTGATATAAAAAACTACTTGTCAGTACACGAGCTTACTTTCATTTTTGAAAAAGCTTATTCTGCATGTCCCATGGAGGCCAAAATGAAGCGCGTCTATTCCCTCCTCATAGGAGCAGTAAGCATTGCCTTGCTGACAGCTTACCCCTTTTTTTCCAAATTTATCATCCATCATCCGGAAGAAATGGCCGTTATGGCAGAAGAAGCTGTCGATTCTTTAGAGGACACCTTCTGCCTGGTCTGCCAGGGAAAGAGAATCCATCCCTATGAGCAGGACGGAACCGCTTATTTCTTTCTGCCCTCTTATTTCAGTTGGGAAAACGCTTCTTGGGAAGCTTCCAGCGGCAAGCTTCAGATAGATGGGAAGGCTGTGGATTTCTTTGCCCCTGTTTCTTTTGAATTGGAGAGGGACTATGACTACTGCTTTTCCTCCATACGCACAAAGTCTGAGGGCAAGCTTCGCTTTTTAAAGTCTGCCAACATCGGCAGCGTCTTTGTTGAAACCAAAAGCGGCACAATGGAGCGAGTAGATCGGGATAAGGAATACAAAGAACCCGGCAATATCTTAATTACGGATCCCCAGGGCGCTCCCTTGTACGAGGGGAATCTGAGCCACATCAAGAGCCGGGGAAACGCTACCTGGAAAAGCAAGAAGAAATCCTACGGCATTATGCTCTCCAAGCCTGCAGATCTCTTTTCCATGGGGGAAAGCAAGAGCTGGATTTTGATGAGCAATGTCTTTGACGGCAATAAGCTTCAGAACAAAATCACCCTGGAGATGGCGGAGGCCTTCGGCTTAAACTATACCGCAGAAAGCACCTGGGTGGATCTCTATCTGA
>CATJBQ010000017.1 GCA_949738465.1 uncultured Lachnospiraceae bacterium
TCCGCCCAGTGTGCCGATTATCATGTGGTGCCTGCTGACAGAATTATCCATTGGGACGACTTTGATGTACGGATTGTCCCTGGGGCTGATTATGATTGTGATTTTATGCCTGGCAATCAAAATATATATTACGATTTTTCCCCAAAAGGTGCCTGGGAAGGAACAGATGGAAAAGACCAGTATGAAGGAAAAGCTGGTTTCCCTGAAATACCTGGTTCCATTCATACTTGTATTTGCGCTGATCGTAGGAGGAAGCCTTACCGGACTGTTCCCGTCTACGGTGGCAGGGGCTGTGGCAGCAATTGCATTAATTATTTATGCTCTTTGTAAAAAAGTACCTGCAAAACGGGTCATGCATTGTATCTGGGATGCGGCAATTATGAATGCCGGGATTTTCCCGATTATCATTGCCGGTTCGATTTTCAGCCGTTTTGTGACGCTGACAAGATTGGCGGATAACCTTGCGAATGCCATTGTGGAGTCGCATTTGCCGGCATTGGCTATTTTTTCACTGGTAGTATTGTTTTACATTATCTGCGGCTGCGTGATGGATATTGCTTCCACAATTATCATTACGGTGCCGATTGTGTTTCCGTTATTAACAGGCTTGGGTTATAATCCCTATATTATTTGCGTGATCCTTGTGATGCTGTGTGACTGTGCGGGAATGACGCCGCCGATTGGTATGAACGTGTTTGCAGTATCCAATGCGCTGCGGATCAAGCCCGGAGAAGTATTCAAGGGTGTGATGCCTTTCTTCTGCGTGGATCTGGTAGCTATTTTTCTCTGCGCCATCTTCCCACAGATTGTGGAGTTTATCCCCAGGCTTTTAGGAGTGGCGTAGCGTATTTGATTCCTGCGGGCAGCAGGGCTTTTGACGGAAACGGAAGTTATGAAACCAAGAGAGAAATAAGGAGGAAGAAATAATGAAAAAGAGGAATAAGATGTTAGCGTTGCTTTTGACGGGTATCCTTGCCTGCGGACTGTTTGCCGGCTGCGGCGGCTCCGGTACGGATGATGCTTCCGGAAAACAGGGGACTAAGACTCAGGGAACGGAAGGAAACGACGGAGCAGATGCGGGCCAGGAAACGGAAGGGAGCGACGGAGAAGAAGCCGGCCAGGAAACGGCAGGAGTGAGAGAGGTGGATCCCCTTTCCTTAACGCTGACCACCTCCTTCTCCGAAACAGAAACATCGGGACAGATTATCAAGCATTTTATTGATTATCTGGATCAGAATTCCAACGGTGCCGTGACAATCGACGTATATTGGGGCGGTACCCTGGCTTCCAATACGGAGGAACTGAAATTTGTCGGAAGCGCTGCGGCAGATATGACCGTTGTGAGCCAGTCCTCTTATACGGACGTGCTTGCCCTGATGAATTTCCCCTCCCTGATATCCGGCGGTTATCAGGCAGCGGTAGATTTCATGGATGAAATAATTTTTAAAAATGAAACAACGGCGCCCCTGATTCAGGCCCAGGTAGAAGCGCAAAACGTAAAGATGCTGGGCAGCGTGGCAACAGGCTCCAATGCATTTATATCGAAAAACGAAGCGGCCAGCCTGAAAGACCTGACAGGCATGAAGCTGGGTGTGGGAATGAACCAGTCTGCTTTTGAAGCATTGGGCTTCAATGGAGTGGTAACGGTGATGCCCTGGGACTATTATGACAATTTAAGCCGCGGAATTGCAGACGTGGGCTACATGTCTGCTGCCGCCCTTGTTTCCATGAGCGTACAGGAAGTAACGCCGTACTTTTTGATGGATGGCAATTATGCGGCAGGTAATTTTATGACCATTAATCTGGATAAATGGAACGGCATGAGTGCGGATCAGCAGGCACTGTTTGAAGAAGCCATGGAGGATACGGCAGCCTTTTCCATTGAACTGATTCAGCAGATGGACGAAGAGGCCGAGACGGCAATTGAAGCAGCAGGAGGCAAGGTATCCGTTCTTTCAAAGGAGGATACAAAAGCGGTTCAGGAAGCGCTTTTTGCCACAGGTGCAGCGGACTGCCGGAGCTTTGCCCAGGCTGCAGGCTGCCAGGAGGATATGGAGACGATCCTTAAGGTGGTGAGCGAATATCTCGGCATCGCAATGGAATAGTTTTGAAGTGTTAGATAGGACAGCGTAGCTTTATGGCTACGCTGTCTTATTTTTGTATAGCCATATGAAGTTTACTTTCTGGCTGAGGAAACGGTTCCGTTTTCACTTTTGTATCTTATAGGGTAAAATCAATATTGACAGCCATACGCCATGAAGTCACAATCCGTCAATTTTAGGTTGTAATTGTGATAGAGTGGGGAAAGAAAAGCCTATAGAATGAATACAGAAAAATATATGAAATATTGAAGGAGGATGCAAAATGAAAAGACGTTTATTGACACTGTTGTTGACAGCGGTAATGTGTGTGGGGCTGCTGGCAGGCTGCGGCGGGAACAATCCTTCCAATGAAAAGGAAGCTTCCGGCGGGGATACGAAGGAAGCACCGAAGGAAACATCCGGTGGCGGAGAAGAAGCAGGCGGGAATGAGGAAACAGTAGACTTAAATATGGTAATGATTTCCATGGGATTGAACCTGGAGGATGCAGGAAAGGTACAGGATGCCATTAACGAGTATATTGAGCCCCTGATCCATGCGACGGTCAATATCGAGTGGCTGGACATGGGAGATTATGTGAACCAGATGAACATAAAGCTTACCGGGGGAGAAGTCATTGACGTGATGCCTACTTTTGGAGCCATGACTTCCATGTGGTATGCCCAGGATGCTTTGATGCCCATGGACGAATTGCTGGAGCAGTACGGACAAGGCGTTATGGAAGCAGTAGGCGAGAATTATATGGTGGCCGGTTATATCAACGGGCAGCTCTATGCGATCCCCTGTGTACAGCCCTTTGCCCAGACTCATAGCCTAATGTATCGTAAGGATCTGGCAGAGCAGTATGAGTTGGATATGGAAGGTGTGAAGAGTTTAGAGGATTTGCCCCCGATTTTTGAAAAACTCCATGCCGAGGATCCGAATATGACGATGCTGGTATCCAACAATCCGTCGGATCCTATGCTGACTAATTGGGCATGGGACGGTCTGGGAGATGAGTACGGTGTGATCTTGGATGCAGAGAATTCTACGGAAGTGGTGAATCTTTTTGAAACTGAGGAATATAAGAATCTGGTGGAGCTGATGCATGAATGGTATGTTGCAGGCTATGTTCAAACAGATGCCTCTACCACTACGGAAAATATGGGCGCCCTGCTGTCA
>CATJBQ010000018.1 GCA_949738465.1 uncultured Lachnospiraceae bacterium
TATTCCCCACCACCGCACCAGGGAATTTCACCTGGCTGGAGGACGCGGGACATTATGTGATGTCTTCATTCTACCCGTATCAGTGGGATTTAAATTACCGCAATCCCAGGGTATTTAACGAGATGATGTACAATTTCCTGTACCTGACCAACCAGGGGATGGACATCATCCGCATTGACGCGGTTCCCTATATCTGGAAGGAGCTGGGGACCCAGTGCCGCAACCTGCCCCAGGTTCACACCATTGTGCGCATGATGCGCATGATCTGCGAGATCGTCTGCCCCGGCGTCCTTCTTTTGGGCGAGGTGGTGATGGAGCCGGAGAAGGTGGTGCCCTACTTTGGCACGGTGGAGAAGCCGGAGTGCCATATGCTCTACAATGTGACCACCATGGCGACCACCTGGAACAGCGTGGCTACCAGGGATGTGCGGCTGTTAAAGCGGCAGATGGATATTGTCTGCGGTCTGCCCAAGGACTATCTGTTCCTCAATTATCTGCGCTGCCACGACGATATCGGCTGGGGGCTGGATTACGATATACTGGAAGGCTGGGGCATGAAGGAGGTTCCCCATAAGCAGTACCTGAACCGCTATTTTACCGGAAGACAGGAGGGCAGCGAGAGCCGCGGAGAGCTGTACAACGACGATCCCGTTACCATGGACGCCCGTTTCTGCGGAACCACCGCTTCCATGTGCGGCGTGGAGAGCGCGCTGTACGAGCAGGATGAGAGGAAGCTTGCAAATGCCATCCGGCTGGATCTGATGCTCCACGCCTACGTGCTGACCCAGTCCGGCATTCCCATGCTTTACAGCGGGGACGAGATCGGCCAGGTCAACGATTATACCTACAAGGAGGATCCGCTGAAACGTGAGGATTCCCGCTACATCCACCGGGGCAGGTTCCAATGGGACTTAGCGGCGAAGAACCAGGAAAAGGGAACGCTGCAGGAGCAGATTTTTACGGGCTTAGCGAAGCTTGAGGAGATCCGCAGGACCAGAAAGGTATTTGAGAGCAGCGCCGATACGTATACATATGACGTAAAGGATGATGCGATTCTGGGGATCTTGCGGGAAAATGAGGAAGAACGGTTTCTGGCCCTGTTTAATTTTTCCGATGAGGAGCGGACTGCGTGGCTTCAGGAAGAAGGGGAATTTACCAACCTTCTGACCGGGGAGACCATGACATTGTCTGACCCGGTGATCGGCGGACATGATTTCCTGTGGCTTTCCCGCAAAAAGGCGTAAAAATCCCAAAATACTGCTTGAAAACATGCCTGGAGTGTGGTACAATTGTTAAAGTTGTGACGAAAGCTTACAGGAGGTGTAAGGAAGAATGGCAGTAGTGAAGACGATTTTGACTGTAGTATTTATCATAATTTGTATTGCTTTGACAGTGATCGTATTGATGCAGGAGGGAAAGCAGCAGGGACTTGGCTCCATCGGTGGGATGGCCGATACCTACTGGGGCAAGAACAAGGGACGCTCCATGGAAGGCATGCTGGTGAAGCTGACGACAGCCCTGGTGGTTCTGTTTCTGGTGATTTCCGCAATTTTGAATATCGGAAGCTTTTAAGGTATTGTAAGGGAAAATTGTCTATACTTAAGAGGCTGTCGGGTTTACTCGACAGCCTTTTTTATCTACAGGAAATTCCTGTAGGAAAGGAGAAATGTATGACGGAGGAAAAATTACGGCAGCGCAAGGAAACGATTTACAGTCTCATCTGTGATGAGATGTATGTACCGATGAAGATCAAGGAGATGGCGATTCTTTTGAATATCCCCAGGGAAGAGAGGGGAGAACTGGAGGAGGTGCTTCTTGCCCTTCTGGCGGAAGGAAAGATCGAGGTTTCCAAAAAAGGAAAGTACTCCAAGGCGGAGAGCAGGCTGACGACGGGGCTTTTTATCGGCAATGCCAGAGGCTTCGGGTTTGTGGAGCAGCCGGAGGGACCGGATATTTTTATTCCGGAGGATCAGGTCCACGGGGCCATGCACGGCGACCAGGTGCAGGCAGCCGTATCGCCCGGGCAGAGCGGCCGGCGTCCGGAAGGGAAGATTGTTAAGATTTTAACAAGAGCGGTCACGGAGGTGGTCGGCACCTATGAAAAAAGCAAAAGCTTTGGTTTTGTAAAGCCGGACAACCAGCGGCTGGGCCAGGATATTTTTATCCCCGAGGGGGAATCCATGGGGGCGGTTACCGGCCACAAGGTGGTGGTGAAGCTGGAAGCTTACGGCAGGCGGGATAAGAAGCCCGAAGGGCGGGTGGTGGAGATCATCGGCCACATCAATGACCCGGGGACGGATATTTTGTCCATTGTCAGGGGCTACGACCTGCCCATGGAATTCCCGGAAAAAATCCTGCGTCAGGCAGAAAGCGTATCGAAGCCGGTTTCGGCGGAGGAACGGGAGGGCCGCATGGACCTTCGGGAATGGCAGACCGTCACCATCGACGGGGAGGACGCCAAGGATCTGGACGACGCCATTACCCTGACCCGGGAGGGGGAAAACTACCGGCTGGGGGTCCACATTGCCGATGTGAGCTATTACGTGAAGGAGCAGGGGGCCCTGGACGCAGAAGCCTTGTCCCGGGGGACAAGCGTCTATCTGGTGGACCGGGTGATTCCCATGCTGCCCCATACCTTATCCAACGGCATCTGTTCCCTGAACCAGGGGGAGGACCGGCTGGCCTTAAGCTGCATAATGACCATCGATCCCAAGGGAAATGTGATTGACCATCAGATTGCCGAGACCGTCCTGCGTGTGGACCGCCGCATGAGCTATACCAGTGTGAAGCGGATCCTTTCGGACCAGGACGCGGCAGAGCGGGAGGAATATAAGGAGCTTGTGCCCATGTTTGAGGACATGGCGCGCCTGGCAGCCATTTTGCGGGAAAAACGCCGGAAACGCGGCTCCATCGATTTTGATTTTCCGGAGACAAAAATGGTGCTGGACGCTGCCGGCCGGCCCCTGGAGATCGCGCCCTATGAGCGCAACGTTGCCACGAAAATCATCGAGGATTTTATGCTGATTGCCAACGAGACGGTGGCACAGGATTTCTTCTGGCAGGAGCTGCCCTTCGTTTACCGGACCCACGACAACCCGGATCCGGAGAAGATCCGGAAGCTGTCCACCTTTATCAATAATTTCGGTTATTCCATTCATGTGGGAACCGATGAGGTGCATCCCAAGGAACTGCAGAAGCTTTTGGATAAGATGGAAGGAACGCCGGAAGAAATGCTGATAAGCCGGCTGACGCTGCGGAGCATGAAACAGGCGA
>CATJBQ010000019.1 GCA_949738465.1 uncultured Lachnospiraceae bacterium
CTCAAGAAGCCCATAGAGATGGGTGTTGTGGCTGTGTACGCCACCGTCGGACAAAAGTCCGTAAAGATGCAGGGCGGAGCCTTTTTTCTTCACATTCTCCATGCCGGCCTTCAGCGCAGGATTTTCAAAAAATTTACCCTCCTCGATCTCCTTGGTGATCCTGGTCAGCTCCTGGTAAACGATCCTTCCGGCTCCCATATTCAGATGGCCTACCTCGGAATTGCCCATCTGGCCGTCCGGCAATCCTACCGCAAGACCGCTGGCGTTGCCCTTCACAAAAGGATACTCCCGCATCAGTCCGTCAAGATTCGGGGTATTGGCCTGGGCCACCGCGTTTCCCCGACGGTTCTCGTTAAGGCCGAACCCGTCTAAAATCATTAATACCGTTGGTTTTTTATTCATCATTCCATCTCCTTAAGATTGTTAATTTTTTCACAAATACTTCTGCTAATATCCTGCCTCCGTCCGCCCGGTCACCTCGCCGCCGCTGCAGGATCCCGGGCCGCGCAGATCACTCCGCCGGCGTGATATACCCGTCCGCGTCAATCTCCACACCGCTGGAAATCTCCTCCATATGCCGCAAAATCCGCGTCCATTCATCGCCCCCGGCCATGCTGGTGGTGTTGCGCTTCTGGATGCAGGGCAGGAAACGGAAGTCCATGCTCCCGTCCCGGTGGATCACCAACTGGGAAATCCCCGTATCCAGCTTATTGCTGTTAAACCAGAAGTTCCCCAGGCTGTAAATCACCGGCACACCGTCCACGTACTGGCAGCCCTGCAGGCAGTGGGTATGGCCGCCAATAATCGCGTCCGCCCCCGCCTCCACATAGGCTTTGGCCAGGGCCTCCTGATCCTTCTCGAAATAGGAGCTCTGCTCCGTGCCCCAGTGTACGTAGACAATAACGTAATCCGCGCAGCCCTCCGCCTCCTGGATCACCGTCACAAATTTTTCCGGATCCAGGGTCTTGAGCACGCCGGGCTCCGTCTCGGTGGCTTCCTTCGTATAATTGTAGGTGCGCTCGATCTGGGTGGCGGATACGATGGCAATCTTGCGACCATTGGCGATAAAGTAGGAAGGCCGCATGGCTTCTTCTAAGTCCGCCCCCGCCCCCACATAGGGAATGCCTGCATTTTGAAGAGTCTCCATGGTGTCCAGCAGAGCCTCCGGCCCGTAATCATAGGCATGGTTGTTGGCCAGGGACACAATATCCGTCCCCATCAGTTCCAGCAGATACACCCGGTCCGGATGGGCCCGGAAGGTATACGCCTTTCCCTCAAGGGGCTCGCCCCGGATGCTGTAGGTGAATTCGTTGTTCACCATCAGGATATCCGCTCCCACCAGCTCCGTCATCACCTCAGAACTTAAGCAGTCAAAAATCCCATCCGCCTGCTTGTCTAAAAATACGGTAGAGGACCATCCTTCGGAAAAATTAATGTCGCCAATAAAATCCAGCACCACCCGATCCTCACTCGCGCATTCCATCCAGTAAACCCGCTCCAGGCTATGGCTGCGGATCCCGATATCCCTGCAATAGGTATCCCACAAAACATGGATGGAACTGCCGGTCAGTTCATACCAGAACTCCGGATCCTCCTCTCCCTGCTCCACTGCTTTTGCCAGGTTATGGATCACATCTTCTCCATAATTCCCGGTAATCCAGGACAAAAAGGCGTCATCCACCAGATAGCCGCCGATAAATTCCCTGGTACACCCATTGAGAATGGCCTCACAGGCATTTTCCAAGGTCGTCAATTCCTTTTGAGGCTGCTGTGCCTCCGGAACCGGCGGATCCTCCGGTTCCTCAAGGAGAATCCCGTCCGTCTTTGCGGAACCGGGCATATCCTCCTGTCCGGGTATGGCCTGCCCCTGCTTCCCATCTTCTTTCCGATCCTGGCTCCGTCCACCGCCGCCACATCCGGCCGCCAGCGCCAATACTGCCAGAATCCAAACGATCCTGCGCTTCATACGTTTTTTCATTGTTCATCCTCGTCTGCACAATTCAGCGGGCAGTTTCCGTTCTCTGCCCGATGCAGGGACCCATGCTTTTTGCAAAAAATGCTCCTTGCGGCCCTGCGCATATAAATAGAGCTGCAATTACTTACAGCCCTATTATATACTACTCTCTTACTTGTAGCAAACAATTTTTCCAAAATCCGCTTTCAAGGACGCGCCGCCTACCAGGCCGCCGTCAATATCCGGCTTTGCAAACAGCTCCGCCGCATTGCCTGCGTTCACGGAACCGCCATACTGGATGCGGATGGCCTCTGCGGTGGCCCCATCGTAAATCTCACCGATGCAGGCGCGGATCGCCCCGCATACCTCCTGGGCCTGGTCAGAGGTGGCCGTCTTGCCGGTGCCGATGGCCCAGATGGGCTCATAGGCGATTACGGCTGCCTTGGCCTGCTCTGCCGTCACATTCTGGAACGCAATCTTGATCTGCTGACGGATCCAGTCAATGGTGATGCCCTGCTCCCGCTGGGTCAGGGACTCGCCGCAGCAGATGATGGGAGTGATCCCATGCTCAAAAGCCTTCAAAACCTTCTTATTGACGGTCTCGTCGCTCTCCGCAAAATATTCCCGGCGCTCGGAATGGCCGATGATCACATACTTCACACCTACATCCGTCAGCATATTCGGCGCAATCTCGCCGGTATAGGCGCCGCTCTCCTCATAGTACATATTCTCCGCGCCGATCTGGATGTTGGAGCCCTTTGCAGCCTCCATGGCCGGAATAATGTCGATGGCCGGCACACAGAACACCACGTCCACCTCGTCATTGGCCACCAGGGGCTTTAATTCATTTACCAGTGCAACTGCTTCGCTGGGAGTCTTATTCATCTTCCAGTTTCCTGCAATAATTTTTCTTCTTGCCATAATACCTACCTCTTCTTATTAGAATGAATACAATGCCAGGCCTTCCGCCTACTTGTCTGTGGCTGCCGCAACGCCGGGAAGCTCTTTACCCTCTAAGAATTCCAGGGAAGCACCGCCGCCGGTGGAAATATGGCTCATCTTATCGCCGTAGCCCATCTGGTTCACTGCCGCCGCGGAATCGCCGCCGCCGATGATGGTGGTCGCATCCGTATCCGCCAGAGCCTTGGCTATCGCCAGGGTGCCTGCCGCCAGGGTTGGATTCTCAAAAACGCCCATGGGTCCGTTCCATACCACGGTCTTGGCGCTCTTAACGGCCTCTGCAAACAGCTCCGCCGTCTTAGGGCCGATATCGCAGCCTTCCCGGTCTGCCGGCATGGACTCGCTGTCGTAAACCTCGGTCTCCAC
>CATJBQ010000020.1 GCA_949738465.1 uncultured Lachnospiraceae bacterium
CGATGGACGCGGATTCCCTTCCAATTTTCCGAACAGCTTCCTCCATAGCCTGTCCATCCGTCACATCAAAATAAACCGGGTGGATTTCAGCGGAATTCCGGCGGGCTATCTCTGCGATTTTTGCCTCAAACTCATCGGACGGGGTGTGGGCACAGGCCCATATAACTGCATGATTTTCCGCAAATGCCTCTACTGCCGCCAGCCCGATTCCTCTGCCCGTCCCCGTAATAATGGCAGTCTTTCCACTCAGCATAAGTCCTTCTCCCCCGTTTTCTTACGCGGCCTGTACTGGTCTAAAATACTGGGTATTGCCAGTGTCAGCTCTACCTCACAAGCAAGCTCGCCGTCCACGTAACTCTTTGCAAACCCCTTTCCAACACCTCGCCGGTAGAATCTGATAAAAGCCTCAATATCCAGACGGTCCCCAGGATAAATCTCCCTGTGGAAAACGGCGCTCCACCTGGAACCGACCACCTTGATGTCCTTGACCTCCGGAAGCGTTGTGAACGGAATGGTAATCATCTGACTCAGCGCCTCCGTCTGTATCGCGGCGGGCATGAACGGGTGTCCTTCGTAGTGGCAGGGGAAAAACCACTCGTTATTCGTTAGGTTTTTATAGCCCTTCGCATATTCTCCAGGCACGCACTCCGTTACCCGGTCGATAAACAGAAAGGGGTATCGGTTCGGTTCATACTTTTGCAGCTCATAGGCATCGAATGACAGGACCACTTTCTCTTCCAATTTGTTCATCTCGTTCCTTCCTTTCGTCCCTGAAAGACCTTGTGCTCCACACCACCTCTGGTCACTCTGGCAGGATTGCCGGCGACTGTCGCGCCCTCCTCTACGTCCCTGAACACCATAGACCCCAAGGCCACGATTGCCCTGCTTCCGATATTGACTCCTTCTTTCATGGAGGAACCGAGGCCCAGAAAGCTCTGTTCGCCCACGGTTGAGCAGCCGCCCACCGTCGCCTTCGGGCAGATTACACAGCTGTTGTTCACCAGTGCGTCATGTCCGACGATTGCATGAAGCATCACGGCGCAGTTCTCCCGGAGCACAGCATTAGAGGAAATAACCGCGCCGGCCTGGATGATACAGCCCTCTCCTATGCTGGCCGTAGGCGATATGACCGCCGTTTCATCCACCAGTGTCGCGAAAGGATATCCGGCGGAAGCCACTCTGTCAAACAGCGTCCTGCGTGCGGACGGCTCTCCGACGGCAATCACAAATTCGGCATCATGGCGCCCTGCATACTCCTCGCAGGATGAAAAGTGAATACGCTTCTCTCCGTAATGCTCCGACTCCTCCTGGAAATCATCAACAAAAAAAATCTGACTATATTTTCCGCCAATGGAGCGGTTCCGCTTTATCAGATCATAGACCTCCACTCCCGCGCCGCTTGCTCCGTAAATAAACAACGTCATGACTCATCTCCTGCCGCAGGAATCCACTGCGTACAGAACGGTTTCACCCGTGCATGTCGAATAATGCCGGATGTACAGCTTGTAGCCAGGGTTCAGCTCCAATATGTACTTGCCTATATCATAAATATCTGTTGGCTTATGATAGATGCATATGGCAAGCCGGGGGCGGCAGTGCACAATCGTTTCCTTAGCTCCCTCCAGAGCCTGAAGCTCCGCGCCCTCTATATCCATTTTTATGAAAGTCACCTTTTCTCCGGCGGCAACACTGTCGATAGTGGTTCCGTACAGAGTAAACGACGCGTCTTCCCCGGTTCCAACCACAGAAGACCCACGCGAAGGCTCCGTAGATGTCAAAGCCTCCTCGCAGTTCCACACGGCCCGGTTGTGCACCTCCACATTCGGAATATTCTTCGCCTTGATGAGGGAACACATATATGGAGAAGTCTCAAAGGCATACGCCTTATATTCCCTGCCGTTTACCCACTGCAAAAATCCTTCCAGCGAGTCTCCGTTATAAGTTCCCGCATCTACAAACACTTCCTGCTCTCCCGGCAGAAATACGTCGTAATACTGTGTCCCATTCTCTCCAACACCTTCAGGAAAGGCAAACTGGAAAATCTGTTGGACCGGGAACGCAACATCAAACAATCTCTGCCTGATCTCGGGCCCATATTTTCGGGAACCGATAATCACAAGGCTCTCCGGGTGTTTTTTTGCCAGTTCCTCCGGTGAAAGCACCTTGAGTCCCTCGACATAAGTACCAAACCGCTTTTCCCGCCCGGCACACCAATACGCGGCAGAATAGCCGCATAGCTCCAGTTCTCTCCTCAGAATCTTTCCATCATGGCCACAGCCATAAATGATGATTTCCTGCCCTTCCTTCAGTAGCCGCTCCAGCTCTCTGCAACTCCAATTTTTCGGAAAATCCTCATTCAGCCGGTATACTCTGTCAACATAGTCCTCACTGTTCTGATCAAACATATACGCAACCCGCGCCTCAAACAGGCGGCGGGACTCCTCATCGCACAGCGCGCCGTAAATTTTGTCCAAATTCGTTTTAATCTCATTCCAGCTATCCTTCACTGGTCTGTTCCTCCATTATCAAAGAATCGTTTCACATATTTTTTCAACCTCTGTCAAGGCCAAGCCTGCATACAGCGGCAGACACAGCACCTGCTCCGCGATGTGTACCGCTGTCTCCAGAGATTTTGCCACGGACAAATCGCGGTAGCAGGGGAAACTGCTGGTCAGCGGATAGAAATACTTTCGGGCGTTTATGCTCTGGGCTTTCAAGCGCTCAAAAACTTCCTCCCTGGTATAGGAGTACCCGTCAAAAACCACGGGAAAATAGGCGTAATTCGGCCTTACACCACGCTGGCCGACACGAAGGCGAATCCCTTTTACATTCCCCAGCAGCTCACGGTACCGTTTCGAGACCATCCCGCGTCTGGCGATTTCCTCTTCAAGATGCCGGAGATTACACATGCCCATAGCCGCGTGGAATTCGCTCAGCTTGGCATTGCCTCCAGCCTCCACAGCTTCCGCATTGTGAAACCCAAAGTTTTTCAAGCTCTCCAGGCGCTGCCGCAGAGCGCTGTCCTGGAAGCATACCGCGCCTCCCTCAACAGTATGAAAAACCTTTGTGGCATGAAAACTGAATACGGAGACGTCTCCAAAGGTCGCCGCCGATACACCGTCTCTTGTTACTCCAAACGCATGAGCGGCATCGTAAATTACCTTCAGTCCATATTGGTCCGCAGTTCTCTGGATGGCATCCACATCGCACAGAGTTCCATAGACATGGACCGGAAGAATGGCGGCCGTTCGCTCCGTCACCAGCTCACTGATCTTCTCGGGGTCCATAGTC
>CATJBQ010000021.1 GCA_949738465.1 uncultured Lachnospiraceae bacterium
AATGAGGGCGTAGCGGTGGCTACGCCGATTGACGACAACGCCGCAGATGAAAAATCAGACAAGTCAAGGTGTCAGTTACTTAGTATTCGCTATACTAGTGATGGCGCCTGCGGCCATGATGGCCTTCCTCCTGCTCCGGGTCCACATCACACTCCCCGTCCTCCTCCGGCTGGGCATTGTCTCCTGCTCCCTCCGGATCTGCCGGCGTTTCCGTTCCCTGATCCACTTCCGGATCCTGGGACTCGTAGGATTCTGTATGTCCTCCGTGATGCCCGCCGCCCTCTGAGTGGGAACCGTGCTGGTGCTCGTCAATCAGGCCGTGGATCTGGGACATGCTCATATCCCGGCAGCTATCGGGCGTCACCGTCTCATCGTATTCTGCCAATTGTAGATACGCGTAATATTTTCCCAGGGAAAGGCCGCTGTCGTGGGCAGCCGACACCAGGGCAATATCCGCTTCGACGCTGTAGCTGCCGCACCCTACATGCTGCAGGCAGTGCCGGATCCCATGTAGCAGGCTTCCCTCCCGCTGCCCTTCTGCCGCCACGGTAAAAACCAGCTCGGCGTCGCCGGTAAGGTAAGGCTTCATGGCGTCGCTGTCTACAATGGCGTCCAAGGCGTCGTTATATTTTTTCCCCTTCAGGGAAAGCTCTTTTAGAATCTCTTCCCCCTCGGGATTATAGGCCTCTGCAGATACCACCCGGTCAAAACGGTTCAACGCCAGTTCCATGGACGGATTGATATCAATGCTCACATAGGAAACCGGCATCTGACTCCAACGATATCCCCCGAATCCCAGCACCAGAACCAGCATCATGCAGGCTGCCGCTAAGGTTCTTCTTACTGCCGGCGCAAAAAATACCCGCGTCTGCCGGGCGCGTTTCGTATTTAAGTATTGTTTTACAGAATTTTTCAGATGCTCCTCCGCCCGGATCTGGCCAAAGACTTCTTTCAAACGCTCCTCCATCACCGCTTCATCAAACGCTCCCTTCCGCCTATTCAATGCCATCACCTCCCAGCTTCTCCCGCAGCATTCCCCGTCCTCTGGACAGGAGGGAATATATGGTATTTTCCTTTTTCTTGAGAATTCTCCCAATCTCGGCTGCTGAATATCCTTCGTAATAGTGAAGGTAAATCACATCCTTGTACTTCCCCGGCAGGGCCAGTACGGCCTCCAGCACCTCCCGGCGCTCCTCTGTGGCTGTCTCCCCCATCTCCTCTATGGCTTCTAAGGGAACGGTATGGCGGCGGAAAAAGCTTTTCAACTGATCCTTGCAGGCATTGATGGCCACCCGCAGCAGCCAGGCTTTCTCGTGCTCCTCATCATCAAACCGCTGGTCGCTCAGCATATATTTCAAGAAAACGGTCTGGAACACATCCTCCGTATCCGGCCGGTTTTTCATATAGCAGAAACAAATACGCTGAATCATATCTGCGTATCTGTCCACTGCATGGTTTACCTCTCCTTCACTGCGCATCCCGCCACACCTCCCGGGTACTCCTCGTCCTGTCCTCTCCCGGCCGGCATAAAAATGGAATGGGCTGGCTTCTTCACTGCCACACTCCCCACTGCCGCTCCGTGCTCCGCCTGCACCAAAAATGCCGCTTACGCGGCATTAATGATGACCTCGTCCGTGATGGCCTCCGGAATGATGGCCGCCACCGTTCCCCGAATACTGGGGCGTGTAGTCATTATAGCCAGGATCATAGTTGGAAGGAGCCTGCGGCGCATAGTCGTAATTCTCCTGTGGATAATCATTATACGCGGGCGCTTGTGCCGGTTCCGACGTGGGGGCCGGCGCTTCCACTGTCGGAGCGGCAGGCACTTCCGGCGCCGCCTGGCTTTCTGCCTGCGCTCCATCTGCCGGTGCTTCCACCGCCGGCGTTTCGGGAGCCTGGACTACTGTCTCCTGTGGCAAAGCTTCTGTGCCCGGGGCTGCCGTTTCCACTTCCGGCGTTTCCGGCACTACAGCCGTCTGCTCCACTCTGGAAGCGCTGTCGATCCAGGGACAAGCCTGCTGGCACCAGTCCCAGCAGCTTCCATGTCCGTCGTGATGCTCCAGGTGATGCCCCCAGACAACCACGTCGCCATCGGCGTTTTGAACAAAATGATGGGCATTGCTGTTCAATTCCCCTGCTGCAAATCCTACTGCAACCGCCACCACGGCGGTCAATCCAAATGTAATTATTTTTTTCATGCTCATACCTCCTATTTGAACCTTTCTATCTATTAATACGATCCATAAATCGAAATCCTTGCAATTTTTTTTCTTCTGTGTTAGACTAATATTGTATTTTATTGGTATACCACATCCATACCATCAGAAAGGATTTTAACATGCAGGATCATCCGATTACCGAACAATTACAGGAATCTGCCGAGAGCAAGCAGCAGCTTGCTTATCAGCAGCTCCGGGACGACATACTGGGCAATCTCTATCCGGAAGGTACGGTGCTGACAGAGCGCAAGCTTTGCGAGCGGTATCGGGTCAGCCGTTCTCCTGTCCGCAACGCCCTGCAGCAACTGACCCACGAGGGGCTTCTAAGCCTGATCCCTGGAAAGGGCGCTACCGTAGTGGGCTTCTCCATTGAGGATATCTTAGAGGTCTACGACCTGATTGAGATGATGCAGCTTCATGCGGTCCGCTCCTTACATGGGCGCATGGACGAGCCAATGCTTTCACAGCTTGAAGACCTCCTGACCCGGATGCAGCGATGCAGCCAGGACGGCAAGGTGGCAGAAGCTGCCCGCTGGGATCAGCAATTCCATCATTTTCTAATCGCCGCTACAGCCAGCCGCCGGCTGCTTTCCATGTACGAGCAGCTTCATATGCAAAGCGTCCGCTTCATGGCCTCCACTGCCGCAGAGGATGATGTGCTGGCCCGGCGCTCCTGCCTGGAGCATGCCCGGATCTTTGCGTGTCTGCAAAATGCGGATTTTACAGGAGCACAGGAGGGCATCCGGGAGCATTACCGGAATATCAAGCAGTATTATATTGATAAGCTGCTACGGCGGGTTTCGCTTTAAGGCGATACCCACTTTTTTACTGCTCCGTCTGCTCCTCCGTGCCGTTATAAAATACCACGAACCCGGGCGTCGGCAGCTTCACCAGCTTCCAGCCATAGATGTGCTTATCCTTCACATACTGTTCCAGAAGATTGGTCACATAGATCAGCTCCCGCAGGGGCATGTTGGGGCATACAGTGGACTGGTGCTCGTAAATATTCAGATTCATCGCCAGAAAAAACGATGCATCGTTGCGCACCGTCAGGGAAATCCCCCGCTCCATGGTGCAGAT
>CATJBQ010000022.1 GCA_949738465.1 uncultured Lachnospiraceae bacterium
ATAGCGAATATTAAGTCTCTGATACATTGACGCAGGATGATTGTTTCATATGCAAGGCGGAGGAATGAGGGCGTAGCGGTGGCTACGCCGATTGACGACGACGCCGCAGATGAAAAATCAGACAAGTCAAGGTGTCAGTTACTTAGTATTCGCTATACTAGGATTCCACCAGCGTGAGGGCGGAAATATCGGAATCGATGGTGAGAGAGTAGTTGGTGTAATACACCACAAAGCCCGGCTTGCTGCCGCCTGGCTTCTTCACTTCCTTCCGCCTTACATAATCGATCTCAATTTTTTCACTGCCGCGGCCGCTGGAATAATAGGCGGCCAGGCGGCCGGCTTCCTCGAAGGCCCGGTCCGGAAGCTCCTTTCCCTCGGTCTTTACCACCACATGGGAGCCGGGCATGCCCTTGGCATGGAACCACCAGTCGCCGCCGTTTGCGAATTTGAAGGTCAGCTCGTCGTTCTGGAAATTATTTTTCCCCACATACATATGGAAGCCGTCGGAGGAGAGGTAGTGGAAGGGCCGGCTTTTGATCTTTTCCTTTTTCGTGCCGCTTCTCTTTTTGATATAGCCGGATTCTGCCAGCTCCTGGCGGATCTGGGCCAGGTCGTCCTCCGTTACGGCGATATCCAAAGCGGCGGCGACGGACTCTAAGTGGAGAATCTCTGCGCGGGTCTCCAGAACCAGCTCCGAGAGGGCCTCAAAGGTCCGCTTCTGCTTGTTGTAGCGGTCGTAATACTTCTGGGCATTTTCCGCCGCCGTAAGCTGGGGGTCTAAGGGAATTCTGATGTCCTCGCTGGTATAGTAATTGAAGGCCGTAAGCTCCCTGGCGCCCTCTGCAAGGCCGTAGCCGTAGGTGTGGAGCAGTTCCCCGTAAACCTTGTATTTTTCCCGTTTTTCCGTATCCTTAAGCTGCTTTTGCTGGAGGTCGTATTTCTTGCGGTTGCGGTCTAAGGCCGTGCCCACGATCCTGCGCAGGTCCGATGATTTCTGGCGGATCCGGGTGTATACATTTTTCTGGGCGTAAAAGACCTCCAGCGCCTGGGAGATGGACGGATAGTCCACCCGCTCGTAATCCTGGTACTGGGTCATGGGAATGGCGGAAAAATCCACCGGCTCCCGGCCGTTTTTGATGATGTTGGGCGCAAAATTCCCCTGGCGGACGTCCTCCATCAGATAGGAAAATTCCTGGTACAGATGCAGTCTTGCATCTTTGTCTAAGGAGCCGCAGGCCGCGTCGCTGTCTAAAGAGGCCCGGAAGCACAGCTCCGAGGCCGCGGCGGGGCTTAAGCCGTTAAAGGAGGTATAGATGGCCTTTCCCAGGGAGAGGGGCTTCTTTATGGCCGCAAAAAAGTCTTCCCGTGTGGCGGTCCGGGGGTCTGATTTTTCCTGGGTTTTCGGAATAAAATACTGTCGCCCGGGCAGCACCTCCCGCACCGAACTGACGTTCCCTGATATATGCTTGATGCTGTCGATGATCCGGCCGGTATCGTCGCAGAAAATGATGTTGCTGTGCTTACCCATCAGCTCCACCACCAGCGTCTTTCTGCACAGGTCCCCCAGCTCGTTTAGGTGCTCCAGCTCAAAATTGATGATCCGCTCCATCCCGGGCTGGTGGACGGCGGTGATCCTGGCGTTTCCGATGTGCTTGCGCAGCAGCATGCAGAAAGCGGGGGCCGTTAAAGGGCTTGGCTTATTCTGGTCCGTGAGATAGACCAGCGGGAGGGAGGCGCTGGCGGAAAGCACCAGCCGCACCTGCCCATTAGGGCCCTTTAAGGTGATCAGCAGCTCGTCCGCCTCGGGCTGGGCAATCTTGCTGATCCGTCCGTTTTCTGTGAATGTACGGATATCTCTTACCAGGTTTGCAATTACAATTCCGTCAAAAGCCATGATCGTTCTCCTGTTTTGCTTAAATTTTTTATCAGTATACTATAATTTTGGAAAAAAAGCAAAAAAGAAATTTGACTAATGGGAAATATTGTTCTATAATACATTTATCTATGTATACAGGAGGCCCTTATGATCAAAAGCATGACGGGCTTCGGCCGCTGTGAGCTTGCCGATGAGAACCGGCGGGGGACGGTGGAGCTGAAGTCGGTGAATCACCGGTATCTGGATCTGAATATCAAGATGCCGAAGAAATTAAACGTTTTTGAGAACGCCATCCGCAATCTGCTGAAAAGCTACGTACAGCGGGGAAAGGTGGATCTGTTCATCACTTATGAGGATTTCACCGAGAAGGCGGTGGCACTGCGCTACAACCGGGAGCTGGCGGCAGAATACGTGGAATATGCAAGACGCATGGCGGATGCCTTCGGCATACAGGATGATCTGACTACAAGCCGCCTGATGCGCTGCCCGGAGGTTTTTTCCATGGAGGAGCAGACCTTAGACGAGCAGAAGCTCTGGGAGATGCTTTCGCCGGCGGTAGAGGAGGCCTGTGAGCGGTTTGTGGAGGCCCGGTGTACGGAAGGAGAGAACCTTAAGAGGGACCTTATCGAGAAGCTGGATGGGATGAGCGGGTATGTGGAGCAGATTGAAGAACGCATGCCGCAGATTCTGGAAGAATACCGGGCAAAGCTTGGCGCCAAGGTGGAGGAGCTTCTGGAGGATCACCGGCTGGATGAGAGCCGCCTGGCGGTGGAGATTACGATGTTTGCAGATAAGATCTGTACGGATGAGGAGCTGGTGCGCCTTAAGAGCCATATTTCCAGTATGAAGGATGCGCTGCTTGATGGCGGAAGCATCGGCCGCAAGCTGGATTTTATCGCACAGGAGATGAACCGGGAGGCCAATACCATTTTATCCAAATCCAATGACTTGACGGTGTCCGGCATCGGGATCGATCTGAAGACGGATATCGAGAAGGTCAGAGAACAGATTCAGAATATTGAATAGAGGTTGCCCATGGGAGAACAAAAGGGAATTTTAATTGTGGTGTCGGGCTTTTCCGGCGCCGGAAAAGGTACGATCATGAAACGGCTGCTGGAGCGGTATCCGGAGAGGTACGCGTTGTCGATCTCGGCGACCACCCGCGCGCCCCGGCCCGGGGAGGAACATGGAAGAGAATATTTTTTTGTTACCAGGGAGGAATTTGAGGCGATGATCGCGGCGGATGCGCTGATCGAGCACGCCACCTATGTGGGGAACTATTACGGGACGCCCCGGGCTTATGTGGAGGAACAGTTAGGGCAGGGGAAGAACGTGATCTTGGAGATTGAGATCCAGGGAGCGCTGAAGGTGAAGGCGGCATTTCCGGATACGGTTCTGTTGTTTGTGACGCCGCCCTCGGCGGAGGAGCTG
>CATJBQ010000023.1 GCA_949738465.1 uncultured Lachnospiraceae bacterium
ACTGCCGGAGGGAACCGTAAAAAGCCGTATGCGGGAAGCAAAAAAGCAGTTAAAGGAAAAATTGGAGGAGATAGGATATGACAGATGAAAAATTGGATCAAATCTTAAAGCAGGCCCTTGCTCCTGAAATAAGTGACAGTGAAATTCGAGTGCGTACAAGGAGGACGGGTAACATGAAAAAATTTGTGAAAACAGGGAAAATAGCAGCTGCAGCAGCGGCGGCGGCCGTTATCGGCGTGGGCGGACTGGGGCAACTGAATCCGGTGCTTGCGGCAAAGCTTCCGCTGATCGGAAAAATCTTCGAGCAGGTTGCAGAGGACGCCACCTATTCCGGTGATTACGCGGACAAGAAAACGGTCCTGACCAATGAGGACCCTGCAGGCAACCTGGACACCTCGGATTATTCCGTATCGGATCAGGGCGTCACCCTGACCGCATCCGAAGTCTACTGCGACGGGTATTCCATCTTCCTTACGGTAAATATCCAGGCGGAGGACGAAGATTTTACACACATTCCGGAGCATTATACAGGTACAAATGCGACAGACAGCCGGACAGCCGCCGGATTTTATATCGACGGAACATGGAGTGTTGACGAAAGCTCAGGGGAGCGGCTCGAAAACACCTTTGAGGGCCAGGTCATGGACAGCCATACATTTGCCGGTATGCTGAAAGTGGATCTTACAGAGAAAGCAGCAGGCAACGGCCGCCTCAGCTTAAATATAAGCGGTCTTGGCTATGACGACGACCGGATGCTTGACAGCGAAGAAATATCCGCATCCCACCAGATGGAGGGAAGCTGGAATCTTGCCCTCCCGTTTGAGGTAAACGAGACAGACGTAAAGACCATTGCGGTGGGGGAGAAAAACGGAAACATTACCTTAGATGACGTGGTGATCTCTCCGTATCAGGTGATCGTCCACGCCACAACGCCGGGTGAGCCAAGAGAGCTGACAGACGACAGACGGGAAAAGCTGCTCTCAAAGGACCCGGATATGACGGATGAGAAGATGCAGGAGCTGCTGGGATGGTCCTACGAGCCCTGCCAGACCATTTGCTTCAATCAGGATGGGGAAATGCTTTACTCCGATAGTGAAATGGCAGGCCGGGCCGGATTCGCGGTTCAGGGCAAGGAGATCAAAACCCTGCATATCTTCATTTTTGACAACCTGGATGACTGGGAGCAGATGGAGCGTGAGGGAATGAACAGCAGCGTTGCCGACAGAGCCGTTATCGCTAAGGAAGTCCATGTGGAGTGAGGGGAAAAAAGATTTTACAGGCCGGGGAATCGGATTGCTGTATCTATGTTGTGATATAGTTTGAATGGGGATGCCGCAAAATAAGACGAAATACGAATTGTCCTATTTTGCGGCATCCCCATTCAATGCTTTCGCCTTCGATACCCCTTTGCAGACACAAGAGCAATCACCAAAATGCCTGTGCACACACCATACAAAATCAAATTATCCGTGATCCTTCTGCCCGCATCACTCCTGTCAAAATTCATATTCTGCATACCGCCAGGCATCTCATCGGGCATGACATCCGGCATATCACCGGGCCTTTCATTCGGCATCCTTCCCCTACCCTGCTCCGGCGGCTGGGCTATAGCCTCCACCTTCTTTTCCTCCCCATTCCAGTCCTGCATCCGATCTCCCATACCCATACTGCCCATCACGCTCAAATCCAGGTGGGAGGCGTCAATCAGCGCATCCGAAGCTCTCTGCTCTTCCTCGGTGGAGGGAATCGTCCCCTCTATCTGCCCGCTTATGGACTGGCCGCGAAGCTGTACAGCCTCGTAAAAGGTATCCAATGCTTCCTCATATTCCTCATAAGTATAAAAAGCCGTGGGATCCTGTTCCACCAAGGAGTCAATCTGACTGCGCGTGCCTTGGTAAAACGCCTCAAACCCGCCTCCTTCAATGTATTCCTCCACAAGCTGCTTGAGATACTCGTAATACCTTGCGTGATACTCCTCGTTCTCCATCAGCGTATCAAAAAATTCCGTTCCGGAAAAGGCATGATCGATGGCGTCGTTGACCATTTGCGTCCCACTGTCGCTGCCGTTTCCGCCGTCCCTCTCTCTCATGCCTCCCATACCGCCCATGCCGCCAAAAGCAAGGTTGTAATCCCAGGGAAGAATATTAAGCCGGCCGTCGGATTCATACAGGTAATAATTGTGTGCCATCATTCCCGAGAGACTGTCCTCATTGACGGAAAAAACGTGAACAGCCATATATTTCAGGAGATTATCTACATCCATATAGGTTTCAAGATCCGTCCCTTCCGAAATATGTTTCAGCGCTTCTACTACACGTTTATGATCCGCTTCCGAAGTATCCGTCACCTCTCCTTCCCAGATCGTGGAATAACTGTCCGGGCTCTCATCTGTGTAATTCAGGTTTGCGCCATTGCCGCCCATAGAAAAACCGCCGGGGCTGCCTCCCTTCTCTCCCATATTCATACTGTCCGGCTTATAGAGTACACCGTTTTCGGTCCCGTAATTACGCAGAAGAAAGCTGTCCTCAACTGCTTCCAGTGCCAGATACAAGCCCCAGTATTCGCCGTTGACCGATATTTCCACATAACTATAAAGGGAAGCATCCGCACCCAGATATTGATACATATCGTAAACCAACGCCTCTTTCATACTGGTTGCATCGGCATAATGATTGTTCAGGATCAATTTGTCTAACCCGTAGCAGGTCCGACCGGACTCATACTGATCAAACTCCAGCTTCAGACTGTACCGGTCCGTATCCGGGTCGCCTGCAATGGATGTAAGGCTTGTGTTCCCTTTCGGGCGGATACCCACATGGTAAAACATTTCCCCATTGATTTCCACGTCACAGGCGTAGTAGGTTTCCGCCGTGGCATTGGCAAGCATATCCTCCCACTCTTCTTCGTCCATCACAAGATTGATGCGGAGGATTTCCTTTGTATTAAAGAGCTTGGACTCATATTCCATCCCAATGCCTGAACTACCAAAAACCTCCGTCATCTCTCCTGCAAAAACCATCCCAGCCAGGCACAGGCAGAGGGCGGCAACCATGAGCAGGGCGGCAATCTTGGGCATATGTTTCTGTGCAATCATAAACTGGCCCTCCGTTAAGACATATATTCGCCGTTGTAACTCACCAGGGTTGCGTTCTCCACTCCCGAAACGTCGTGAATCCGGTTGACGAATGCGGTGGCGGCGTCTTTTGTGCGAAGCTCTGCTGTCATTTCCATACCGGCCGCATTTACTGTCTTGGATTTTACGATGTAATGTTCCACGCTCTGCTTCAGAATCTGTAAAACGGCATCCTCTGCTTTCTCATTCTGTAAATTCAGCACAAGGATATAAGGGCAGTTGTGGATC
>CATJBQ010000024.1 GCA_949738465.1 uncultured Lachnospiraceae bacterium
CGCACAACGAGGAACTGCTATATAAATCGGATATCATACGTCCAGGTTATAAGCTGGAGTCAGATAAAATCAATTTCGATTTTAGCCCTGGAGTATATGGGACCATGAGGCGGGAGGTTCGAGCCCTCTTTCTCCGACCATCGGATCAAATCCGAATATACAGAACTTTACAGCAGAACAGAAAGGAATGGTTCTTTTGATCATCCCCAACACCAAAAAATACGCGATTGGCGAAACCGTCAAGGCGTTTACCGACTTCGATATGGATCGGCTGCTCGAAGGCACTATCGTTTATATCCATCCTGAGAACGGCTGGATGAGCGTTCTGGTGCAAAAGGTGATAACCCGCGCCCGGCAGAAAGACGGCCAATGGGAGTACAGCTATCATGACAATGTGATCCCTTATCGTGTCTCGCTCTTTTTCGATGAGGTGTTCCGGCCTGCCATGATTTCTCATTCTCCAAAATTTTATAGCTGGAAGGGAGCGTTCGGGATTGGAATATCGGCATAAAGTCCCGTCCAGCTGGAATTTCGAGAACGAGCTGAATCCCCTTTGGGGAAGGACTGTGACCGTCCGGGCGGACATTTCCCGGCGCTCTGTAGTCGAGAAAAAGGACTGCAAAGGGAACAGCTCCCGGATGCCCCTGATGCAGCTGACTGATATCCATATTGCCGGCAGCGGCTGTACAATCCCGGCGGCAGTCATTATGGATCCCTCCCTCTGGCGGGTGAAGGCCAGGGAGATGGACGCCATTGAGTTCCAGGGGAAGCTTGTTAAGGAGAAGGACAATACGGTAGGGTTCCGCTCCTTGAAAAACATCCGGATAGAGCCTATGCAAACAAAACTTGCGCTGTGAAAGAGAGGAGAATAAAGCGTGGGAAAGCGATTTTGCGATCTGAAAAAACACGAACGCGCCCGCATCCAGATTTTTCTGTTTGAGGAATACTGTGCAATGGGCAGACGGCTTGGCCGTATCCCTACCCGGACGCAGCGGGAGGAGATCCTGCACGACGCCTATCGGAGCGTGCAGGAAGCTGGTATCGTGATCTCCCTGGAGGAGGTACGCCAGTATTTTGGAACCAAGGAATCCCGGTTCCGGAAACGGTTTGTCAAAGAAATCAATAAGGAGGAATCCCTGTGAATGTAAAAGGATTTGTACCCTGTACCATGCACCCTAACTGCTTCGCTTACCAAAACGGCGGATGCAGCATCCTGAAAAACACGAATTTCCGCAAGGGCTGCCCGTTTTTCAAGACCCAAGCACAGTTTGATGAGGATCGCGCCAGGTACGGCGGGGAAAAGCCGGATCCTGAAGAGCAGGAGGAGGAGATTGCATGAAAATGACGAAGCTCCAGATACAGGCGCTCTATGATGAGGCCCTGGAAAAGCTCCAGGAGCAGGAAAGGGAGCTGCAAGCCCTTCGTCCGCTGCTGGACGTGATTGAGGCTCAAAAGGAAACTATCCAGGCCCAGCAGATCGTCCTGTCCCGCTATGAGGGGATAAGCCCCCAGCATCCCTCCGATTCCGCAGCGCCCAATCCCCAGAATTCGGAGGATACCGCGCCCACCGGGGCGTCGTCCGATCTCAAACCGAAATCCAGCGTCTACACGGTCTACTGCGATGGCGCGTGTATCGGAAACGGCAGCCAGAACGCTCCCGGCGGCTGGGGGACGATTGTGATTGATCCGGAGGGGAAGGAAACGGAATTCTCCGATGGCGTCAAGGGCACGACCAATAACCGGATGGAGCTTTCCGCCGCAATCGCCGGGCTTTCCGCGATCCCGCGAGGCGCTATGGTCAAGCTGGTCAGCGATTCCCAGTATGTGATCAACGGGCTCCAAAAGGACTGGGCCAAAGGCTGGCGGCGGAACGGCTGGCACAAATCCGATGGGAAGCCGGCCCTGAATCCTGATTTGTGGGATCAGCTGCTTCAGCTGGCCGAACAGCGGCAGATGAGTTATCTGTGGGTCCGGGGGCACAGCGGACACGCTTACAACGAGCGGTGCGACCGCCTTGCTGTCAGCGCGGCACAGCGGCACAGTTAGGGGAGGGGAGAAATTGCGTATTAAGAGGCTTTTACCGCTGCTCCTGGCGCTGATGATGGCGGCGGGGGTTATGGCGGGGTGTGAACGCCGGGATCCGGCCGAGGATATTGAGCTCCAATGGACGGACGATCTGCTGAGCTCAGAGAGCCAGGAGCCCATTGTAGATGATGAAGAGCTCCCGCCTATCATCGAATTGGATGCGCTGGAGCCACATCCGGCGCCTGTCGCCAATACACAGAAGGTACTGGAATTCAAGGGGCAAAACCCCGACGCGGTTGGATGGCTATATCTGCCGGATACCACCATCAACGAGATTGTCATGCAGGATCCGGACAGCAATGACACCTATCTGCGGGCAACACCCCTCAAAGAATACGATATCAACGGCTGCTATTTTGCGGATTATGAGAGCCGTATCGCCGGAGACGCGGATCAGATATCCCCGAATATCGTGATTTACGGGCACAGCATGAGCGATGATCCCAACGGCGAGGATTTTTGCCAGCTCAAAAAGCTGCTGGATAAGGACTTCGCCCAGCAGCATCCCTACATCTTCTTTTCAAGCGCCACCCAGGATTATGTATACGAGATCTTTTCCATCATGTACGCCAGCGCCCACGATGAAACCGGCTTTTATTACATCGACTGCGCTCTGGGTGGCACAGCGGAGGAGATTGCGGCCAATGCGGGGATGGATCTGCCGACTCTGGTAGCAGAGGCAAAGGCGGGCTCGCTCTTTGCGTATCCGTCCACTCCGGAGGAAGGGGATAAGATCCTCACGCTTTCCACCTGTACCTACAAATTCGGCGGCGAGGCCAACAGGGATCAGCGGTTTGTGGTATTCGGCCGCCTGCTGACCGCCCAGGATGATATGCCGGAAACGATTCTCCTGGAGGAAAACCTGTCCCCGAAAATGCCGGTGTTTTGAAGGGGCAGAGGAAAGGGCGGCCTTGAACCGCCTTTTCTTCTTATCAAAAGAAAACTTATAGGAGTGTCAAAGTATGAATCCGCTTGTGTCTATTAACGCAACCCTGTATTTCGAGGTAAAAAACGCCGCCATGTATGGCGGGGAAGGTTCTGTTGGCTACACATTTGCCTCTTTTTCTGATATTCAGCACATCGAAAATCTCAATGATGATTTCATCACGGACCAAAAGAAAATCATCTCTAAAATATTGGGCGTTTCAGTGGATGATGTTTCCTTGATCTCCAAAGATGCCTATATCACGGCCACGGAAGGCCCAGACGATGAAGGGGAAGAATCGGAGGAGAAACAAGTATGAGCTGCACGGAAATATATGCCTTTGACCTGGAGGGGAACGCCCGCCTGTATGGAGAAGTTCGCAACTCATGGCGGGGTTCGATGGCCGTATGGTGCATCCTGGAGAATCGCCATTTGCCGCCTTTTGTACCGTGGTATGTCAAATCCTGCAACTGGTATC
>CATJBQ010000025.1 GCA_949738465.1 uncultured Lachnospiraceae bacterium
AAAATTGTATCGGCGCAGGAGCCGGAGCCGCTGGCACAGGAGCCGGAGCCGCTGGCAGAAGAGGCGGCCTTGCTTGTGACGGAGCATTTTGAGGCGGAGCCGGCCGGGACGTATAAGGATAGCTGGCTGGTAGGAGGAAACCAGGTGGCGTCTGTGACGGAGGAGGAACCCCTGATCGGGAAAAAATCCCTGGTATTGAAAAATAATACGGATACGAACGCAGGCGGCGCCAACGGCTTATACGTACAGATCGCAAAGCAGTTTGGGAACCATGATATTGTGTTGAGAATCAAGCGGGGATCATCCGATGGCGGGGTGTTCCGGATTGCCCAGGGAGAGGGCCGGTATGTCCATGAGAGTTTCCGGCAGTTCTCAAAAGAAAAACCCCTCGCCTATAATCTGGACGGCACGGCCAATGAGGAGGTGGCGTATAATGAACCCTGGGAAGGCTTTGAGATTCCTGCGGATTTTGACGGATATCTGTTTTTGAAGAATACGGAAGGCGTAGAGCTTACGAATCTATCGCTGGGGATGGCCCATAATTCCTTTCCGGCCAATATGGAGCATACGGTTACCGTGGACAATGTGGCGGCCTATACAGGCAGCGATTATGCCGGTGTGATTGCCTTGCTGGAGGAAAATACAGGGGAGGATGTTCTGGATATTCAGAAAATTGCCGATGAGATTACCGCGTTGTCCAGGCAGCCCCTTTACGGGGAAAGCAGGATCCGTTATCCCCAGACGCCGGATGGTGTGGCCATTGAAATCTGCCAGAGCAGCAACCTGGATGTGGTGGACAAATCCGGCAGGATCTATACGCCGGAGCAGGACACAGAGGTGGAGCTGGTCTTTTCTGTAACGGACCTGGAAAATGAGCGGACATCGTATTCGCCGCCGGTCAAAGTGTCCGTGCCAGGCGGACAGGGGATTTCCACGGAAAGGAGGAAAGAATTTTTGGGGGAGAAGTACGGGCTTTTTGTCCACTATGTTCCGTCTCTGACTGCCAATAAGGATGGAGGTAAAATCTGGCAGGGATCCGGAAGCGAGGAAGAGAAGCTCAGAAGGTTTGCGGCTGCCTTTGATGTGGATCAATTTGTCCAGGACGTAAAGGACATGAAGGTGGAGTATGTGATCTTTACGGCATGGCATGCGAACATGGTGGCACTTTATCCCAGTGATGTAATGAAGAATTACGGGCTGGCAAACCATCAGGTATCCGACCGGGATCTGATCGGTGAGATCATCGACGGCTTGAAGGAAGCAGAGATCGATGTGTATCTTTACACGCACCCCAGGGATGGGCATGATTTCAGCGAGGAGGACGCTGCCAAGGTGGGCTGGGTTAAGGCAGCGGGGACGGCAGATCCGGATTTTGAACAGTTTGATCATCAAAAGTGGAATAATTTTATCAATGATGTTTACGGGGAATTGATTGGCCGGTACGGAGCGAAGATCAGCGGTCTGTTTGTGGATGAAGCCAGCTCATTGGCGGATTCCTACCGTGTTGTGGATTATAACCGGCTGCGTGCAACCATCAAATCGGGAAATCCGGACCTGCTTTTAATGCAGAATTTTTATGGAACCAATTACAGCTTTGATATTGGCATGAAGGAGTATAATTACTGGTGTGAATTCAGCTCTACAGACAGCAGGAACTGGCCGGTTTATGAAATGCCGGTGGCGACGGCAATTTCCACCGCGGGCTGGTGGGCCGGGGCCGGAGCAGGCACGGTTGTCTGTAAATACAGCCCGGAGGATATGTTCCGCTATACCGTACTGCAGTCTGCCGCGAATACACAGGGAGGGGGCATCGCCTGGGCGGCGGGACCCTATCCATATGGCGAGGGCTGGGAAAAAAATGTGAAGGAGTATCTGGTAACCGTAGGAAAGCTCTTAGAGCCCATCCGGGAATCCGTAACTGGTACAACGCCCAGCAGATCCTTTCCCACCAAATCCGGCAGTACCCTGGGAACCGTAGTCTTTGCCGCAAACACTTCTTTGGATAAAAAGAGGGAGTATATTCATATTTTAAATGCGCCGGAAGAGGGAAACAGTATTTCACTGGGCATTTCGCAGGATGGAAGAACATTTGCGGCTGCTGCAAAAGCGTTAAATGATGGGACGGAATTTACAGTAGCTGTAGATCCTGCCACCGGAGAGATCACCCTTCGGTTTCAGGGGGATAAGGACTGGTCTAAGCTTTCCGGGCAGGAGCGGCTGGATTATGTGGTGGTATTGGAGGTGAACGGATATCAGGAGCGGGAAAGCCAGTACCGGTATATCGATAATACGGATACCTCGATCCGCTATGCAAATGGAAACTGGAGCTATGAGAGATGGTACCGGAATAACAGCTATGCCACAGACTGGGGAACCACTGTGGGGGGAGACTATGAAGCAGACATCCACCGGTGCAATGCAGGATCCGCTTTTTTTGAGGTACCTTTTGAAGGGACAGGGATCGCTTATATGCCCTGCACAAATCCGCAAAATACCACGCAGTGCGATATCTATGTGGATGGAGTTTTGGTGGGAGAAAATATCAGTCTGAATACGGACGCCTATATACCGCAAAATGAGGTTTTTTCTCAGCAGGGTCTGGAAAATGGGATGCATATGCTACGGGTAGTAAACAAGAGCGAAGGCTTTTTGGTGAATGATGTATTAAAGGTAACACAGCCGGCAGTGAAGCCGGAGCTTCCCGGCAATCCGGGGAATACCCAGGAGCCGGAGCTTCCCGGCGATCCGGGAAATACGCAGGGGCCGGGGCAGCCGGCGGAGGGAACAAAGAAGCCGGAGCCTGCAGATCAAAATGTTCCGAAGAGCCCCCGGACAGGGGAGGAGTCGTTTCCATGGCGTGGGACGGCCCAGGCGTGTATGGTGGCAGCAGGAGTGGCTTTGACTCTGATTTTATTCTGCCGGAAAGATCTGCAAAACTTCCTGTTTAAAAGGAAAAACGAAAGGAAATCAGTTGACATGGATTCCTTCAAATGCTAAAATTTCTATGGAAAATTGAATGGCGGCCGGCTGGCAAAGCCGGCTGCCATTTTTGGAAAACGGAAGGAGAGGAAACCGGAATGAGTCAAAAGGAAATACCTTACAAAATTTATCTGGAAGAAAACGAGATGCCGGCCCGGTGGTACAACGTGCGGGCCGATATGAAGAACAAGCCTGCGCCGCTTCTGAACCCTGCTACCTTAGAGCCTATGACAGCGAAGGAGCTGGAGGCAGTGTTCTGTGAGGAGCTGGTGCAGCAGGAGCTGGACGATACCAATGCGTACATCGAGATCCCCGAGGAGATCCGCAATTTTTATAAAATGTACCGCCCGTCGCCGTTAGTCCGGGCTTACTGCCTGGAGGAGAAGCTTCAGACGCCGGCGAAGATTTATTACAAATTCGAGGGCAACAACACCAGCGGCAGCCACAAGCTGAATTCCGCCATTGCCCAGGCGTATTATGCGAAGAAGCAGGGGCTTAGAGGGGTGACCACGGAGACAGGAGCCGGCCAGTGGGGCACGGCGCTGTCTATGGCATGCTCCTATTTTGATCTGGACTGCAAGGTGTTCATGGTGAAGGTTTCCTATGAGCAGAAGCCCTTCCGGCGAGAAGTGATGCGTACCT
>CATJBQ010000026.1 GCA_949738465.1 uncultured Lachnospiraceae bacterium
AAGCTGGGAAAGCCCTTTGTGATGCTGTTAAATACTCCCAAGCCCTACAGTGAGGAGACGGTGCGGCTGGCGGAGGAGCTCTCCGGAAAATACCAGGTGACAGTGCTGCCGGTCAACTGCGAGCAGCTTCGCAAGGAAGATATTTTACATATTCTCGAGAGCGTTCTCTATGAATTCCCCATCGCCCGGGTGGATTTTTACATGCCGAAATGGGTGGAAATGCTGGACAGTGCGCATGCCATCAAGGCCAGCATCATTGAGAATGCAAAAAATATCCTGGCGGGAATCTCCTATGCCCGTGATGTGCAAAGGATGGATTTTACGCCCACGGGAGAGTATTTAAAACGGATGAAGCCGGAAAAGGTGGATCTTGCGGCCGGGCGGCTTGTGGTGTATATGGATCTGGATGAGTCCTATTATTATGAAAATATGAGCGAGCTTGCGGGCGTGCCCATCACCGGGGAATACCAGCTCATCTCCATGGTGAAGGAGTTAGCGCAGATGAAGCAGGAGTATGGCAAGGTGGCCAGCGCCATGGAGGCGGTGCGCCAGAAGGGCTACGGCGTGGTGACGCCCCAGCTTGGAGATATTGAAATCCAGGAGCCGGAGCTTATCAAGCATGGCAGCAAGTACGGCGTGAAGATTAAGGCCCAGTCGCCCTCGATTCATATGATCCGGGCCAATATCGAGACGGAGATCGCCCCCATCATCGGCAGCGAGGAGCAGGCAAACGACCTGATCAATTATATCAAGGAATCCCGCAATGAGGAGGAGGGCATCTGGAAAACCAATATTTTCGGGAAATCCGTGGGCGAGCTGGTGGAGGACGGCATCCGGAGTAAGATTACCATGATGGATGACGAAAGCCAGATTAAGCTTCAGGAAACCATGCAGAAGATCGTCAATGACAGCAATGGCGGTCTGGTGTGCATTATCATTTAATCTGCAAATGTGTGAACGGTAAGTGCAAATTTTCTTTTACATTTTCCCTCCCTTCCTGTATAATAGATACCAGTGAAATGATATCAGACAGGAAGGGAGATTTTTTTATGAATATCCGATTTTACAACGCGAAGATTCTGACCACCAATGAGGATAAGTCCTTCTCCATTGTGGAGGGGGAGCTGTGGGTGAAGGGCGATACCATCTGCTATATCGGCGACGGCTCCGATCTGGACAAGGTATACGGCGAGGGGGAAAACGGGGTGATTCTCTGGGACCGTGAGGTGGACGTAAGGGGGAATCTTCTGATGCCGGGCTTTAAGAATGCCCATACCCATTCGGGAATGACGTTCCTGCGGTCCTTAGCGGACGACCTGCCCCTTCAGGAGTGGCTGTTTGAGAAGGTGTTTCCCAAGGAGGGGCAGCTTTTGGAGGAGGATCTCTACTGGCTGACGGCGCTGGCCAATCTGGAATATCTGACCAGCGGCATCACCACCCAGTTTGATATGTACTTTTTCCAGTATGAGGTGGCAAGGGCCTGTGTGGACATGGGCTTCCGTGTGGTGCAGACCAGCGGGCTGAATAACTTTGGCGGCACTGTGGAGGAGCTGGAGGAAAAATATCTGAAGCTGAATGACTATCATGCGCTTAGTTCCTATATCCTGGGCTTCCATGCGGAGTACACCACCAGCCGGGATCTGATGGAGGGAGTGGCCGGGCTGGTACAGAAGTACAAGGCCCCGCTCTATATGCACAATTCCGAGACGAAGCTGGAGACGGAGGAGTGCCGCCAGCGGTACGGGTTAAGCCCCACACAGCTTTTTGATTCCCTTGGCATGTATGATTACGGCGGCGGCGGTTTCCACTGTGTCTGGTTTGACGAGAAGGATATGGAGATCTATAAGAAGCGGGGGCTTTCCGCGGTGACCAACCCCGGCTCCAATTCCAAGCTGGCCAGCGGCATCGCGCCGGTGGATGAATTTGTGAAGCGCGGGATCAATGTGGCCATCGGGACCGACGGGCCAGCCAGCAACAACTGCCTGGATATGTTTAAGGAGATGTTTCTGGTAAGCTCTTTGACGAAGCTGAAAAATATGGACGCGGCGGTGATGGACGCCAACGAGGTGCTCTACATGGCCACCACCGGCGGCGCGAAGGCCATGGGCCTTGACTGCTGCGACCGGCTGGCGGTGGGTAAGAAGGCGGATCTTATTATGATCGATCTGATGCAGCCCAATATGCAGCCGGTAATCAATCTTACCAAGAACCTGGTATACAGCGGCAGCAAGCAGAATGTGAAGCTGACCATGATTAACGGGCAGATTCTCTATGAGGACGGGAATTTCAAGGTGGATCTGGATATTCCCGAGATCTATCAGAAGGCCAACGCGATTGTGGCCCGGATGAAGTAGGAGCAGAGAATGAAGGTTACATTTATACACCACAGCAGCTTCTGCGTGGAGCTTGGGGACAAGGTTTTTGTCTTTGACTATTTTAACGGAACACGCACAAAGGAGGGCCGGCAGGTGGACGCGATCCCGGAGTTTCATTTCCAGGGAAGGATGCCGGAGTTTAAAAGGGAGCAGGAGATCTACGTATTTGCCAGCCACCGGCATCAGGATCATTTTGACCCGGAGATTTTCCGCTGGATGGATCAATATCCGTCTATCCGCTACATTCTGCCGAAGCAGATGAAGTTCAATGAGAATTATTTTGTAAAGCGTGGAATGGATCCGGGGGTCCGGGAGCGGATCGTTCCGGTGGATCTGACGGAGCGGGTGACGGTAGACGGAGTGGAGATCGAGACCTTTGTGTCCACCGACGAGGGTGTGGCTTATCTGGTGGGCTATGAGGGAAAGAAGATTTATCATGCGGGGGATCTTCACTGGTGGCACTGGGACGGGGAGCCGCAGGCGGTGCTGGAGTATCAGGAGAAGGTGTTTAAGCATGAGATGGACCGTCTGGCAGAGCATACCATCGATGTGGCGTTTGTGGTTCTGGACAGCCGCCTGACCACGGGGATGTTCTGGGGCCTTGATTATTTTATGGACAAGGTGGACGCGAAGCATGTGATTCCCATGCATTTGTGGCAGCGGTATGAGCTGGTCCGGCAGTATAAGGAGCTGCCGGATGCGGGACACAGGAAGGAGCGCATCGTAGAAGTGGACCGGGAGAACCAGGTGTGGGAATTCCATACTTGAAATAGGAAATAGCTTATGATATGATAAAAAGTTGATAGGAGGTGTATCGGAATGAACGCATTTTTCGGAAGTTTTTTACAGTATCTGATTATTTTTGTGATATTGGCAGCTTTGGGCGTGGCCGGGATTTTTCTGGGGAAGACCCTGCGCAAGAAAAAGGATGCCAAGGATGCGGCGGCCTTAAGTACAAAGGAATAGCAGATCAGATACAACATGGATGATACTGGAGGATTGATTGTGAAAAAATATGGAGTAAATGAGCTGCGCCGGATGTACCTGGAATTTTTTGAGAGCAAGGAGCATCTGGCGATGAACAGTTTTTCCCTGGTGCCCCACAATGACAACAGCCTGCTGCTGATCAATGCGGGGATGGCGCCGTTAAAGCCGTATTTTACCGGACAGGAGATTCCGCCAAGGCGGAGGGTGCCCCCCTGCCAGAAGTGTATCCGTACCGGGGATATTGAGAATGTGGGAAAGACCGCCAGGCATCTGACCTTTTTTGAGATGCTGGGGAACTTTTCCTTTGGGGATTATTTTAAGCGCGAGGCCATC
>CATJBQ010000027.1 GCA_949738465.1 uncultured Lachnospiraceae bacterium
GAGAGGGGTAGATATCCTCTAAAAAGGAACGTTCCTGAAACATAATGTCGGTTGCGAACTCGCACTGATCCACACACCAGAAGTAGCCCTGCCCGAATGCTTTTTGGACAGTGTCAAGAAAAGGGTTAATGGATTTGGCAAAGGCATCAAGGCGGCGGCAGAGTTTGGCAGAGTCAAATCTATCGGCCAGTTCCTGGGCCTTTGCCACATCGCTGATATCAGTAAAGGAATTGTCATAGCATTGGTAGGAGATGCCATTGGAATCGAACACATGCTTCGTCAATTCCCTGCCGTTTATTTAGAACTGGATATTGAAAGGGAACCATGTCTGGATCTTGACGAACATGAAGCCGAATTCCTTATCCAGATAATAGAGGTAATAATGGAGGCATTTGGTCTGGGAAGATTTTAGGAACTGCTTCCCATCCCCGCCAACGACCTTTGCGCTCCTGCAGGCTTCCAATGTTTTCAGGACACAGATGAGCCCCTCGTCCACAGGGTCAGACAGAAGGAATCCTTTGGCAATGTTCTCTTTCCTGTCCTTAGCGGAGGGGAGATATACAACAGGACGTCCAAGCTCCTGCGCGGAGTCCTCAATGCGTTTGACCAAGGAGTCTGTGACGTCCCTGAAATACCCGGTGAAGTCCCTCAGGGGGATGCCCATTGAGTACAGATAGCCAATCCTCGTCTGCTCAGAAAGCAGGGGACGGAAATAGCCGTTTATGATCATGCGGTCGAAAAAAGAAAACTGCCCCTTGATTTTATCGGCGTATTGGTCTATCATTTTGCACATAGAGTCGAACCTCCTTGTTGGTATTTGTCTATGTGCATTGTAGCACAGTCAACAGAGTTTTGGCTCTATTTTATTTTGGGTTGCGGCCGGAGGTCCGCGCTATGAAATTAAGCTTAATGACAATGAACTTGTTCAACGAACTGAGTTCAAAATATCAAGTAGATCAGGATATGGAAAAGTTCATAGATGGATATCAGAAGATGATGGAACTGATTGCGGAATCCGGTTACCAGGCAATAGATGTGACAGCAAATGAGGTGGAATTGATAAAGGCTGAAAAGCTGAAAAGCTGATAGAGATCACATCTTCCCTGCAGGTTAAGATCAGCAGCTTTATCTATATAGAACAGTTTACTGCCATGGATCAGGAGGGGGATGAAGAAAGGATCAGAAAGGCAAAACATGCTGTTGATGTGGCCGCTTCGCTGGGAACAAAGGTATGCCCGGGCGTTCATGCCGGCGTGGTGGAAAGCGTCCCGGCGGCTCTGCGGGCCATTACCGGCAACGGCGTCAACGTGCTTGCCATGGGGGCGTTTTATGTGGCCCCCCAGATGGCAAAGGATATTGTGGATGCGTATCTTGGCGCGGAGCTGGGCAGCGGATATGAGTGGTGGCCGAATTTTTACGAGTTTCATAAGCTGGCGATCGATGAGCTCAATGCCTTTGATTATGAGGAATTTAAGAAGAACGGCTTTGAGGTGGAGCGCCTGGGAGACTATCCGCTGGAATTGATGGACCGGCCGGGGGAATGATCCGTTCTTTGAAACATGGGGCTTAAGGGATATCATGCTTGTAAGGCAGCCTGGCGGACACAGGGAATCACTGTCAAAATTGTGTCCGTTTCCCCCGCAGGCTAAATCGCGTGAATTAACATTGTTCCGTTTTTTTAATGCCGCATTTTGCCAGGATGGAAGTAATTCCGGCAAACAGGGCGGAGCCAAATGCAAATATTACCCACATAATGAGAATCCTTCTATTTATATTCTGCGTCCATTTGATCGGACAAAATCATCGTAATAGAATCAAAGAAATCTTTCAATACGCCGCAGGGAACGATTTTGGAAAGAAGAAATCCTTTCATAAATGAGACAACTTCCTCATATAGTTTGTTAGGACAATGAATCGGACAACATGGGACGGAGGGGAAGATGATGTTTACCTATAAATCCATCGCAGATACGGCGGTGCGGCTGGAAAGTGACGCGGCACTGGGACTTACGGAGGAAGAAGCGGCAAGGCGGTTAAAGGAGCAGGGAGAAAACAAGCTGGCGGAGCCGCCCAAAAAGCATCTCTGGGAATCCTTTCTGGAGCAGCTTGCGGATCCCCTGATCTATGTGCTTCTGGCAGCGGCGGCAGTATCCCTGTTCCTGCATGAGGTCAGCGACACAGTGATTATCCTGGTGGTGGTCTTTTTAAATGCCGTCACCGGCATGATCCAGGAGGGCAAAGCCCAGAAAGCCCTGGATTCCCTGAAAAAGCTCACCAGCCCCAAGGCGCTTGTGATCCGCAACGGAAAGGAGCGGGAGGTGGAGGCAGCGTCGCTGGTAACAGGAGACGTGGTCTGCTTAGAGGCCGGGGCCCAGGTGCCTGCCGACCTGCGGCTTCTGGAAAGCCGGGGCCTTAAGGTGGAGGAGTCGGCGCTGACCGGGGAATCCGTGCCGGTGGAAAAGGACGCCGCCTTCCTGCCCAGACCGGACCTGTCCGGAGCGGAGCTTCCGCTGGGAGACCGGCGCAACATGGCTTATATGTCCACCGTCGTTACCGGCGGGCGGGGGCTTGGCATGGTGTGCGCCGTGGGGATGGATACGGAGATCGGAAAGATTGCCGCTATGATCCATGAGCATAAGACGGAGCTGACGCCCCTGCAGAAGAAGCTGGGAGAGCTGGGGAAAATGCTCAGCATTTTATCCCTGGGCCTGTGTGTGCTGCTGTTTGTAATTGCAATATTTCAAAAAAGGGATATCCTGGAAATGCTGCTGACGGCCATCTCCCTGGCGGTTGCGGCGGTTCCGGAGGGACTTCCGGCGGTGGTGACCATCTGTCTGGCCTTAAGCGTAACCCGTATGGTCCGTGTAAATACCATTATACGCCGTCTGCCCTCTGTGGAAACCCTAGGGGCGGTCAGCGTGGTCTGCTCCGACAAGACCGGAACGCTGACCCAGAACAAAATGACGGTAACCTGTTTTTATGCGGATCAGAAGCTTTTTCCCATCCAGGAGTTGAAAAAAGAGGAGCATCAGGAGCTTCTTTACGGGATGACGTTGTGCAACGATGGGGTACTGACCTACGACACCCGGATCGGGGAACCCACGGAGCTGGCGCTTCTGGACATGGCCCGGCATGTGGGAATCCTGCGGGGAGAGCTGGAAAAGACATGGCCCAGGGTGGCGGAGCGAAGCTTTGATTCCCGGCGGAAGATGATGTCCACGGCCCATCGCCGGGGGGAGGACGTGGTGGCCTATACCAAGGGCGCGCCGGACGTCCTGCTGGGAAAATGCACCAGCCTTCTGCTGGAGGGACGCACGATACCCATGACGGCAGTGCACAGGGAAAAGATTAGCCGGGCGTTGGCACAAATGTCCGCCCAGGCGCTGCGGACGCTGGCCGTGGCAAGGCAGGAGCTTCCTGCGCCGAGAGAAACGATTGCCGAGGAAAAAATGACCTTTATCGGGATCGTGGGAATGCAGGACCCGGCCCGGCCGGAGGCGGCAGAGGCGGTAGCCCGGTTTCGGGAGGCGGGGGTGTCCACGGTTATGATTACCGGGGATCATGTGGAGACGGCCTTTGCCATCGCCTCCCAGCTTGGCATTGCGGAGCAGCCCTGGCAGTGTATGACCGGGGAGGAGCTGCAGCGCCTGAGCGAGGAGGAATTAAAGGAGCGCCTGTCCACGGTGCGGGTTTTTGCCAGGGTCTCCCCGGAGCACAAGGTGAAGATCGTCCGGGGCTTCCAGCGGAGAGGAAATATTGTGGCCATGACCGGGGA
>CATJBQ010000028.1 GCA_949738465.1 uncultured Lachnospiraceae bacterium
TAGTGAGATTGCGGCTGCCGCACTTGGGGCAGACATCCATCTCCAGCTCCTGGTGGCCGCAGTCGTCACAGTAGGACAGGGACAGGTTGACGCCCTCATAAAAGCCCATATCCATGGCCCGGCGCACCAGCGTCTTTACCGCCTCCATATTGTAATCGATGGGATATTTCACATACTGGATCTTGCCGCCATTGCTAAGCTCCCAGAACCGGTATTCCAGATCCTGCTTCTGGATGGGGGTGATATCCTCCGACACATGGCAGTGGAAGCCGTTGCTGACATACTCCCGGTCGGAAACATTCTCCACAATGCCGTATTTGGCCCGGAACTGCTTCACCTGCAGGCCGCAGAGGTTTTCCGCCGGCGTGGCGTAAATGGCGTAGAGATTCCCGTCCTCTTTTTTAAATTCATTGATCTTCTCATTGATGTGCTCCAGCACCTCAATGGCAAACTGGCCGTCCTCCACCAGGGATTTGCCGTTATAAAGCTCCTGCAGCTCATTGAAGGCCGTGATCCCGAAGGACGCCGTGGCTGTCTTAAGCAGGGGCTTGATCTTGTCATGGATCTTAAGATGGCCACCGTAAAATCCGCCTTCGCAGTAGGCCAGGGGATTGGTGGAGGCGCGCATCTCCCCCAGATAAGCGTAAGTACGCCGGTGAAGCTGACGGATCAGCTCCAGGTAATAATCCAGCACCTCATAAAAATCCCGGCTCTCCTGCCGTGCTTTTGCCAGGATCATGGGCAGATGCAGACTCACCACGCCGATGTTGAACCGCCCCACAAATACCGGACGGTCATCATCGTCCGCCGGGTTCATGCCGCCCCGGATGTACCAGGGGGATAAGAAGGCCCGGCAGCCCATGGGGCTGATGATCTCGCCATAGCGCTTGTACATACTGGCAATATAGCCCTTGCCGGTAAGGCTAAGCCAATCGGGATACATGGTCTTCCTGGAGCACTCGATGCCTGCCTCGAACACATCCTCCAGTTCTCCTCCCGGCCCATGAAGATTCTCGTCATACAAGAATACAATCTTCGGAAACAGCACCGGCTTCTTGCATTCCTTCTTGCCCTGGCCCTTCTTCCGCACATTCAGCATGCAGATCGACGCCATCTTAGCAAAACGGCCGGTTCCCGTTCCCGTGGTCACAGTGATAAAGGGATAGTCTCCCCGGCTGGAAGCTACCGTATTAAACTTATACTCCCATCCCTGGTACCCCTGCTCGAAATCCTTCTGTACCTTATTCCAGGCCACTTCCCTGGCCTTCTCTTCGTCAATGCCAAGGCCCGTGTACTCTTCAATATACTTCTCGTAGGACTTCTCCGCATAGGGCTCTAAGATCAGATCTACGCTTGGCACCGTAAAGCCGCCGTACTGCTGGCTGGCAGCGCTTAAGACAATATCGCCGATCACATCGAAGGCCACCTCTAAGGTCTTGGGCTCATTGTACCACAGATTCCCCATCTCAAAGCCGCCGGTTAAGACCTCCTTCACATTGAACAGGCAGCAGTTCATGGTATCCCGGCGGGCCGACATATCATGGACATAGATATAGCCGTCCCTGCAGGCCTGGATCTCCTCGGTGGTCATGAAAAACTTTTTATACAGCTCCTTGTTCAACTGGTTAAAAATCAGGCTGCGCTTGGTGGATACCAGGGCGCTGTCGGTGTTGGAATTCTCCTTGTCGCCGATGTACATGATAGACTGGCTCTTCTTATATACCTCGTCCAGCATCTGCACGAAATCCTGCTTGTAGTTGCGGTAATCCCGGTAGCTCTTGGCCACGATGGGATTCACCTTCTCAAGGGCGCCCTCCACAATGTTGTGCATCTGGGCGATCTTGACCTCCATAAGGCCCATGTCCGCAACCTTCTCCTCCACAAACCTGCAAATGTAGTCCAGTTCCTCCTCCGTGAACTTCACAAGCGCGCGATAGGCGGACTTATTCACCGCCACCACAACCTTCTGTACGTTAAATTCTTCCCTCGTACCGTCTTTTTTAATTACTTTTACTGTATCCAGCATCCTGCGTCCCTCTCTCCTATCTTGTGCTTTTCTTATTCTTTCCTGTTTCCTTCCACAATATGTTGTGTCTTACCATGTTATCATTTTCCATATATTGTGTCAAGAGGAAAAATTATCAAAACAGTGCCAGCTACAGTCCTCTCCCGCAGCGGCAGCATTAATGGCCGCAGGAATGGCTTCCACAGCCATGGCTCCCACAGGAATGTTCTTCTCCCTCATGGTCGTGGTGGTCACAGTGTACCCCGGGATCATAGGAAAGATTCCCTGCCAGCAGCGCCTTCACCGCCGCATCCGCCTCGCCGGATACGCCGCCAAAAAGACGGATCCCCGCCTCCCCAAGGGCCGCCTGGGCGCCGCCGCCGATTCCGCCGCAGATTAAGGTATCTACACCAAGATCCAGAAGGAAACCCGCCAGCGCCCCATGGCCGCTGCCCATGGTATCCACCACCTGTTCCCCCAAAATGGCGCCGTCTGTAATCTCATACACCTTAAATTGCCGGGTATGTCCAAAATGCTGGAAAACCTGTCCGTCTTCATATGTTACTGCTACTTTCATATCAGAACCTCCTATCATTTTTTATAAATATCCAAACGCCATGATGCCGGGAGCAGAAAAACTTTCTGCTCCCAACACCACACGATCAGTATATCAGATATTCTTCACCGTTGCAATATCCACCAGCGTCAACTCATCGTTGGCCGTCTCTAAGCTTGTCACCAGCGCGTTGGCGGTGTCCATAGCCGTCAGACAGTGGACGCCGGTCTCGATGGCGTTGCGGCGGATCAAAAAGCCGTCCCGGGACTTCTCCCGCCCCTGGGTGGGCGTGTCGATCACCAGATCGATCTTATGGCCCAGGATCAGGTCCATCACGTTTGGCGATTCCTGGGTGATCTTATTGGTCCGGCGGGCATGCACCCCATGCTCCTTTAAGTATTTTGCAGTGCTTCTGGTGGCATAAATGGTGTAGCCCAGCGCCTCGAACCGCTTCGCCGCCCGGGCTGCCTCCGGCTTATCCGCATCCTTGACGGAAATGATCATCTGCTTATGCTTCGGCAGGTTGATGCCCGCCCCCAGAAAGGCCTTGTACAGCGCTTCGTTGAAGGTCTTTGCGATCCCTAAGCACTCGCCGGTGGACTTCATCTCCGGCCCTAAGCTGATCTCCGCCCCCCTGAGCTTTTCAAAGGAAAATACCGGCATTTTTACGGCGATATAGTCCGTCGCGGGCGCCAGCCCCGTGGGACAGCCCAGCTCCTGCAGGGTGCTGCCTAAAATCACCTTCGCCGCCAGGTCCACAATGGGAATCCCCGTCACCTTGCTGATGTAGGGCACGGTCCGGGAGGAGCGGGGATTGACCTCGATGACGTAGACCTCCTCCCCCATGGCGATAAACTGGATGTTAATCAGCCCCACCACATGCAGGGCCCGGGCCAGCCGCCGGGTGTACTCCACAATGGTCTCCTTCACATGATCGCTGATGGTAAAGGCCGGGTAGACGGAAATGCTGTCGCCGGAGTGAACACCAGTTCTCTCGATATGCTCCATGATGCCGGGGATCAGAATCTCCCTGCCGTCGCACACCGCGTCCACCTCGATCTCTTTTCCTTCCAGATACTTGTCCACCAGAATGGGATGATCCTGGGCGATGCGGTTGATGATCTCCATAAATTCCTCGATCTCCTGGTCGCTGTAGGCAATCTGCATCCCCTGGCCCCCCAGCACGTAGGAGGGCCGTACCAGCACCGGATAGCCCAGGCGGTTTGCCA
>CATJBQ010000029.1 GCA_949738465.1 uncultured Lachnospiraceae bacterium
TGAATGGTGGGAGGCGGATGATGAGGTGACGCTGATCGCCCGTCCCAGGAGATTTGGAAAAACGCTGAACCTAAGCATGATGGAGAAATTTTTCTCGGTAGAGTATGCAGGCAGGGCGGAGCTCTTTGAAGGACTGTCGGTCTGGGAGGATGAAAAATATCGTAGGATCCAAGGAACCTATCCGGTGATCTTTTTAAGCTTTGCAGACGTGAAGGAACGCTCCTTCCCCCAGACCAGAAAGGCGATCTGCCGGATTATAAAGGAAATTTATAACCGCTTTGATTTTCTGAGGAAGACGGATGTCTTAAATGAGGATGAAAAAAAGGATTTTGCGCGGATCTCTGTGGATATGGAAGACTATGAGGCAGCTTTTTCCATCAAGATGCTGTCCCTGTATCTGAGCCGGTATTATGGAAAAAAAGTGATCCTTTTACTGGATGAATACGACACGCCCATGCAGGAGGCGTATATAAATGGATTCTGGGAGGAGCTTGTGGGGTTTCTGCGGAGTTTGTTTAATGCCTCCTTTAAGACGAATCCCTATCTGGAGCGGGCAGTGATGACGGGGATCACCCGGGTGAGCAGGGAGTCTATTTTTTCGGATCTGAATAATCTTGAGGTGGTAACGACTACGTCAGAAAAATATGCAGACTGCTTTGGATTTACGGAGGGGGAGGTATTTGCGGCGCTGGATGAATTTGAAATGGGAGAGAAAAAGGAGGAAGTAAAGCAGTGGTATGACGGCTTTTGCTTTGGAAGCATCAGCGATATCTATAATCCCTGGTCGATTCTGAACTTTTTGGATAAAAAGAGGGTAGGCCTCTACTGGGCGAACACCAGCGCCAACGGCCTGGTAGGGAAACTGATCCGGGAAGGAGAGCCGGAGCTGAAGATCCAGATGGAGCAGTTGTTGAAGGGGGAGAGCATCCGCACGCCCCTGGATGAGCAGATTGTATTCAACCAGCTTGACCAGGGGGCGGAGGCAGTCTGGAGCCTGCTTTTGGCTAGTGGGTATCTGAAGACAGTGGCCTATGATGCTGTCGATGAGGTGGAGGATCCAAAGTATGAGCTGGTCCTGACCAATCAGGAGACAGAACGTATGTTCCGCTCTATGGTGAAGGGATGGTTCAGCCGCTGCAGTGCTGTCAGCAATCAATTTATCAAAGCATTATTAAGAAATGATCTGGAAGAAATGAATGCGTATATGAATGAAATGACGGAGGAACTGTTCAGCAGTTTTGATGTTGGGAAAAAACCATCCGAAAAAACCCATCCTGAGAGGTTTTACCACGGTTTCGTCCTGGGGCTGATGGTGGAGCTGCGGGGGAGCTATGAGGTCTCCTCCAATCGGGAGAGCGGCTTTGGCAGGTATGATATTATGATAGAGCCAGTGGAGAAGGGGAAGGAAGCCTTTTTGATTGAGTTTAAGGTGGTAAACAGCAGAAGGAAGGAAAGCCTGGAGGATACGGCGGCGGCCGCCTTAAAGCAGATTGAGGAAAAGGACTACGAGGCAGTCCTCCTTGCCAGAGGGTTTTCCAGAGAGCAGATCAAAAAATACGGTTTCGCCTTCCGGGGGAAAGAGGTATTGATCTGCGGCGCACAGTAGCCGGGATGCCGGCTTGTCCGAAACAAGGGCCACCGGCGCATAGGACCGTTGCCTGCGGGAATGAAGAAAGCACAATGCATAGTTCCTTTCATTTTTGGAAATGCTACCAAAAAAGAAAGGAACTATTTCGTTATGAGAGAATTTTTGGAAATCACCAAGGTACATGCAAGAGAAATCTTAGATTCCCGGGGGAATCCCACCTTAGAGGCGGAGGTGACCATCGACGGCTGTGTGACAGGCCGTGCGGCCGTGCCCTCCGGGGCCTCCACGGGCCAGTTTGAGGCTGTGGAGCTTCGGGACGGGGAGCCCAGGTATTTCGGCCTGGGGGTTACGAAGGCGGTGGACAACGTCAACGCCCGCATCAGCAAGCTTCTGCTTGGAAAAAATGCGCTGGAGCAGCTTGAGATCGACCGCATCCTCATCCATGAGGACGGTACCGACGACAAGCAGAATCTGGGGGCAAACGCCATGCTCTCCGTGTCCATGGCCGTGGCCAGGGCCGCTGCAGATGCACTAAATATTCCGCTCTACCGATACCTGGGCGGCACATTTGTGCGGGAACTTCCGGTGCCCATGATGAACATCTTAAACGGAGGGCGCCATGCCAAAAATACCGTGGATTTTCAGGAGTTCATGATCATGCCGGTGGTGGCGGATTCCTTTGCCGATGGCCTTCGGATGTGCGCGGAGATCTACCACAATCTGAAGAAGCTTTTGGAGCAGCGGGGCCTGACCACGGCTGTGGGGGACGAGGGAGGCTTTGCGCCGGACCTTCCCGACGCCAAGGCTGCGCTGCGGCTGATGGTGGAGGCCATAGAGGCGGCGGGCTACGTGCCGGGGGAGCAGGTGAAGATCGCCCTGGATGTGGCAGCCTCCGAGCTGTACGATCCGGAAACGGGAAATTACTATTTTGAGGGAGAGAGCCAGGTGGCCGGCCAGCAGGTGTGCCGGGATACGGAGGGGATGATCCGCTATTACGAAGATCTTCTTGCGGAATTTCCGATTATCTCCATTGAAGACGGCCTTTCCGAGGAGGACTGGGATGGCTGGAAGGAGCTGACCAGGCGGCTGGGAGAGCGGATCCAGCTTGTGGGCGACGACCTTTTTGTCACCAATCCCAAGCGGCTGGATCTGGGCATCAAGATGGGCTGCGCCAACGCCATCCTGGTGAAGGTCAATCAGATCGGCACCGTGTCCGAGGCCATGGAGGCCATCGAGACGGCCCAGAAAAACGGCTACCGGGCAGTGGTGAGCCACCGCTCCGGCGAGACGGAGGATACCTTTATCGCAGACCTGTCGGTGGCAGTGAACGCGGGACAGATCAAGACCGGGGCCCCCTGCCGGGGAGAGCGCACCGCAAAATATAACCGGCTGCTTCGGATTGAGGAGGAGCTTTTAGAGGCGTCCTGCTATAAGAATCCCTGGAATAAGCTGTAGGGGCAGCTCCCCTGCGATCTTACCTTTTTTCCTGCGCATCGGCATACCAACGCCTGCATTGCTCGATCCTGGCGCCCTGAGGCGTATCGCCGTGCTCCGGATCGCAGGAATACTGCGTCAGAAGCTGGCAGGGAATATCCGGGCATTCCCCGCAGTGTACGATGCCCTTGTCCTGGCAGCAGACGGCAACGGGACATTCGCCGTGAAAAGGGCGCCCGTTTGTCTCGATACAGCCGCCGCAGCCGCAGGTATCCTTATATTCGCACCCGGTACAGTGCAGTCCGCATCTTGAATCAACCATATGTAGTACCTCCGCTCTTTTGTATGTATACGGAGATTATAATACAGATTATGCCAGGGATCAATGTGTTTTTTATTATTTTTCCGGAAGCTTCCTTTCCGGCGTGCAGAAGTGCAGAAAAAACAAAAATAGAACACATGTTCCATCTACCAAAACCAGTTTTATTGTGGTAAAATCTTCATATGAGAATATGTAAAACGATTGACATACTTATAAATATGCAATCAGATAGGAGCTGCCATATGAAGATGGAAGAGTTGTTTCAAAAGCGATTAAAGGCTCACCACGATGAGCTCCGCTGGCTCTATATGGAGCTGTATGACAACAGTGCAATGTTTGCGGAGCTGTGTGAGAACATGTACCGGTTTTCTCTGGACCGGGCGCCGGAGTTCCGGAAGCTGGACAATCAGAGGGAACAGGATCCGGAATGGTTCCGCAGGAATGATATGCTGGGCATGATGCTCTATATTGACAATTTTGCAGGGAACCTTAAGGGCGTCAGGGAGAAGCTGGATTATCTGAAGTCCTGCAATGTCAACTGCATTCATCTGATGCCCTTTCTGGAATCGCCCAAGGGCCGTTCGGACGGCGGATATGCGGTGGCGGATTTTGGCAAGGTGCAGCCGGAGCTGGGAACCATGGAGGATCTGGTGGAGCTGTCCAAGGCCTGCCATAAGAAAAA
>CATJBQ010000030.1 GCA_949738465.1 uncultured Lachnospiraceae bacterium
CTTACGATTACCTTCTGACCTACACGGATCACAGCGGGGAGACCACCACCCTTTATTCCAGCGAAAAGTTCGGCGGGGACGGGCGGATCAACGGCGTGGGCCTTCACGGGGCGGACAGTACGCTGGAGGACTATTTTTATCTGGATCGTATGGGAAAGGGCGCTTCCGGTGTCATTAAGCTGAAGGTGGCCCTGGACGGCGAGACCCTTGTGAATAATTACCAGAACACCTTTGCCAGGCTGCAGATGGATTTTGCCACAGAGATGGTGGGGGGAAGCGGCCTTCGGCAGGGGCCGGTAAAGACCGGGGATGAGAGCCGGATTCTGCTATATGTAATCCTGCTGTTTGCATCGGGCCTTGGGCTTCTGGCGGGCGGGCTTGTCATGCTCAGCCGGAACCAGAAGGAAGAAGAAAAAGTGGAAGCGGTCCAGGCAGGGAGGCGACGAGGTGAAAAATAAAATCATGACTGAATTATTAAAGGCGCTGCGCACCGGCGTCCTGCTCCTGGCGTTGTGTTCCCTTGCGGCGGGCAGCCGGACGGCGTATGCCGCTGAGGAGGAATACACTTACACCGTAAAGCTGTATGCCGGGAACCAGGGTGAACTTTCGGAGGGCGGCATCGATGTCCGCTCGGAATCGGCCCATGTGGAGTATGGGCGGGATTGCACCACGATCAGCGGCTTAAAGTATGGGGATACTCTTTACATCAGGCCACAGGAGGCGGCTGCAGCCACAGACGCCAGATATTATGTGCGGGGCGTCCGCAGGTCCGGCCGGGACAATTCGGAGGCGGAGGCGCCCACCTTCCGGGTAGCTTGTGACCGGGATTACGTGGTGGCTTACGGAATCAGCGGCGATATGGCGGCTTACCGGGTGAATTATCTGGATATGGACGGCAACCAGATCATGGAGAGCGATACGTATTATGGCAATATCGGCGAGCGCCAGTATGTGTCCTCCCGTTATGTGGAGGGCTACCAGCCCCAGGCGCTGAATATGGTAAAAACCATTTCGGCCAACGAGGCGGAGAATGTATTCGATTTCCTTTATGTGCCGGTTGGCACGTCCCTTCCGGAAACAACGCCTCCGGCGCCAACGGAACCGGCGGCCGAAGAAGGAGGGGGTGCGGCGGTACCTCCGGAGGAGGATGCGGGCGCGGAGATCCCGGAGGAGGATATCCCGCTGGTGGGAGGCGATGCCGGTGTGAATATTCCCGATGATGAGGCGCCCCAGGGCCAGCAGGAGCTGGTGGATCTGGACGACGAAAATGTGCCCCTGGCCAATATGGTGACGGAGAAACAGGGACTACGGATGGGATACCTCCCCATTTATGTGGGAATCGGCGTAGCGGCCTTGATGATCCTGGGAGCGTCCGCCATTTATATGAAGAAAAGACATAAAAAGCCGGCAGTAAAAGCGGACGGTGAGCCGGAGACGGGAGAGTCCGGTCAGAAGAAGTCATGAGGAAGGAAAAAACACCTGGCAGGATCGGCAGGTGCATAAGCGCGGCAGGGACCACATTGATCGTGATGGTGGTCCTTCTGTGCTCCCTGCTGGTGCTGCCGAAAGTATTTGGATATCAGATGTATCATGTGCTTAGCGGCAGCATGGAGCCGGAAATGCCGGTAGGCAGTCTGATTTATGTCAGGGCCGGGCAGCCGGAGGATGTAAAGGAGCAGGAGATTATTGCATTTTATGGCTCGGCGGAGGATACGGGGATTATTACCCACCGGGTAGTAAAGAACAATATCGTATCCGGCGCTTTCCGGACGAAGGGGGATGCCAACGAGAAGGAGGATCCCCTTCCGGTTCCGTATGAAAGTTATATCGGAAGGGTGGCGGTGACCATTCCCGGCATGGGAAAGGTCTTGACAATTATGACCTCCCTGTATGGGAAAATTGCGGCGGTGTCGGTGGTGCTGCTGGGGGTTGTTCTGAACCTGGCAGGCTCCGGAAGGGAAAAAAAGAATGAAAAGCGGTGACATGAAATGGAAAAAAATGTATTGAACGTACATATGTTTGGTAGATTTTCTCTGAATTGGAACGGGAAAGAGATCATGACGGGGAAGACGAGGGAGTCCCAGTTTTCTTATCTGATGCAGATGGTGCTGCACTACCGCAGGGAAGGGGTACCCCGGGAGGAAATCAAGGCAGTGGTTTTCGAAGAACGGGACCTGGAGAATGTCAACCATGCCCTTCGGAGCGTTATCTATAATGCCCGGAAGAAGCTGACGGCAGCCGGAATGCCGGGGGATATCAGCCTGATCGAGCAGCGGGACGGCCGATATTACTGGACCCGCCAGATCCCGGTGGTGGAGGATGCCTGGGAGATGGAGCGGCTGGCCGGGGAAGCCGGGGCCGAGGCAGATCCCGGCCGCAGGCTCAGCCTGTACCTGCAGGCCTGCCGTACCTACACCGGGGATTTCCTAAACGCCCAGGGCGCCGTATGGGCGGCCCAGGAGGCCCGGAGGTATCATGGCCTGTTCTGCTCCTGCGTGGAGCGGGCGGCACAGCTTTTGCGGGAAGCCAGGGACTACGAGGGACTGGAGGAGCTGGGAAAAATGGCGGCCGGCGCCGATCCCCTGGCGGACTGGGAGACCTTGACCATGGAGGCGCTGGTCTCTGCCGGGAAGCCTCTGGAGGCCCGGAAGTTCTACAATGATACATTAGAGCTGTATTTGAAGGAGCAGGGCTTCACCCCTTCCGGAAAAATGCGGGATATGGTACATAGGCTGGGGCAGCAGATGGAGCATAGCTATGGTGTCTTAGATGAGATCCAGCGGGAGCTGGCCCAGGAGAAGGAGCTGTATCCCGGCGGCTATCTGTGTCCGTACCCGGTATTTCTGGGGATTTATCAAATGGTGCAGCGGATGAGTGAGCGCGGGGGCCAGTCGGTGTACCTGATGCTTTGCACGGTGGTGGACAGTAAGGGAAATCCCATGGAGGAGGGCGCGCGGCTGGAGGAGCTGTCCCAAAGGCTGGGGGAATCCATCCGGCGTTCTGTTCGCAGGAGCGATGTGATCAACCGTTATGGCAAGGGGCAGTACCTTGTGCTTCTGGTGAACACTACCCTGGAGGATTGCAGCGTGGTGCAGCGGCGGATCACCCGGGATTTTACCGTCAACCGGCAGCGGATCGGCGTGCAGTACCATGTCAGCAGTGTGGAACGGCAGCTTGGGGAGGCGCTGGGACTTTCCGACGGGTGACTTATCAGGAGAAGAACGCGATCATTCCGGTGGAAGAACGGCGAAAGACGCACGAAATGGGGAGGCGCATGAACAGGAAGGAGAAGGTGGCTGTCCATGGAAGGGTCACAGAATTACATTGGTACGCCCTGCGGGCTGGTGGTTTGTATCGACCGGGTCGAGGGGCAGAGGCAGGCCGGGCGGTTTTATCATTTTTACAGCCAGGAGGGGCAGGCTTTTGACAGTCTGGATGAACTGGTGTTTGGTATGGAAGGACTTTTTGACGGGATTCGTTTTCCGTATCAGTCCCAGAAGCGGCGGGGGTTTGGGGGACGTGCCCATGGGGAAGCGGAGAAGAAAAATAAGGAGATGCCTTTGGGGCGTGCCCATATGCGCTTCGAGCAGCGCGATCATGAGGAAAGGAGAAAGATTATGGACGAGGAGGAACTGCTGAAAAAGCACGGGGATCTGGGGACGTTCATCATCCGGGTGCAGCACAGGCAGAACAGTAGCTGGCAGGGGCGGATTACCTGGACAGATAAAAATAAGACTGTGAACTTCCGCTCCATCTGGGAGATGGTGCGCCTGATAGGAGACGCACTGGATACGGTCAGCGGGCCGGAGGACGGGGAGGCGAAGTGGCCTTGAGGAGCGGGATGCTTTTATCTCTATGAGATATGCAAAATTGGGGGAAAGACGGTTTTATTTCTGTCAGTTTTGTGGTAGAATCCTGTCTTTGACAGTTAGTAGATTAAAAAATCGCTGTATCCCTTGTATTTTCTGGGCTGCAGCGAGTTTTACCGTTGTTACGAAGTATAGTAATTTATTCTTTCCCTTTACTTTTTTCTGAATGGTTCTCATGCTGCTTTTGGTTATGAACTGATAATCCGTTCGGAAACCGCAGACTTCATGGAGATCATCCGTGATAAGCTCCCGTCTGTATAGCGGGATAAATCCTTGTTC
>CATJBQ010000031.1 GCA_949738465.1 uncultured Lachnospiraceae bacterium
CATAGAGCATGGTCTGGTAATTGCCCTGCTTGTCCTTATATCTGGTCCCATTCGGGAAGACCGCCTCAAAGGCAGTGCTGTCGGGATATTTATAGCTGGCGCTGGCTTTCGCGGAGCCGGAAATGTTGTCCGGGGAAAGGTGATAGTTCACCATTGCTCCCGGTGTGGCCACCCCGTCGGCAAAAACGGCGTCAAACAGAAGCTTCCCGTTGGTATCCTTTTCCGTCATGGGGCGCAGCGCGATGCTGACAGCGTCCAGCGGGTAGGACGGGTCCACCGGGTCGGGGATGGACCAGTTGATGGAAAGGACGGGCTTATTGGCCCCGTTTTTATTGTGGAATACCTCGGCCTGCATGTTCCGCTCGTCTTCCGCCTTCACCACCAGGCCGTTGTTGGCGGATGTCCCCTGGATCCAGGAATTGACCACCTCCGTCACATCCCAGTTCATCCATCCCCTTGCCCCGTTTGTGGGCTGGTACTGGATGAAGGTATGGGAATAGCCAAGCTGGTTATTCCAGGTGATATGGGCCGGATCCCAGGGCTGGTCCACCTGGTACAGGCCGAAACTGCTCCCGCCCTTGCTCCAGCTTGTGTAATGGTACAGGCTGAGGGTGGCGTTATCCACCTTTGCCTCCGTGGAGATCTGTGAAAAATCGTAGTTGATGCTGATATAGGTCCGGGTCATGAGGTTGGCCTTGCCGAAAAGCTGCAGGTTCTTGCTGGTAATGCCGTCATCATAACCGCAGTACGGATAATTGTTGTCGCCCATTACCGTGTCCGCGGAGCCCTGCTCCACGCCATACAGGCCGATATTGGAATCGGAGACATTGATGGTGGGGTCAATGCGCACCGGATAGGCACACTCCGGTGAACTGAGCCATTCTTCATCCGCATGTACCGTAACGAAATACTGTCCGTCTGTCTCCGTTAAGGACAGCGTCACATGTAAGGAAATATTTCCGGAAGCGTCCGACATTTCAGGTGCGACCATGGTATAGACCGGATCTAACGCATCCGTATCATATAAGATCACCGCGCCGTTTTCCTCCTTTACCTGAAGGCCGCCCGGATTTAAGGCAAAGGAAAATTCATGCTGTGGAACCGCATAGTTCAGGATAATATCCTCTTTGATGGAATCGCCCAGGATCGTATACTGGTAGTCGATCCCGGCAAAGACGTCGTTGTAGCGGACCGCGTTTTCCGCCGCCACCGGCCTGGTAAAATCCCCGCCCTGGGGGATAAACTCGATCTGGTACCCGTCCTTATGAAGCTTCACACCGTTTTCTTCATTGATCTCCAAGGGAAGCTGCACGGTATAATCATTTGCCGCATTTTCCAGGTAATCCGCCTCAAACCATGGATTCTTTTCCACCAGGGTATTATCCACAAGCTGCGGCTTTCCGTTGTCATCGGTATAGGTATTCGCCTGGCCGCCGATCTGGGTAAGGAATTCCGTTTCCGAGGTCCGGTAGGTTTTGGAATATTCGTCCACTGCAACCAGCGCCCCTTCCGGCTCCGGTTCCCCGTAATAGTCCATGGGATTCCGCAGGGTTTCGTCCTTTTTATAGGTCACCTCATTCATCTCGGTAATGGCTTCCGGGCTGGTAAAATCCACCTTCCGGAGGTGCTCTCCCTCCGCTAAAACCTCTGCCGGAAGAAGGCCGGCCAGTATGGCCATGCACAAAAGGATACTGACTGCCGTCTGGAATTTTTTTCCTGTTCTTTTCATCTTTTTTCCACCTCACGCTTCAAACAGATCTGACCGGATATGGCAAATGCCACCGCTCCTACAGCCCCAAGCAGAACCCCCTGTCCCATCTTTGCGCTTAACGTCTGTGGTACATCATAAAATGCGGATATGACAAGAAAACCGCCGCCAAAGGCCGCAAGCCCTGTCAGGAACAGCCGCAGATATTTTTTCCATCCATGCCGGATCCCCTGGGCCATGGACGCGCCAAAACCACTGTTTCCCGCCACTTCACTCCAGAAGATCGATAGGAAGAAGGGAAGCAGTACCAGGTGGATGCCCGTGGCCAGCACGTTGATGATCCCTTTGATCTGGCTTAAGGTCAGACTTTCCTTCAGCCAGGCGTAGGCAAACACCGCCAGCAGGCCGTTTAAAAGGCTTAAGACCAGAATACAGCATCCAGAGATCAGAAGGAGCATAAGCATCCTTCCCAGCGCTTTTATGTAATTTGCTTTCTCCTCTTGTCTGAATTTTGTGCGCAGGAACGCTGCAAGACACAAAAAAATAAGTCCGGCTGCAGGCAGGGCATAGACGGCCCAGACAGCAACCGTAACCGTTTTTCCCAAGATCCGGTTTATGATCTCCGGCAAACAGAATACGGACAGGCATGACAGCATGACTGCTGTTATGCTGAACGTCCACAGGTAATAACGGGTCCTTCCATCTTTCGTACTGTTTTTCATTTTCTCTCTCCCTAATGGAAATTTCCCCCATCTATAAGTATACGCGCCATATTTGCTCTGCACAATATGGCCCCACCATATTTTGTCGTATGGTGGGGATATCTGTATTTTTATGTCGAAATAAATCGGCGTGATTTTCCGTCAGATAGTATGGTTATGTCTGCTTCTTGAATGTATACTGTTATTTTACTAAATTTTATTTATGAGGTGATACCATGGCCTATCCACCAAACCAGTTTGGCTATGTACTGAAAAACGCACGGCTCGATCAAAAGCTTACCCAGGCGGAATTAGCAGAAATACTGGGAATTTCATTGTCACACCTAAAAGACCTTGAACGTTTCCGCAGTAATCCAAGCTATCAGTTATTTGAGAAAACAATCTGCTATTTCAATCTGTCTGCCGATACCGTGATCTATCCGGACCGCGCGGTAACGGACGATACTTATCAAAAAATAAACCGCCTGCTAAGGCTTTGCGATGAAAAGCAGCTTCAGGTTGTTCTTGCTACCGTGGAAGCGTTATTGGCCTCGTGTGGGAAACCTGACATTTCATAACTCCGCGTTTTTTCACTATCATAAATTTATACAAAAATACCGTTTCCATCACATCGCAGGCAATGTGGTAGATAATCTCATTGCACAGCGTTTCCCCGTCCCAGAGAACCATCGGGGCCATACACACACCATCCCGGTCTTCTAAAATCCCATTCAGATAAAGATATCCCAGCTTATCTGACCATAATACATCAAAGTTTCCTGTATTTTGGATATAGTCATGAAAGACCTCTATGACTTTTTCAATTTCCTGGTTCTGCTCTGCGGTATACATAGGTTTCTCCTCCTGCTGAATTAAAAATTATATCGTTGATAATTTGCAAAATCATACCTGTTCTATCCCACCCTGCCGCTCCCTCAATCCATCAGATCCCCATACGCCTCCAGAATCATCTGCCGGTACTGCTCCTTCACATGCTCCGGCCCCAGGATCTTCACCTTTCCACCAAAGCCGAATACCCACCCGAAAAAGGTCGGGCCTGCGTATACTTCTGCCTGCACCAGGAAGGAAGCCATATCACAAACAGAAGTCATAACATCATCCCCAAAACGGTCAAAAAAAACTTAAAATAAAGACAGGCAAACTAAAAGCAATCTTCCAGTTTGTCTGTCTTTATTTTTTCTGATTATTTCAAAACAATTGTTTTATTGATACTAAATGCTTGCAGCACCTCCATTTTAATAACCGCCGATTATGCTTATAAATGTCTATAAAATACTACGGAGCAAAAAATGTTTATCTATCATATATATTCACCATTAATAATTTGCTTACCCCATTTTTACCCCAATTTTTTCACTCTGAAACACTTTAAAACACTCCAAAATAATTTTTAGCGGTAAACAGAAAAAATGCTGCAAGGCCCGGAAATACAAGGCTTACAGCACTTTTTCACTAGCAGGGGATGAGAGAATCGAACTCCCACCAAAGGTTTTGGAGACCCCTATCATACCATTTGACCAATCCCCTATATCTATAAAAATGACGTAATGCTACGCCATTATTATAAATCATTCTCAATACAATTTCAAGCTATTATTTCATGTACCTTCAAAATTTCACACAGATCCGGAAATGATATCTTTTCTTCTGGTCAAGCCCTCGACCGATTAGTGACAGTCAGCTCCATACATTGCTGCACTTCCACCCCTGCCCTATCTACCTTGTTCTCTTCAAGGGGTCTTACTTATTTCTAATGGGATATCTCATCTTGAGGGGGGCTTCACGCTTAGATGCCTTCAGCGTTTATCC
>CATJBQ010000032.1 GCA_949738465.1 uncultured Lachnospiraceae bacterium
GTTGGGAATGGATACCGTCTTCACATTGGACAACGTATTGGTGCCGCCATGGCTTTCATCCAGATGGCCTGCGAAAGCATCCTTGCCGATCACGGTCACGCCCTGGGGAATATCAATATGCTCCAAAGTCTTGCCGTACTCGGTCAGGCCTGTCAGCACAAGATCATTGCCTTTTGCCTCCACCACATAGATGTCCTGGGATTCCGCTCCCTCCGCTGGCGCCTCCGAAGCCGCAGGCGCTGCATCTGCCTCCGGGGCTGCGGGCGCTGTCTCCGCTTGCGCCGCTCCCTCTGCCGGAAGCTCTGTATTCGAAACCGCTCCTTCTTCCAACGCTGCTCCTTCCGTCCTTACCTCATTGACCTCCTCCTGCGGGAGCTCCCCGGCCAGGGCCATACCACTGTTACACAGCAGCATCATTGCCGCCAGGCCAGGGCCTGCTGCTTTTCTCAATTTTTTCCATATGTTTGCTTTCATACTGATTCTCCTCTCCACAGGATTATTCCTGCTTTTTATAAAAACAGTATAGCAGGATTCCATGGAAAAAGCAGTGGTGCAAACCGACCACTGCTTTTTTGAAACCGATCTTTTTCTGGATTATTCCGACTTTTTTTCCGACATTTCCGAGTTTTCCAAAATGTCCCTCTACTGTAAGGGTTCCCGCAGATAGGCGTCCAACTGTGCCTGATTCCGGGCAATCACATCTTCCATGCCGGCCTCCTTCAAATGTGCGCACATTTCCTGGTACATTTCCTCCCAGTCCTGACAGCATCCTGTTTCCAGAAGGGGCAGATAGCGGTTGGCGATCTCCCTCAGCTCTACCAGCTTCTCCACCACCCCGCTGTCGTCAAAGGTATATCCCACTGATACAAAGGAATTCTCCAGATTTTTCCGGGTCCAGTCCTCCCAGTCTCTCCAGTCCTCTGTTCCTTCCAAAACCAGGCGGATCCGCTCATTTGGAACAAACCGGTATCCCTCATATCCGCTGTCTATAATCTTACGGATATGAGCCTCCTGCTCCAGGGAAACATAATGCTTTCCTTCCACGCCGTGGGCCAGAAGGTTCATGGCCTCTGGATCGCTGTAGAGCAGGTCCAGAAGCCGCATGGCTTCGTGGGGATGCCGGGATGCTGCCGCAACTGCCCAGTAAACGCTGTCCACATGATTCCGAATATCAAAGTATCCCTCCGTAACCGGAAGCGCTGCCGTCTCCTCCCCGAAAATATTCCGGGAAGTTCCGGGGTTACCGGTCCAGAATTCAGACATGATACATACACAGGTATCGCTTTTCAATAATTCCGTCATATCCGAATCGTTGACTGCCGCATCCGGCAGGAGATACCCGGCTTCATACCAGGCGCGCATCTGCTTTAAAAACTGGTAGTATTCCTCTGTCTCAAACAGATTCACAATTTTTTGACTGTCTGTTCCCATGAGAACGCCGGACAACACGGAGCCGCCCATGGTACTGTATACCATAAAATCCTTTGACAGGCTGTAATCTGCCGGCAGGTCCTGGCTGGTAACAGCCAGGGGATAACAGGAGGGGTAATGTTCCTTAATACTGGCCAAAAGCTCCGTGAGATCCGCCATATCATATAACTCCTTTTCCGGCAGACCGCAGACGTCAAGGATGTTTTTCTTTATCACAACACTGTTCTGATAGCCATAAATCCCATATGCCTGGGTGATTCCGTAAATCTCCCGGTTCCTGACAGCGCCGCTGTAGATCGGGTAATCCTCCGCCAACTGTGCAATCCCGGGGGCATCTATTTCGATCAGTCTGTTTAGCGGCAGCAGTTGACCGCTCTGAATCACCGGTCCGATATCTTCATAGGCAAAGCAGAGAATATCCATGGGCTCCCGCTTTCCCAGCAGCATATAATAGCCACCGTTCATCTGATAATCCAGATCCACCGGCTTCAGTTTTACCCTTACTCCGATCTTCTCTGTGGTCAGCGCATTGAGGGCGCTCTCAACCTCCCACAGATCCCTGGGAATCTCCCCGTTGTACAGATAGGTCATAATAATCTCTTCTGCATCTGTCTTCTTTGGGGACAGATCCGTAGCCGCCACCGCCGCCTGTCCGCCTCCAGTTCCAAGGGCAAGTACCACGGTTATAAGAAGCAGAGCTATTCCTCTGCCAATTTGATATTTTTTTAACATACGATTCACCTGTCCCTGTGGCTCTCCCCGTATTCTCTGGGAGTAACACCGAATTTCTTCTTAAACAGACGTGTGAAATAAGGATAATCCTTATATCCCACCGCTGCGCTGACTGTATACACAGACAGATTTCCTTCCCGCAGCAAAACCTTTGCCAGCTCCATCCGCTGGCTGATGATGTAATTAATCACCGTCATGCCATGCTTTTTCCGGAACAGCCGGGTCAGATGATCCGGGTTTACATAACAGATATTGGCAATCTCCTCCACCGAAAGGGAGCTGGTCAGATTTTCATTGATATAAGCCTCCGCCTGCTCCACCGCATCCTTTGGCTCTTTTTCCTGACATGCCTGGCCGATCTTATGAATGTAAGCCCTGGCATATTTCTGATCCTGGCTCTGCTGCAGCAGAAGCTCTCTTTTGTCCATGGCCTTTTGCAGTACCTCCATCAGCACCTCATCCGTGGCAGGCTTTAAAACATACGCCAGGCACTCCAGGTCGATGGCTCTTCTGGCATACTCAAATTCATCATGGCAGGTCAGAAAGATCTTTACCGTCTCCGGCTTCTGCCTCTGTACCCACTCTGCCAGCTCCAGACCGCTGCCATTGGGCATCTCAATGTCGCACAGCAGCACATCCACTGTCTCATTTAAGAATAAATTCAAGGCCTGGGTATAGCTGTTGGCTGTTAAAATTTTATCAAACCTCAACTGGCTCCAGTCCACTCCATCGAGGATTCCCTGCAGAGCCATGATCTCATCATCCACGATCAGTATTGTCATTTGCTGCCTCCTGTCCGATCCGGATACATACGGATGCCCCCATCCCCGGTTCGCTTTTAATGGTCAGCTCCGCCTGCTCTCCATAAAACAATCTCAGCCTGCGTCTGCAATTACAGATGCCAATGTGGGACTTCCCAAGATCATCCACAAAGGCTTTATTCTGCTGTACCTTTTCCAATACCTCTGGTTCAAAACCCACGCCGTTGTCTTCAATCCGGATCATCAGCGCTCCCTCCCGAAGGCGCACTCCGACCTTGATCTGCAGCGGCTGTCCGGCAACCCGGCCGTATTTTACCGAATTTTCCACAAAATTTTCGATGAGCAGCGGCGGGATCTCCCGCTCCTGGCATGTCTCCTCCAGGAACAGATCGGATACAATGGCATCCGGGTAACGCATCTTCTGGATCTTCAGATAATCGGATACAAATTTCATTTCCGCCCGTACCTTTACCATGTCGCCGCCCTGCTCTAATGCATACCGGAAATAATCCACCAGATGAAGGGTGTATTCCTGAATGCTTTCATAGTTTTTGGACCTGGCCATGTTGAAGATCATATTAAAGGAGTTCAACAACAGATGAGGGTTCACCTGCAGCCGCAGATTTTCTGCCTCCAGCTTTAGCTTCTCAATCTGGTGCTCGTATTTTTCCACCCGCAGAAGCTTCATTTCCATGATCATATGGTTAAAGGAATCGTACACATATTCAAATTCCGCCGTATTGGACGGCCGGCTGATCCGGTAGTCCAGATGGTCCTGCTTTACCTCTGCAATGGCCGCAGAGACAGCATCCAGCGGCGCCAGAACGGTGCGCCGGATAAAGCCCCATAAAATCGGAAGGATCGCAATGCTTACAATAATCAGCGCTCCCAGAATGTACATGAGATTCCTTGATGCCGTGCTTACCTGGCCTCTGGGAATGTACCAGTGGATGGTATGGCCGCTCTCCCACAGATCACAGCAGATTTCAATAACCGGCTCCTTTTCGGATTGCTCCATATTCCAGGAATCTTTTACCTCTCCGTCAGCGTCCCGGATGCACACGCCCGTCTCTCCTTCGGAAAGCTCCAGCACTGCTTCAAACAGTGTGGTATCCCGAATCAGATATCCGATCCCGTAATTGCTGTATTCCAGATGCCCGATAAAATAGGTGTCCTCACCGCAGCTTAAAAGCCCGATCTGCCCCTGTCCGTCACCGATCCAGTCATAATCCTTCAGCAGTGTTTTTAACTGCTGCATCTGCTGGTTTGTCATCCGTTTGGGATGGTGGGTCATATAGACCTCCTGTTCCTGGTAAAGAGTGAGGTAAAAGGCGTCCATAAAATCTGCCTTTTCCCGGATTCGCTGGAGACACTGCCAGATCAGGTAAGCACTCTGCCGTGTATTTCTATTCTGGGAAA
>CATJBQ010000033.1 GCA_949738465.1 uncultured Lachnospiraceae bacterium
CGTCTGCCGGCTTCCTCCACAAAAAAACCGTAATCCAGATCTGATCCTGTAGGAATCCTCTCCTCCCGGACCACCCGGCCCTCCGAAATCACCCCCAGCTTGGCGGATGTGCCCCCGATATCGATTCCTATGACATACATACAGCCTCCCATCCCCTTTCCATAACCTGAATGATCCGCTCATATCCGGCTCTGTTTGGATGTACGCCGTCCTCCAGATATAAGGAATGATTAAACTCATGGATTCCGCACTCCCTGCGCAGATCCAGAACCTGAAAGCCGTGATACACGCTGGCCTCCATGATTGCACGGTGATAGTCAGTCATGGTAAAGCCCGCTTTGTTTCTCGTCTCATAGGCATTACCGGGAGCGCTCCCCTGATCCGGAGCCTCATAGCGGTAGATAGGAGTAAGCCACACAAAAGCCGCATGAGGAACCGCTTTCCGTATCCTGCGGACCGCCTCCCCCACGGCTCCCAGAAAGGTTCCGGAATCTTCGTCCTCCAGCCTGCCTACAGGACTTCCCCAATACCAGTCATTGGTTCCGTGCCACATGATGACCAGGTCTGCATCCACGGGAATGTTTTTCTCATCCGCCAAAACACAGACCGTATTATCCGGGGTTCCCAGGGCAAGCCCGCTTGCGCTGACCGCATAGTTGACCACCTGTGCGGAAAATCTTTTTTTCAGATATTCCTCAAAGCCGCCTTCCCCGTGAAGGACAGTCGATATACTGTCTCCATAAATCACAATCTTTTTCAGTTCTCTCATCATCATCCCCCTTACCGGCCGTCTGTTACCTTTGCAAACGCCTGCTCCAGATCGGCGATCAGGGTTTCCACATTCTCCAGTCCAATGTGAAGGCGGATCAGATTTGCCGGGCAGTCGTTTTCCCTGTTAAACTCTTCGTCCGTTCCCACGCTAAAGGGATGGACCAGACTCTCAAACCCGCCCCAGGAACACCCCTTGAGAAAACAGGTCAGAGAATCCATAAACAGCCGTGCCTGATCCGCCGTACCGTCCATCACAAAGCTCAAAAGGCCGTTGAAGCCCTTCATCTGCTTTTCGATCAGCTCCTTCTGCTCCCCCTCCTTCAGTCCGGGATAATAGACCCGCTTCACCAGAGGATGTCCCTTCAGATACCTCGCCACTGCCAGCGCATTCTCCGCATGCTGTTCAAGTCTGAGCTTCAGGGTACGCATTCCCCGCAGCATCAGCCACGCCTGATGAGGATCCATGCAGGCTCCGAAGTTTGCCCTCTCACTCCTGCGGATCTCCTCGCATATCCGTCCGGAACTGATAAGGGCTCCCGCAATGATATCGCTGTGGCCGCCTAAATATTTTGAAGCCGTATGTACCGAGATATCAATTCCGTAATCAAGGGGCTTCTGGTACAGGGGCGTGGCATAGGTATTGTCGATCACTGTGCCGATACCGCGCTCTCTTCCCAGCTTTCCCACATATTCCAGATCCTGCAGACTGAAAATACCGCTGGAGGGACTTTCGAGATAAATCAGTCTGGTGTTGTCCCTGACATAATCTCCCAGGTGCATGGCCTCCTCCTGGCTTAGCAGCGTGGTCTCCACTCCGAATTTTCCGGGAAGATAATCCTTCAACAATGTTCTTGCAGGCCCGTAGATACTCCTGACCGTCACCACGTGGCAATCCTTCTCCACAAAATGCATAATGGCGGAAGAGATGGCCGCCATCCCCGAAGAGAAGCACAAAGCGTCCCCTCCGTTCTCCAGGGCCGCCAGCTTCTTCTCCACCACTTCCACGGTTGGATTTGTCACTCGACTGTATACATAAGGATGCTCCGGTATCCCGTTTCCCGACGTAGGCAGCGCAAACAGCGTATTCTGGAAAATCGGCGGAACCACCGCCCCCATAAATCGCTCATAGCCGTCCCCCTCATGGGCTAAAATATCTTCTTCTTTTACATATCCGCGACTCATTTTTACACCTCCTAACCTTTCACCGCTCCGCCGGTCATTCCCTCAACAATATACTTCTGCGCAAAAGCAAACAACGCCGCCGATGGCAGAAGCGCCATAATTCCTCCGGCCGTCATCTCGCCCCAGTTCACCGCAAACTGTCCCACGTAATAGCTGAGCCCCACCGGGATCGTCCGTTTGGCCTCGGAGTTGATAAACATGACACCCCCTAAAAGATCGTTCCACGCTCCGATAAAAGCGAAAATGAATACGGCGATAATTCCCGGAAGCATAACGGGAAGAACAATCCTCACGATGGTCTGAATTCTCCCGCACCCGTCAATTCTGGCCGCCTCCTCGATCACCACCGGGATATTCATGAAAAAGCCCTGCATAGTGATTATACAGAAAGGAACATTCAACACCACATAGAGAATGATCAGGCTGATCAGGGTGTCATTGAGCCTTATGGAGGAAAAGATCAGGAACATGGGAACCAATAGCAGGGTCAGGGGAATCATCTGTGTAATCAGAAACGCCACCATGGTAAGCCCTTTCCCCTTATACTGATATCTGGAAAGACCGTAGCCCCCGGGTATTGCCACCAAAAGCACGATAAAAGCCGATACAACGGCCACTGTCAGGCTGTTGCCCAGA
>CATJBQ010000034.1 GCA_949738465.1 uncultured Lachnospiraceae bacterium
CATGCTTAGGTTCAGCGTTTTTCCAAATCTCCTGGGACGGGCGATCAGCGTCACCTCATCATCCGCCTCCCACCATTCACGTATAAAATGGGTCTTATCAACATAGAAATTGTTGCTGAGCCTTAGCTTCTCAAAATCCTGACGCCCAATGCTTACTGTCCTCGCCATAGCCGCTCCCTTCCTTCTCCATCACATCACGTCTTTTCTTAAGTATACCGGATTTTTCCGGATCCTACAACGGATATTTTCATTTTCCGGATATCTCTGATCCAAAATCCTCCCGTTCCTCCTGCCAGCAAGCGAAGGCTACGGTCTTAGGCTGCCTCAATCACCCGTGACCCAAAAGGAAACGGAATTCTCCGTCAGACAGTTTTCCCCGATAAAAACAGAAAACTCCCCACATTCCACAAGATACGTTCCCTCCGGCGTATAGAATCCCAGATCCTCATACCCCAGTTCAAATTCTACCTGCATGCCTTCTCCCTTACGCAGGAAAACCTTTTTGAACTTTTTCAATTCCCGGATCGGCCGCATCATAGAGGCCGTCAGATCCCGGATATAGAGCTGTACCGTCTCTTTTCCGTCATAATCCCCGGTATTTTTAAGAATAGGCGGTATTGTAGCAGATCCGCTCCTCCGCTTCAAAGCATATGGACGCATCCTTCACCGGCCGCTTCCATACAGCATCATATTTCAGATAGCAGACCGGGCAGGAAAGCACAGTAAGATCGTCCAGAAACAGGGGAGAGACAAACTGCACCGTCAGGTCCAGAAGCTCCGAGGTAAATGCGCACTCTGTCACAAACCCCTCTGTCCTTATGTATGTTTGTGTGAAGGAGCCGTCCCCTTCCCCCAGGAATACCAGCTTTTGATCCTCCGCCTGAACATAGCCGTTGAGGATTTTCTTGTTGCCCGCCCAAAATATGGGATGATTCTCGTTAATTTCTTCACAATCTGCCCAGATTGAAAAAAACGGATCCTTCACAAATAGCGGGTATGCCGCAAACTCTCTTTTCATGTCCTTCTCCTTTTTGTGTTCCTTATTCATTCGCTTACTTTTGTCTATTTTGCACAAATGGTTATCGCTTCTATGATACCTGTATTTCCATATCCCCCAATTTATATTTGTATCATACCATGGTTTCCTGTCATTTGGTAACCGACATAACTTCAATAAAATGTGGACAATTCTATCATTTTTCTTTCCCGGAAAATTCTTTCAATCCCCGTACCAGATCTTCATATTTCAATGCATAGTACAGCGCCCAGTCCTGGTCATTGGCCCAGGGATCCCAAAAACAGGCCCGCTCCCCGTTTACGGTCTGGGGAAACACCATCGCGCAGGAGGCGCTTCCATCCGCCGCAAACAGGCTTAAGGATCCCCGCAGGGCGGCCCGGGCCGCGTCCTGGAAGGAATGATCGCCGGTAAGCCGCCCATACGCTTCAAATACGATGCCGCTCAATACGCTCCAGTAGTGGGGGTAGGTATCCCCAAGCATCCGGTATTTTCCAAACCAGTACCCGTCCCAGTGACGGACGGCATTTCCGAACTGGCGGTAATCCGGCTGCTACCCATGGAATAATTCCAGAAGCCGGATCTGCTCCTTCGCCCCGGAAAGATACTCCATCCTGCCAAAAATCTGATAGGCCTGGATCCTGCCACGATACTGCTGCTTCCTCGCAATAAACCGGCAGCGGCTCCTGACCAGCTCATGCAGATCCGGACTCACATAAGACAATGCCTGGATCTCCCTTCCGGCAGCACGGATCTGAATCCGGTACTCTCCCGGCTCCTGGGCCGGATACCGGCAGCGGATGCATCTGACGCCTTCCCGATCTTCCTCCTGCATCTGCACCGGCCGGTCATTGCAAAGGGCCGTAAGCTGGCCATCCCGTACATTTTCCCCCACCAGAAGATCAAACTCCACCGTCTCCCCCGGGAAATAAACACACTGCCGCATCTGAAGCGCCGGAACCTGCCCCCGCCGGATCCGGTATGCTTCAAATTCCTTGCGGTCCTCAAACCAGAACAGCTCCCAAGCGATCTCCGTTTTTTCCCCCGGCGCTAAGGGCGGAAGCTGGGGATGGAGAATAAAATCTCCCCGGTCATTGCTTTCCGACTGTGGATTGCGCTCCACGCTATAGGCTCCAAGGCTGCCTTCGGTGAGCAGCAGCCCCAGATGGGGCGGCCTGCCCCCCATGCGCAGCGCCATCACATAGGAGCCGGCGCCGCCACAGAAAATATGGGTGTGGCACCGTTCCGTGAGGCAGCGCTTTGGCTCCTCATAATCATCCGGAAAGGTGGTATAGATTCCTACCTCCGTTTTCTGGAAAAAAATGGGGAAACGGGATACATTCTCGAAGCAATAACGTTCCTCCAGTTGTCCTTCCGGCAGCAGCCTGCGCTTCACCGTGGCACAAATCCCCTGCGGGCAGATTATGGTTCCCCAGCTTTTATGGCCTTCTGCCCAATTCATCTGAAATTCATCCGCCTCTGCCCCGAGAAAGCACAGCCCTCCCTCTCCGTCCTCCTGATAGGAAAACGCTCTCATTTTTTTATTTTCCATTTTCTATCACTCCTCGTAATATAAGTTTATAGCTTGCATCATAACATAGTTCCCTGCCATTTTGTAACCGACATAACTTCAATGAAATGTGGACAATTCTATCTTCCTTTTGGTTCCTATGCGCATAAAATAACAGCAACCTGTTTTCCAAGCTGCTGCTATAGGATCGTTTTTTCTATCTATCCGTTTCGCCTTCCCCCTGGATGAGGACTTCCTTCCCACGAAAGGCGAAACCGTATTTTTTGATCTGTTCTCTGGAAAATCCTCTGGCAAGGAGGCCCGCCTCGTAGTTCTTCTCTCGGATCTGCTTTAAGGCGGCCGCCGCCGTATCGGACAGTTCCTTTTCATCCTCCGGATCCTGCACCTTGAATTCCAGGATGATGGCGTCCTCCTTCGGATCCTTTGGCTCCAGCATCACATCATACCGGCCAAAACCGCTTTCCCGGTTGGAGGTCAGTGTATAACGATCGGACAGCTCCACCATCAGGCCCAGAACAAAGCCATGGTAGAAGCGCTCCGGTTCCTCCCAGGAGGGGTCCCTTCCTGTATCAAAGTAACTAAAAGTAGCAAGGGCAACCTTGTTCATATAGCGGTTCATGGCCTTTACATCTCCCAGAAGCAATGCCTTCAGGAAAGCATTGCTGACCGAACGGCAGCGGCTGAACCACCCCTTCACCATAGAGCGAAACATACGTTCTGTCTCCTGGTTGGTCAGGACCAGCTCATACTTTGGATCCTCCACCTCATCGACTGCATCATAGGCCACTGTCTTCAGATATCCGCTGGCCAAAAGCAGGCTCCAGACTGCCTCCGCCCCCTGGTCCAGCTGGTTGAATACGATCTGCTCATCCAGGGGCGTACGGATGCTCTCCCCCTTCAGCAGCTGCTCCATCTGGATCTTCAGCTCCGGCTCTCCCTCACGGATCAGCTTTCCCACCAGGCTGTTGGCGCTGGTATTGGCCCAATAGAGGCCCACTCTTTTTTTATCCAGGAAGTTCAGGATCGACCAGGGATTATAGATATCACTGACGTTTCCGAAGCAGAAGCCGTCATACCACTGCTTTACCTCCTCCCTTTTCTCTCCCATTCCAAATTCATCCAGCGCCCCAAAGACCTCCTCCTCCGTAAATCCAAAGCAGTCTGCATATTTTTCTGATGTAGTCGTTACCACCTCAAGATTGTTAAGATCCGAAAAAATGGACTCCCTGCTGACCCTGGTAATTCCTGTCATCACCGCCCGCTCCAGATAGGGATTGGTCTTAAAGGAGGCATTGAACAGGCTCCGGATGAAGCCTATAAGCTCCTCCCAGAATCCATGTACATAGGCCTCCTGCATGGGCGTGTCGTATTCATCCAGTAAAAGGATCACTTTTTTTCCATAATACCGGCTCAGATAATCTGACATCTGGCGGAGGGCAAGGGTTGCCACTGCATCATCCATATCCATGGATACCGACTCAAAAAAACGGATTTCCTTCTCGTCCAACAGATCCGTCTTTAAGAGGAAACGGTACTTGGAATACAGCTCCGAGATGAACTGGCATATTTTTTTCCTTATGATCACAAAATTGCTCTCTTTTAAATTCGCAAAGGAAAGGCTGATCACCGGATACGTCCCCTGCAGCCTGCGATATGTTTCATCCTCCCAGACCGACAATCCTTCAAAGAGCTCCGCCCTGCCTGCATACTCGACCGAGAAAAATTTCTCCATCATGCTTAGGTTCAGCGTTTTTCCAAATCTCCTGGGACGGGCGATCAGCGTCACCTCATCATCCGCCTCCCACCATTCA
>CATJBQ010000035.1 GCA_949738465.1 uncultured Lachnospiraceae bacterium
GAAGACGATTTATAGAGAGTTGGCGAAATACTATGAACCGTGATGACTTTCAGGAATATCTGATGCTTCCGCCCTATGGCGCTGCACATGCGGAAAAACAGCGGGAGCTGACGGAGATTCTGCAGAGCCTAACAATGGAGCACAGGGCCTCATGCCCGGAGTACCGCCGTGTGTTAGATGCTCTTGGATTTGAGATGAAAGATGTTCTCAGCCTAGAGGATATCCCCTTTCTGCCAGTGCGGCTTTTTAAAAAGTATGAGCTTCGCAGCGTGCCCCGTGAGGCGATTGTTAAAACGATGACTTCCTCCGGCACAACAGGACAGCAGGTCTCAAAAATTTTTCTGGACCGGGAAACCAGTTCCAGTCAATCCAAAGTCATGACACGCATAGTTTCCGATTTTATAGGAAGCAGACGCCTCCCTATGATTATCCTGGATACCTCCGCCGTCTTGAAGGACCGTCGGATGTTCTCAGCTCGAGGAGCAGGTATTCTGGGCTTTTCCATGTTTGGGCGGGATAGAATATATGCGCTGAATGAGAATATGGAACTGGATATGGATACGCTGCTGCTTTTTCTGGAGAAACATCGTGGGGAGGACATCGTTCTCTTCGGGTTTACCTACATGATCTGGCAGCATTTCTGCCGAAGATTGAGGGATTCTGGAATTCACCCGGATATCTCCCGGGGAACACTGATTCATGGCGGTGGATGGAAAAAGCTGGCGGCTGAGGCGGTTCGCCCGGAGCAGTTCAAAACGACGCTCCGGGACCTTTGCGGACTAGAACATGTCTATGATTATTACGGAATGGTGGAGCAGACAGGGACGATTTACATGGAGTGCCAGTATGGACATTTTCACGCCAGCCGATTTTCAGATGTGATTGTTCGGGATGTTCAGGACTGGTCTGTCTGTCCTTATGGACAGACAGGGGTGGTCGAGGTGGTGTCCGCACTGCCCAGGTCTTATCCCGGACACGCGCTGCTCACAGAGGATCTGGGAGAAATCCTGGGAGAAGACGACTGTCCCTGCGGCCGCTTGGGAAAGTACTTTCGGCTCCATGGACGTATGCGAGGCGCGGAATTGAGGGGGTGCAGCGATACCTATGAACAACGTTGAGTATTTGGTGGGCGGAAAGGACCTCTGCAATCTGCCGCTTACGGCGTACAGTCCGGAAGCAGTCCGGTTTCTTGACGACTTGTCCGGCATGCTGATGAAGCAGCCGGAAGCTCGCGCTTACCCCGATCTGATGGCGGCAGCATTCTGGTGCCGGCGTGGAAATCTGATGAAGCGCAAAGAGGGCTGCCCCGAAGCGTCCATCAGACTGGGACGAGGTCTTGCGTTTCATATTGCACCATCTAATATCCCAATGAATTTTGCCTTTTCCTGGTTTTTTTCTCTCTTGGCGGGAAACGCCAATTTGGTGCGTCTGCCATCTAAACGATTTTCTCAAGCCGCTGTGTTCTGCGCCGCGGTCAACCGTCTTTTGCCGGAGTATCCGGAGATTCAGAAGAGAACCGGATTTGTTGCATATCCTGCGGACGAAACTGTTACCGCCGGGTTTTGTGCGCAAGCGGACGCGAGGGTTATCTGGGGTGGGGATGACACAATTGCCGCCATTCGAAGGCTTCCGGCAAGGCCGCGCTGTGTGGATGTGTGCTTTGCGGACCGGTATTCTATTTGTGTGCTGGACGGGCAGGCGGTTTTACAGGCCGGTGAACGGCAACTGGGACGGCTGGCTGAAGGATTTTATAACGACACCTATCTTATGGATCAAAACGCCTGCTCCTCTCCTCGGCTTATCCTCTGGGTAAATGATATAGATGCGGCCCGAGAGCGCTTTTGGGGCGCAACCGCCACGTATGCCTCCCGGCGGTATGCGATACAGGGTATGACGGCAGTCGATAAGTATATGCAACTGTGTGAAGATGGAATCCAAGGGAGAACCCGGCAAAAGGTTATCCGGCAGAATGGCAATCTGCTGTACCGGGAAGAACTGTCCGCACTTCCCGAAGCGGGGGGAATACCACCTCGCGGAAGAGGCGGTTTCTTTTATGAATACAGATTATCCTCCTTGGAGGAGCTGTGCTCAATTGTGGATGAAAAATTTCAGACCATCCTGTGCTTTGGCGTTCCTGTAGAGACCTTGCAGCGGTTGGTGCTGGAAAACCATCTCCGGGGTGTGGATCGGATTGTTCCGGTGGGTTCTGCGATGGAGATTGACATTATCTGGGACGGATTTGATATTGTGCGTAGTCTCTCAAGAGTGGTCCAAGCATAGAGGAAGGAGCGAGCTGTTTTGAAAGGAATTATCCTTGCCGGCGGAAGCGGAACGCGGTTGTATCCAATGACAAAGGCGGTCTCTAAGCAACTGCTGGCCATCTATGATAAGCCCATGATATACTATCCGCTGTCCGTACTGATGCTGGCGGAAATAAGGGAGATTCTGCTGATATCTTCTCCCCAGGCGTTGGGAAATTATAGGCATCTTCTGGGTGATGGCAGGGAACTAGGGATCTCGATCTCCTATGTCGTTCAATCTGAACCACACGGTTTAGCGGAGGCGTTCATTATTGGAGAGGAGTTCATTGGAGGGGACAGTGTCTGCTTGATTCTGGGGGACAATATCTTTTATGGGCAGGACCTGACCAAAATATTGCGGGACGCAGCGAATGAGCTTAAAGGTGCTGTGATTTTTGGATATCTGGTAAAAAACCCGTCGGATTTCGGTGTAGTGGAATTCGATGCGTCAGGCAGAGTCCTTTCACTGGAAGAAAAACCAGAGCGTCCGAAGTCCAGTTATGCGGTTCCAGGGCTCTATTTCTATGAAAATGATGTGCTTGATATTGCCAAGAACATTCAGCCTTCCCTGCGCGGCGAGCTGGAGATTACAGCAATTAATCAGGTCTATTTGGAACAGAGACGCTTGCGGGTGACGCTTCTTGGACGTGGCATGGCATGGCTGGATACCGGTACCCCATCCGGGCTTCTGAAAGCCAGCGAATATGTGGAAGCGGTGCAGTCCCGGCAAGGATTGTATATTTCCTGCATTGAAGAGATTGCGTGGCGGCGGGGATTTATTGACAGCGAACGACTACGGGCTATCGGAGAAGAGCTGAAAATGACGGAATACGGAAAGTACATACTTTCGTTGTTGTAATTATATGGGGAGGTATTGGGGTGAAACTGCTGATTACCGGCGGAGCCGGATTCATTGGGAGCAACTTCATTTTTTACATGCGGAAGCGCCATCCTGAGTGCCGGATAGTTTGTTTGGATAGTCTGACTTATGCGGGAAATCTGAAAACGCTGGCTCCTCTTGAGAGCGACGCCACTTTCAAATTTATTCAGACTGATATTGCGAATCGGGCGGTGGTAGACAGGATTTTTAAAGCGGAGCGTCCTGACGCAGTAATCAATTTCGCGGCAGAGACCCATGTAGACCGCTCTATTGAAGAACCTTCCGTGTTCCTGCGAACTAACGTGTTAGGAACACAGGCGCTGCTGGATGCCTGCCGAAAATACGGTGTGAACCGGTTCCATCAGATTTCTACGGATGAGGTGTATGGTGATTTGCCTCTCGACAGACCGGACCTTCAATTCACAGAGGAAAGCCCACTTCGTCCGTCTTCCCCCTACGCAGCCTCCAAGGCATCGGCGGATTTGTTGTGTCTGGCCTACCATCGCACGTACGGCCTCCCGATTACCATTAGCAGATGCTCCAATAACTATGGACCGTATCAATTCCCTGAGAAGCTGATACCGTTGATGATCATTCATGCGCTGGAGGGCAAAACCTTACCTGTGTATGGTGATGGGCGGAATGTACGGGACTGGCTGCATGTAACTGATCACTGCGCGGCTGTCGTAGCGATTTTAGAGCGGGGCTGTCCGGGGCGGCTGTATAATATCGGAGGGCATAATGAGATACGAAATATTGATATCGTTAAGACGATCCTTAAAATATTGGGTAAACCGGAAAGCTTGATCAACTTTGTCGAGGACCGGAAGGGCCATGACCTTCGCTATGCCGTGAACCCCGTCCGGATGCAGAGGGAACTTGATTGGCGTCCGAAAAGGGAATTTGAAGATGGTCTTAGGGAAACGGTGCAGTGGTATCTGGACAACCGTAAATGGTGGGAAGATATTGCGAGGTAAGTGCTGCCGCAGGAAGCTTCGGAACTACCGGAGCCCTCTGCGGCGTATTGGACGCCATCCTCCCGCCCCTGGAGATCCTCCCCATTATGTATGTACACTGACGATGGGAACAGCTTTCTATGGCTGCTTTTCCCTGGAGCGGCACAGTGTGAGCACAGCGGAAAAGTGCTGGATTTCCGGCGAAATCAACTTGACAGGAGCACAAATCTGTGCTATTGTTTAGAAGAGCTATCTGCGGAGGCGGCGATCCCTCCGGTTCAATATTGCCGCGCTTACGGACAGCAGTCAATATAAGGAAGGGGCACTGAAA
>CATJBQ010000036.1 GCA_949738465.1 uncultured Lachnospiraceae bacterium
CATCGGCCTCCATCAGGTTCCGGCGCATACGTTCCAGAAACAGATGCATAAAGCTTCGAAAATCCTCTACGGAATTCAAAGCCTTCTTCTGCAGCTCCGCGATCTGTCCGTCCTGCAGCATAACTTCCCGCTGGCTGAAATTCTCCCCGATGTAGTGATACATCAACTGCATAAAATGATTGTAAACGGTATTTAAGGATTCCCGGTCCATCTTATTGGACGTTACCAGTCCCTGGAGGAAGAAATCAATTGCAGCAGCCAGGCGCTCGAATTGACGGTTCTCCAGAAATTCCCTCCATCTTTTGTCATCAATCCGCTCCTGTTTCCCATTCATCGAAATGTTTCGAAGTCCCACCAAAACCAGCTTATTCTGATAAAGGACATTTTTCCCGTCCCGGTCGGCAATTTTACGAATCATCGGGGCAATCTGTTCCACCCGCACCGGTTCACTGACAAAACAGCAGCAGGCATTTTCCCAGCCGGAAACCAACCTGACCAGGCTCTCCCGCATTTCCTCCGGAAACTCCAGCGTCTCTTCTCTGTATTTTACACAGAGATCCAGGCGTCCTTCCTGAAAATTGGCGGCGTACACCGTTCTCCCGTTCCCTTCCAGGGCTTTCACCCATTCCTGCTTCGTCATTCCCAGATACTCCCAGAAAAGCTCCTCCTTTCCCTGCAGGCACAGCCGTACCAGCAGGTAGCGGCAGTCACTGGTAAAGTCCAGATGAAACCGTTCGATCAGACGGATGATTTCCTTTTGAGAGGGCTCCGCGGCAGATCCTAAAATACAGCGGATCCACTCTCCATACAGCTCGTCCCGGTGGAGGGCGTATTGCTGCTGCATCTGCCCTTCCTGCTTTTTCCGTTCCACCTTCTCCATAGCGCTCCGGATCTTTTCTTCCAGTTCACGGTAATTGACCGGCTTTAAGATATAATCTTCTACCTGAAGAGACACGGCGGCTTTGGCATATTCAAATTCTGCAAACCCTGTCAGGAAAAATACCGGCATCCAGGGCCGTTCCCGGCGAATCCAGGAAACAAAAGAAATCCCGTCCTCCCCGGGGATTTCAATATCACTGATCACCATAGCAATTTTCTCCTGCACCAGCAGTTCCCTGGCCTGAGGCACATTATCGCTCAAAAATACACGTTTAATGCCGCAGCTCTTCCAATTAATATTCTGCTCAATTGCCTGGATCGTCAAAAATTCATCATCTACCAATAGTATCTGGCACAATTTTTTCACCTCCGGTTTCACTATATCACATTTCCTACCGGGTCACATTTCAGATTCTGATACATCGAAACGCCGGAAGGGGATTCCCCTCCGACGCCGTTTTTATGGTTTCCGGACCCTCAGTATTTCTGACATCACACTATTCCCGAAACCTCATATTTTATGCCGCTTTTATACTTCAATCCTTCCTTCCAGGCGGATATCCTCCGCAGAAGCCCCTACCAGAATCCTTCTGCTGCCGCCCGCCTTTTTCCATTTGCCCAAATATCCCCGGGCATCTCTGGTAAGGGACGCCTTAATATCCCAATAGAAAAAGCTCGCTTCCGGAATCCGGATCGTCACCCTGCGCTTCTCTCCGGGCACAAGACGATCCAGCCGTGCAAATCCGCAGAGCTGTTTTACGGGCATCATGGCGTAAGACGGTGCCTCCCCCTCTCCCAAGTACACCTGGACAATCTCCGTTCCTGTCCGGGAACCGGTATTTTCCACCGTGACCGTAACGGCAGTGCCGCCCTCTTTTTGAATGATAAGATCCGAATATGCAAAGGTAGTATAGGTAAGGCCATGGCCAAAGGGGAACAGGGGCTTTCTGCCCTCTTTATCATACCAACGATAGCCGGTGTAAATCCCTTCCGAAGCATAAATCCGTTTGGGCCGTCCCGGCTCTTTTATTCCCTCCCATCGTTCCTTTCTATGCTCCGGCGTATCCGTCACCGGAGTATTCTCATTGACATCCGGAAAACTCTGGGGCAGTTTTCCGCAGGGGCTTTCCTGGCCCAGCAGCAGCTTAGCCAAAGCCCGGCTTCCGGACTGGCCCGGCATCCACAGGTAGAGCAGCGCATCCGCCTCAGCAATCCAGGATTTCATGGCAAAGGCGCTTCCGTTATAAGCCGCCACGATCAGTTTTCCGCCATGGCCATGGGCGGCCTTTGCCACTTCATGAAGCAGCTCTTCCTGCTCCTGTTCCAGAGTAAGGTCCGTCCCTTCCGCAAAGCTCATACCGCCTTTGGCCTGCCCCCGGGCCAGCTGAAAGCCCTGGTGAATAAAATAAACGGTCTTTTTCGCTTTGGCTGCCGCCAGGATTGCTTCCTCCCGGTGCCTGCGTTTCATTTCCGGAGTTACCCAGGCCAGCCGCAGCTGCAGATCCTTTTCCTTCAGCAGCGCTTTACCGTAAACCAAAATGGGATAACGCCGATGTGCCTTTAATTCCACCCGGGTAGCGCAAATCTCCATCCCCTCCGGGGTACAGGCCAGATTCCCCCAGGGCCACTGGGTCCCTTCCCGGAGCTTGACGGATCCGATTTCCCGATATCCGGTCCCGTCCAAATCCATTTTACATACCACAATCCCGCCAATTCCCTGAAGATTGATCTGGTATTCTCCGTCTTCTTCCACCTGAAGATACCCCTTCCAGGTATATGCATTCCCTTTTGGGAACGCCGTTCCGTCCCTTTGGTTCTTCCAGGTATGATGATCCGCTCCACACGTGAATTCCAGAACCTCGTCAATCCCAAAGGAGCTCCCGGTTTCCTTTCCTTCCATATCCGCTGCATCGGATCCCGGCATAAACAGCTCCATGGGTCGAAAATCCAGGCTTCCTTCCTCCTCGTCTTCCTCTTCGTCCCGGGAAGCTACGCCGAAGAATTCCTCCCCGCCGCCGCCTGCATTCATGCTCATCAGGGGCGGTCGGTAACCGTCTTCCCGGCTGATTCCATAATACCGGATCAGTCCATGTTCCTCTCCCTCCGCTTTCGTATAGAGGTACTCGGAAGCGATACGGGTTCCGGCGTAATCAATCCCGATTCTGGCATGAAATGCCCCGGGACTTTCGGAAAGCTCCTGAAGGGCTTCTATGGGAGGGAGCATATAGCTTAGGGTCCCGTAAGACCGTTCCTGGCCGTAGCCGCAGATGGCGTAGCTTCCCCCAAAGCCCACCAGCGCCACATCCCCTTCCCCGCCGCAGTCCTGTCGGGTAAGAGGCAGTGCCTCCTGTTCATTTTTTAACAATACCGCGCCTTTTAAAGCGATTTCTTCGGCGATTCCGGCATTTTCCTTACGCAGCTCTGATTGCTGCCCATAGGTATCCGGCATACGGATGGGGCTGACACGGCCTTCTTCCTCCTGAACCCGGCCTTTTTCCTCCATGGTCACCAGGGACAGATATCCGGCCTTTCCCAGTGCATACAGTACATGGCCTGCCGCTGCATCCAGTCGTTCCTTAGACAGCTTTCCCTGCTCCAAAAATTTCAGGATTCGTTCCGTACTGTTATAAGCTCCCATAGGCATCTCCATGTCCATTCCCTTAGCCAGGGAAAAACTGTGATTTCCGCCCCAGTCACACATGGTAAGGCCCCGGTAGCCCCACTGATCCCTAAGCACATCCGAGATCAAAGGTTCCGCATTGGCTGCATAAGGACCGTTGATGCGGCTGTAGGTCGTCATCACTCCCAGGGCGTCCCCTTCGTGGATGCAGCGTTCAAAGGGTCTTAAATACAGCTCCTGCATGGTTTGTTCGTCAATGGCCATATCCGCCGTATCCGCCGGGTTCACACTGACAATATATCCTGCAAAATGCTTCAGCACCGCCATCACATGATGCTTCTGAATCCCTTTGACCAGAGGAACGGCCAGCTCCCCCGCCAGATAGGGATCCTCTCCCAGCATATCCCGGGTGCGGTTAAAGTGGGTGGTTCGCACCAGATCCACTTCCGCCCCCAGCTGGCAATTTCCTGAAATCATCTGGTTTTCACTGCCTGTCACACTGCCGTAACGCTCCGCCAGCTCTTTGCTCCAGGAAGAAGCCAGCATCTCTTCCGCCGGCAGGCCGGTTGTCTCATAAACGGAGGTAACTCCCGCCGGGCCGTCATACATGCGGATTTCCGGTACCCCCAGCCGGGGTACGCCTTTCAGATAGCCGCCGTTTCCCACCTGCCCCACCTCGGGAGGATTGATTCCCCCGTGGCAGAGCTCCGCCTTTTCTTCATCGGTCATGGTACGGAGCAATGCGTGGATTTTCCCTTCTATGACTGCTTCGCTCTCGACCCGGAAACAGTCTTTCGTAAAAAATTCCGGAAATTTCATTTTTTTATCCTAACCTTTCCTGCTCATAGCCTTGCCAAAACCATTTCCGGGCGTTTAGCCTTTTACCGCCCCGATGGTGATTCCCTTTACATAGTATTTCTGGAAAAACGGAAATACACACATAATAGGCAGCGCACCCAGCACCGCCACCGCCATCCTTATGGAAACGCTGGGCAGCTGCATACTGACATTGGTTGCAATGGTTTTAATGGCATCGGCATTGCTGATCATCTTATTTAAGATCAGCTGGATCGTATACAGCTTGGAATCGTTGACATAATACAATCCGTTCTGCCAGTCATTCCAGTAGGTGATGGCCTGCATCATGCCCACGGTAGCCCGAATTGGACCCGCCATGGGCAC
>CATJBQ010000037.1 GCA_949738465.1 uncultured Lachnospiraceae bacterium
TAATTCCATAGGCAGAGACGACCTTTGTATTTCTATTGCCCGCAAAGTCGGGACGGGTAGCTCCTCTCTATCGCCGCAAAAGCACTGAAGCTTTTCATTGGTTTTACTCTAACATGCATCTGGTAATATGTCAAATATTTTTTGACGCAGAAGTCACATGCCGCAGAAGTCGCATGCGAAATTTCACCCCGGCAGACTATCCCGCAAACACAACGCCCCCCACCCCAGCCTAGGATTCGGATACTCCTCCTCACTCTCCAGATGCCTGGCCCCCCGCAGCAGATACGCCTTCACCTTCTCCCCATAAAGAAACGGATCATGCCCCTGCACGATCCCCCACTGCATCAGCAGCGCGCTGCTTCCGGTCACAAAAGGCGCTGCCATCGACGTACCGCTTTTGGTGCTGTAGCCGCCGCCCGGCGCGCAGGAGGTGATGGACACGCCCGGAGCTGCCAGGTCCGGCTTTATCTCCCGAGTCTGTCTCGTATAGCCCCTGCCGCTGAACTCCGCCAGTTGTCGGAATCTGGCGTCATAGGCCCCTACGGTAATGGCCTTCCCTGCCGTAGAAGGAATGGTCAGCGTTGTCTCCGGCGTCGGCAGAAGAAAGCCCGTAGCGCTACCCAGCGCAGCCATGGAAGGCAGCCACAGATCATAATTTCCGGTAACAATCCGCCGGGGAACCAGATAAATTCTCCAGATTCCGCTGTCAACATAATCTCCTCTTGGCAGAAAATCCAGATAGACTTCCTGATAAATACTGTAGGGGCTTGGTTCCCCATAGTAAATCAAAAGCTCCGTGTCTTCCAGCACATACCGCTGGGCGCCTGCCCGCTCATACAAAGGACCGATCCGTGCGCCAGAAGGGTGCTCCACGTAAACTTCAAATTCATCCACATAGGATTTCCATAGCTGGACATTTATCGTCGGCTCATAAGTCCCAACCGCCAGTTCCACGATCCGCGCTTCCCCGCCAGCCCCTCCGCTTCCCGGGACAGCCGGAAGCACCCCGGAGGTATGGCCCCGCCCGCTTCCCTCGTTGCCGCTGCCGATCACGATTACATTTTTCCCATAATTGGAAATATCATCGATGAATGTTTCCAGCAGAGAATTTCCGCTGTGGGATCCATAGGTATTGCCAAAGCTGATATTAACCGCCACCGGTTTCCCATACTCCTGGGCCTTTCGTATCACATAGTCCAGGCCCGTCATCAGCTCCGTGGTTCTTGGAAAAGAGTCCGTGCGGGGGATCCCAAGCTTTACCACCAGAAGATCACTCTCGTACGCCACCCCGCGATAGCGCCCCTCCGACGCCCTTCCGTTGCCGGAGCCAATACCGGCCACATGGGTTCCATGGCCCGAGGTATCCCGGCTGGGTATCAGGCGGTAACGTTCCGTCTCATCCGTCCGAAGAGCCTGATCGATCTGCTGCCGGTCAAATTCCTGGTCCAGCGTCTGGTCCCACAGGTTCAGAATCCGTGTGCTTCCATCCTCATTCCGAAAATCCGGATGGGCATAGTCGATGCCTGAATCCAGATAAGCACAGATTACGTCCTTTCCGGTGAGGCCGTATCGGGCGCTCTGCACCGGCAAGATGCAGGAGGAACGCACCCCCTCATCCACCGCAAAAAACAGTCGTTTCGGCTTCTCCACATACTCGATCTGCGGCCAGGCTACAATCACTGGCAGCAGATCCTGGGGAACATTCAGAACCGCATACTCATTGATCATTTCACGCACATAAATCTGGGGATAGGCTTCCGACAGAGCCGTGAGGCCGCCGGAATGCTTTACAATCAGCTCCCAGCTTTGCTCCTGCGCTTCATAGCCTACCCCCAGATTCAGTGACCGCTCCCGCTCCGAGGGAGTAGCCTCTATGGCAAGGTTTAAAAGATTTTCGAATTTAGAAGTGTCATCCAAGGCTTTGATCCGTCCTTGTTTTTTATACCTTATTCTTCTGCCGCCTGATTCAGAACCTCTCCCTGGCAAAATTCTTTTCTCCGGTAAGTTCCTATTCCGATTCAGGTTCCTGTTCCATTATAAATTCCCCTACCTTTTCACCATCTCCTCATCCTCCGTCATATAATACTCCCGGATCTCCCCCTCACAAAGCTTCATCGTCCGGATCTCAAAGGACGCAAATTCCAGTGGGAACTCCTTCCCCTCCGCCAGAAGCACCACGCTCCTTTTCACTCCGCCCTCGCTGATGTCCTGGTCCGTCACGTCGTAATCCTCCCCGTAATCCAGCTCCTCCATGCGGAAATCCCCGCAGATGGGGCTTCGAAGCAGGGTAAGGCCAAGGATCCCTTCCGGCTGCACCTTATCGCCATCCGTCAGATTGTAAGCAAAGATCCCGTCCAGCCCTAAGGAAAACTTATCCGTCTTAAGCCACGTTCCCACCGGCACATCCGCCTCATTCCCTGTACGCCCCACACTTCCATAGGGCACTGATGCCAGATGTTTTTTCAAAGACACCGGCGTCTCAAGCTTCAGCACATAGTGCTTCTCATTCCAGTTCACCCGGTAAGAAATTTCCATATACCGCGCTTTCTGATAAAAAGTATAATGGATCTATGTCAATACATTGGACAAAAAAAGTTGAAAGATTATGCTGTTTTTTTGAGTTCCGCATCCTCCTTTTGTTGTGGTGTCAGATAACCGATAGAGCTATGGATCCGCTTGCGGTTATACCAGCCTTCTATGCATTCAAAGATTGCTCTGCGAGTTTCCTTTGAATCTTGATAAGTATGAAGATATATTTCTTCCTTTTTCAGTACGGAATGGAAAGATTCGATACAGGCATTATCGTATGGATTCCCTTTACGGCTAAAGGAGTGCAGGATTCCTTTACTGCCCAGGCAGTCTTCAAATGCCTGGCTTGTATTCGGCGGGCTGCTGATCGTACCTGTGAATTACGGACTGCCAGTAGCCAATTACATCCCCCTGTTGGAGCAGAACAACATCCGATACTGCTTCCTCACCAACCGGATCCTGGAAGGGAATTATCCCTTTGTAATGACGAACTTAGGCCATGGAACCTATGAGCTGGTGCGGCATCTTCTGGATACAGGCAGGCGGAATATTTACTTCCTGGCCGGTAAGGATGAGAACCTTATTTCCACCAGCCGTATCGATGGCTACCGGCGTCCTCTCGGCCCTAAACGAAGCCAGAATCCCGGTTCCGGGGCAGATCGCCGTAGCCGGATACGACAATATGTTTTTCTCCCATATTGTGGCAATTCCTCTCACCACCGTGCGCCAGGACATCGACGAGATGTGCCGCCTCAGCGTCAACGCATTGTTTGAGATGATCTCCGCCGGCCACCAGATCGAGACTGCCATCGAGCTTTCCCCGGAGCTGATCATCCGTTCTTCCACCCTGGGGCAGGGGTAAAACCCTAGCGCCCTTCCTGCCGCGCGATACGCCAGAAAGAGGCGCTTTACAAAACCCGTACCATATCATATAATCAAGATACAAAAAATTATACAGAAAGGATGAACATCATGGACCAGAACGTAAAAGAATTTGTAAGCCGGCAGTTAGAGAATTTAATCAACGCCTTCTCCTGCTGCGCCGAGGCCAAGGCCGCCGCACAGAACTGGCTGGACGCCGTCGGTACCGAGAGGGAGGCGGCCGCCACCAGGGATCTGATTGCGGAGCTTACCGAGGACATCATGCCCATCGACCAGCTCATCGCCTTCGCCGGCTCCGAAGCAGGCGCCCAGGTATTTGGAGCGGAAAAGGCTGACCAGGTAGAAGCCCACGCCAGGGAGATCAAGGCCGCCGGAGCGGTATACTGCGACTGCCCCGCCTGCGCCGCTTGCGAAGCAATCCTGGCAAGAAAGGACGAACTGCTGGCGGAATAAGGCAGAATTCCATTTAAAAATGGAAAACCGGCGGTCCATCTGACCGCCGGTAATTTGCTGATACATTTGTCACACCACCATAATGATCCCGCCGTCACTGGCGTAAAGGCTGCTGATCCCGGCGGTATCCACCACGAAAATGTCCTTAAAATGGGCCAGGCTGCCGATCTTCTCCGCCACCATCCGCGCCCGTCTGGGATTGTTACAGTGGGAAATGGCAAGAATCTTCTCCTCGCAGTTCTGCACCTTCTCCAGCATAATGGAGATCATCTTATCCAACGCCTTTCCCATGCCCCGGGACTGGCCCAACTGGCAGATCTCGCCCTCCGGCGTGGCTCCCATCACCGGCTTGATATTGAGGGTGCTGGCCACAAAAGCCTTCAGATTACTGAGGCGGCCGTTCTTGCGCAGCGTCTCTAAGGTCTCCAGTACAAAAAAGGTGTCCTGCTCCTCAATATACGCCTCCACGGTCCGGACCACCTGTTCAAATTCCATTCCGGCCTCCTCGCATTCCTGGATCTTCATGGCAATCAGCGTCTCTCCAATTGAAGCCGACCTGGAATCAAACACATGGATCTTCTTCTCCCCCTTCTCCTCCAGATACAGGGACTTTCCAAGCTCCGCGCTGTTGTAGGAGCCGCTGAGCCGCGCCGACAGGGTCACCGCATACACACGCTCCGCGCTGCAGCTATAAGCCGTCATATACCGTTCCGGCGACGGGCAGGTAGACTTGGGGCAATTGGGACTCTCCGCCACCCGGCGCAGGAAATCCGCCTGGTCGAAGCTCTCGTCGTCCACAATATGGTAATCGTCCACAAAAATCTCCAGAGGGACACTTTCAAAATGCCCGTCCCGTTTCATTCTCTCCGTCAGCTCTCCACAACTGTCCACCACAATATGATAGCTCATGTTTTTTTCCTCTTTTACACGTAGTTTTTAATACTACTTAATACTATCATAAACATTCGCTTTTGAAAAGCCCTTCTTTGAAATTTCATGAGCTGAACTTTTTATTGTTCCTCAAAGGTAATCGTCAGTTCAAAAAACTCCGGCTTTTCCAGATAGTGGATCAGGACGATATCCTGGCAATAATCCGCAATGTGCTGTTCTTCGATAAAATATTCCTTCATCTGCCCATACAGCTCCTCATTGCTGCATTTAATGGTGACAGCCTCCCTTCCCTCCTCCCGGAAACGCTGGATCAATTGTCCCGTCTCCTCCGGCATCCATTGGTCAAAATAGCATTCCTCCCGGACGAAATAATTATTTTCCACGGACGTACAGGACGGCATCTCAAATTCCATATTCAACTGGTGGCTGTTCCCGATCTCCTCATCGGTGGCGCACATATAGCTGTAATCGATGTATTTATTTTCCTGCTGGTCCTGGTTCAGATAACGGCTGTTTCCCCAGGTGGTGTCCATATGGTAATACTGCCCGTCCAGCAGCACAATATTCCAGGCATGGGCCTCATTCCTGGCCGTCCCCGACACCACCATGCAGGGAATCCCAAGATGGCGCATCAGATACTGGGTAGCGCAGGCATATCCCTGGCAGACCGTCCTTCCATACAGGAATACGCTTAAAATATTCTGGCTCTCCGGCGCATTCTCCTGATAATCCACGCGCTGGATCAGATTCTCGAACACATACTTTGCTTTCTCATAATCACTGTCGTGGATGGAAATGCCCTGCAGCCATTCCTCCACCACCTGGTCTACCTGCTCCTGGCACTGCTGCTTCTCCTCCTGGCTCATGGTAAAGCTGGGGGCAAATTCCATGCTGATCACCTCATCCCCCAGGCTGTACGTAGTATACGTATAGCCATTCACCCAGAACAGGCCGCCGTAATCGCAGTTGACGGCATGATAGGCCCGCTCGATGGCCTCTACCCCCACCACCGGTAACTCTATCTTCTCCTCCCAGGAAAGAATTCCCTGCAAAATCTGGTCGTACAACTGCTTTTCCGTCTCATCCAGGCATTCATAGGCATAATTGCCCGATGAAATACTCTGGACCTCCTGCCGGGTCTGCTCCTGCTCCACAAGCTGCACCTTCGAGGTTTCTTCCCGCTGGACCGCCACCGGAGCCTCCCGGCAGCCCGCAAGCAAAACAGATACCAGAAGTGCCAGCGCCAGAATTTTTCCTATCCATCTATTTTTCACTCTCATATCTGCCCCCTGTTATTTCAAAATCATGCATCTTGAAAAAAAGCAGTCACAAATCGCGTTATCTCCAACTGGTCCTTCCAGCCCATGGTCTCCACTGCGGAATGCATAGCCAGAAGCGGCACGCCGATATCCACCGTGGAAACCGGAATGATGCCGGACAGAATGGATCCCAGTGTCCCGCCGCCCCGCACATCGGAGCGGTTGACGTATTTCTGATAAGAAATCCCATGGTTCCGGCAGAGCTGCTCCACCACCGCCACAACCCGGCAATCGGTGGCGTAGGCCTGGGAGCAGGCCTCCTTGATACAGAAGCCGCCATTCAGCACAGGCCGGCTGGTGGGATCCATCTTCCCCAGGTAATTGGGATGGGTCCCCTGGGCCACGTCCACCGACAGCAGCATGGAATCGTAAATCGCTTCCTTCACCTGGCACTCGGTCCTGCCAAAGCACTGCAGGATCTTCTCTAACAGGCTTAAGAGCAGCGTAGAGCCTGCCCCCTGCTTGCCCCGGCTTCCGATCTCCTCATGGTCAAACAAAGCGATCAGGTTGACGCCCTGCTCCCGCTCTCCCCCCATCAGGCCGGATAAAAGGGCCTGCACGGAGGTCAGGTTATCCAGCCGCGGCGACACCAGAAGCTCTCCCCGGGTCCCCACCAGCTCCGGCTCCTGCAGACAGCATAAAGAAAGCTCATAGTCCAGGATCTCCTCCCGCTTCACCGAAAGCTCCTTCGCCAGGAAATCCAGAAATCCTTCGTCCTCCTTCTGCTCTCCCGTAAAAATCACCGGCAGAAGCTCCGTCTGCTCATTCAGGGCCACGCCCTTATTCACATCACGGTTCAAATGCACCGCAAGGTTGGGGATCACAGCCACCGGGTGCTTAAGATCCACCAGACGCACCCCTGGATGAAATGCATCCCCGCTTGAGAGGGCCACACGGCCGCTGACTCCAAGCGGCCGGTCCAGCCAGGTATTTAAGATCGGTCCGCCGTAAACCTCCACGTTCAGTTGTCCATACCCCGCCGAGGCGATATCCGGCCTGGGCTTAATCCGAAGGCAGGGATAATCGGTGTGGGCCGCCGCCATACGGAATCCGTCACGATAAGAAAGCCCTCTCCCAACGGTAAAAGCAAACAATGTGGTATCGTGATGCTTCATATAATATCTTCCACCCCGGTCAAGGCCCCATCCGTCGGAAAAATGCAGCTCCTCAAAGCCCGCCTCTGCAAGCTGCCTGGCCGCTTCCTGTACGGTGAGGGCCGCGCTTGTGCCCGCCGCCAGCATCCTGTGCAGCTTTTTTATCTCAATCTCTGTCTCCATCCGTTCCATGATCCAGCTCCTTTTCTTCCCGGCTGCGCTCCCATTCTCTGGCGCAGCGTCATCTTCTCTATATTACCATATTTTTTCAACTTTTGCGAGTACAACTATAAAAAAATATGTTATACTAAAAAAGACGGGAAACCCTGGACCCAGGCATCCTGAAACCCCTCCGGGGATACCTTTATGTACGAAAAAACGCAAGAATTAGTAGAAAAGGAGTATCTTATGACCGCTTTCGAGCTTGTAGACGTAAAAAATTTTATGCATCAACTGCTGATGACCGACCTGATGGATCATTTCCTGCTGCCGGAGGCCACAATCACCACCTACGTGTCCCACACCATCGACGGCCATCTGCATCCGGAATTTTTCACTCCCGAAGACGAAGCCTACGAGCAGCTCAGCCAGCTTTCCGTGGCGCCTTTTTCCCGGCTGCGCCCCACCTGCTACGGGCTGATGAAGGGGCAGCGCACGCCGCTCTCCTTCCAGTTTGTATTCCAGTTATCCCCCCAGAACCAGCAGCGGACCATAGAGCGCTCCGGCTGTAATTTCCGCACCGAAGACATCCTGGGCATGTTCCTGCATCTGAAATACCAGGACAAAAGGCTCCTGTGCACCACCGGGATTTCCTACCGTGCCTTTACCCTGGACAAATCCCTCGAGCAGGAGTGGGACCGGCTGGTGGGGCTTTTTTTCAAAAACCATCAGATTCCTTTCGTTTCCTTATAAAGGATTGGTACTATCGTTATAAAAATCTTAAAAACCTGCATCATTTTCCTTTACATTTTTCCGGAAATGTGCTATCCTTGAACTATGTCGCGATGTGACATATATTTTTATTTTTTTGGAGGTACTTGACATGCAGGGTACAGTAAAGTGGTTTAACAACCAAAAGGGATACGGTTTCATTTCCGACAACGAGGGGAATGACGTATTCGTTCACTACTCAGGGCTGAACATGGAGGGCTTTAAGTCCTTGGAGGAAGGCGCCAGCGTAGAGTTCGAAGTAACCGAAGGCTCCAAGGGGCCGCAGGCCGTGAACGTAACCGTTATCCGCTAATCTAATCAGTGAGTTTCACAATGTACCTGAGTCTGAATATATAGAACTAGATTTGTTTATATTATTAAGCTAAGAGATATTGATGAACCAAGATGGATGGAAAAAAGTGCCTTACGGCACTTTTTTTTCACCTTTTTTTCTGCCGGAAAGAACCATACAGATGCTCCCTGCAAAAATAAACCAGTCGGAAATGTTGAAAATAATCCTGGAAAGCTTTGCAAAACGGCTCTTGATGCTGAAATAATCCACCACATGGCCTTTGGTAAAGCGGTCGTACAAATTACTGGCCCCGCCGCCGATCACCAGACTAAGCCCCAGTTTCAGCCCCCGGTTTTCTTTGCGGCGAAGCAGCAGCGCCCAGATACCACACAAGACCGCCATGGTGCAGCCGCACAGCACCCGGACCAGGCGCGGCCAACGGCTCAGCCGGTCAAAGGCCATCCCATCATTGTAATATTTCCTTAGGATCACATGTCCCCCGCATATGGGTGTCTCCGCCCCGATCTCCCGCTTTTTTTCCACCTGGCGCTTGACCAGGAAATCCAGCAGAAATACGGAAACCGCTATTGCAAAATAAATCATCCAGCTTTCTCCTTCACGCTTTTATCACTTTTTCCTTTACGCTTCATCTGCCCTTCAATCCAGCGCGTCTAAGGTCCTCCTGATCTTTTCCCGGTCTTCTTCGGTCAAATCGGGCAGCGCTCTAATCATTGCACAGATCATAGCGCAGGCGTCTCCGTTGTACCAGAAATCAACCTCCCTCTTAAACAGCCATGCCAGATAGTCTTCCTTTGTCCTCGAAGGACGTATAAACACGTTCTTCTTCACCCGGTAATTCCTGATAAACCCTTTGTCCGAAAGCTTAAGCAGGAATGTCCGGATCGTCGTAACGGCATAATCCTTCCCAAACCGCTCCCGCAGAATCTCCCCTAGCTCCTTTGCTGAAAGATCCTTGTCTGCATCCCAGATCGATTTCATAATTAATGACTCACACGCAGTCAAATGCATTCTGGCTTCATCGTCAAAAAAATCAAAGTTCAAAACATATTTTTCTTCCATAAATACCTCTTTTCTGTCCTCTTGCATCCTTATCGAATGGGCTTTCTTTTTGTAAATAAGTATCATTACTACCTAAATGGTTTCGCGTATCTCTTTTACCGCCAACCCCCCCTCTCATAACGCGAAAGTTCAAAAATCCCACAGGCTCATCTGCCTGACCGTCTCCTTTTCCTCAAAGGTCTGCAGATATTGGAAAATCTGCCCGTTGTCATGGACAATCCCAGCCTCGCTGCATCTTCTGTGAAACAGCCTCATCAGACGGGCGTTGTCCGGGCTCTCAATCATATACTGATTCCCGTATTCCCGGATGTATCTCTCCTTTAATCCCGGAAACAGCCGGTCCAGTTGTTCATAAAAGTATTCCCGGTTTCCCTCACGGAGGGTCAGCCCCATACCAAAGCAGATCACGCCATACGCCTTTGCTTCTATGCACAGATCCAGGATACCGGAAATATTTTCCTCCGTATCGTTGATATAGGGCAGGACCGGCGTCAACCACACAACGGTGGGAATCCCCGCATCCCGCAGTCGTTTCAGCGCCTCAAAACGCTCCCCGGTAGTACTCACATTGGGCTCAAGCTTTCTGCACAATCCATCCTCACAGGTGGTGAGCGTCATCTGAACGACACATTTCGTCTTTTCATTGATCCTCTTAAAAAGATCAAGATCCCGGAGGATACAGTCTGATTTGGTGATTACCGTAAATCCGAACCCATGCTCCTCGATGAGCTTAAGGGCCTTCCGGACATTCTGAAGCTCCATTTCCAGGGGGATATAGGGATCGGTCATCGACCCTGTGCCGATCATGCATTTTTTCCGTTTATGGGCCAGAGCATACTCCAGCAGATCAATGGCGTTTTCCTTGACCTCAATATCCTCGAAGGCATGCTCCATATGATAACATCTGCTTCTGGAGTCACAATAAATGCACCCGTGGGAACAGCCGCGGTATAGATTCATTCCATTTTTGGGAGACAGAATCCCTTTTGATTTTACAAAGTGCATATATAACCATCTTTCTGCAATTCAGGATTTTTCCCCGGAAGGAATAAGCTCTCGATACAATCCGCACAGGAACGATAACATTCCTCCTCCCATCTTGCACAATCGTATTCTTCTGCTTCAATAATTCCCTTAATCTCGCACAAAACCATTCTCTTCCCCACGCAGAATCGGGTCTTTCTCCTTTTTCGTCTTGGAGACAATGCTGTCAAATTGATATCGGTTTACTTTCATGCTATTTATCCCTTCCGTATTTTCCTGTTGAATTACCGCAAATAGGCGGATTCACTCCAGTCTTCCTTCCAGATAAGCATTCAGGATATTCTGCGGGGCATCATAATAAAAGCCGGAATTATAATCGTCGATCTTCCCGCTTACAAAAGAATTATAAGCCTCTATCACAGCGTCCGGGACCGGAAGTTTCTTTTCTCTCACGATTCCCAGGACTAGCCGCTTATATACTTCCCTATATCCCAATAGCTGGGAACGGCATAGCGTGCAGCAGAAACGTTGTCAAACTCCCCTTCCAGAATCCCTGCCTTCTCAATAAAAGCTTCGCTTACCGTATCGATATTGTCGCTATGATAAACATCTGCAAGGTCATATATTTTTTCTATCCGGCCTCTGCCCAGGGAATTTACAACTGCAGACCTTTTATTTTTGTCCGTCTTGCAATATATTCAATCAGGCTGCATGTAAAAACAAATCAAGCCATTTTTCTGTCATTTCTTTAAATTCCAAAATTTTTAAATCCGTATTCATACGCACTGTATAGGTACTGACAACAGGCGTGCCATACCGTCTCGCCCACCGCACAGCCTGTTCCCGGATTACGGTACAGTAAAAACCGGCGCCGAAGTCTTTTGTATTCTTTCCAATTATTATTTCTGAATTCCAAACTGTAATATATCCGCCGTGATATACCGTCATTTTGCACATTTTGATGCCTCTGGGAAATTGATTGATGATATGCTTAGCTTACCATAAATTCCGCGAAATATCAAGTGCAGGCATTGGCCGGAGAGCCTTTGCTTTACTTTTTCTTTTTTTCTGCTTCCTCCTTCACACATTCCGAAGCGTCGCCAGCGCCCCATAGAGATCCAGGCGGCCATACCCCCACTCCCGGTTCGGATACAGCCTCTCATTATCCCGTGCCGCCCCCCGCACCAGCATACTCTTAATATCCCCGGAGGTAATCCCGGTATCGTTTCCACGCACCAGCGCCCACTCCAGAATCAAGGCCACGGCCCCGGTGGTAATCGCCGCCGCCCCGCAGGTTCCGGTGCGGGACACAAACTGGTTCTGTACACCGGCCCCCAGGATCTCCACTGCAGGCGCCACCAGATCCGGCTTCACCCCGCCGCTGATGGTATAGCCCCGGCCCGAATCCAGGAAAATACTGTTATTGGCGATATTATATCCCCCCACCGTAATGGGAAACCGGCTGTTGGCCGGCACGGTGATGGTGGTATCCGGGTTGGACTGGAGAAAATAGACCCTTCCCTTCATCAGTTCCTCCATGGGCAGCCAGATATGGAAATTCCCATTGAACACCTTTTCTCCGTAAACCCGCACCGTCCAGATTCCCGGGCTTGGCGTCACAAACCGCATAAATACCAGCCGGTAATCATTTCTTACAAATGTAATATTTTTATCCAGGACCACATTGGTATTATCAAAAACAAATTTATGCTGCCAGGCGTTCACATTGGCGCCAATCTTCCCGGTACTGTCCCCGGTGGGCGAAATCACCTCCACCGTAAAAATCTCCTGCTCCATGGACCACAGCTCCATGAAAAATCCCGACACATTCTGCCCCACATTGATTTCCACCGTGTCGTAAGCCCCGTCCTGTAGCACATTTCCATAATAATGATGCTGCTTGTTGGCTTCATTTCCCGCCGCCACGCAGGCTGTGCGCATCCGCTTGGTGACAAAGCTGTCCAATAAGCCGGAGAGGGGGCCCGTACCTCCGTGATTCCCCTGATTACTGCCCAGGCCCACACACAGGGACAGGGGCATATTCAGCTCCCTGGCCAGCGCATCCAGATAAGCCACTCCCGCCATAATATCATTTTCCTGAAAAACCGTCATATTTCCCGGTGCAAAAAAATAGTCCCGCAGATACTGCTTTGCGGTTTTCAGCTTTACCACCGCAAGCAACGCCAGAGGCGCGGCGCCAAGAAACCCCTCGCTGCGGTTTTCGTTCCCCGCCGCCAGAGAAGCCACATAGGTTCCATGGCCCTCGCTGTCCTGGGTCGGTACCAGCTCCAGCGAATTTTCGGAGGATAGCGCCTGGTTAATCTGGGCCGCCCGGTACTCCGCCCCATAGAAAAAGCCCTCCGGGGCCGGCCCCGCGGCAATCGTCTGATCCCAGATGGCCGCAATCCGCGTACTTCCGTCCGCATAGCGGAATACCTGGTTCTGGTAATCGATGCCGGTATCGATGATTCCAATCAGAACCCCCTGCCCCTTCAGGGACAGCGCCGGCTGGTTCTGGATCTGGATTACCTCGCTGGCCTCCATGGCCTCCACGTCAACGGTGGTATAGAGATTTGGAGTCCCCGTATAGGAATAATTGCGCACGCTGAATTCCGGCATTCCCGCACTGTTTAAGTACCCCACATAATAGAGATCGTTGATTTTCTGGATGCATGAAAAAATACCCTCAAAACTTTTCAGCTCCCCCTCCTCAATAATCAGATCATAATAATCCTCCGCATATACTACCTGTGTACAATCCATAAATGCTCCATCGATAAAAACTCTTACCCATCCCTATGCCCGGGGCCGCCCATATATGACAAAAACAGCCCTGGACCGCAATCCAAAGCTGTTCTTTTCCTGTCGTTTATCCATACTACAGATATTATTCCGTAACAACGCCCTTCTGCAGCATCACGTTGGCATACAGGGCACTCTCGCCCGTAGCCAGGATCACGTAGGCCGTTTTCGCCTCCTCATAGAACTGAAAGCGCTCGATATGGCCCACAGCCGCTCCGCCTCTGGCGTCATATTTTGCAATGATCTCTTGATACGTGTCCCAGATGGGTGTCTCCACGTCATCTCCGGGCATGACCTCCATCAGGTTCACCGGCTTCTCCACGTAAGTATCCAGCGGGAATACCTTTAAGATTGCCTCCAGAAGCTCCGGCACGCCATGGCCGTCGCAGCGGATTACGATGGCATTCTTCCCCATGGACTCCGCCGGAAAATTGCCGTCCGAGATCACCAGCCGGTCACTGTGGCCCATTTCACAGAGCACCTTCAACAGCTCCGGAGATAAAATTTTCGGAATTCCTTTTAACATATTTCCTCCTTACCGCCCAGTTTTTTGGGCATACAGGTATGCCCGCAGGGCGCTTCCTCCTTACCGCAGGCGGCCCCGGTAAGAATTCCCAA
>CATJBQ010000038.1 GCA_949738465.1 uncultured Lachnospiraceae bacterium
CAGTCCCACCGCCGCTCCGGCCGGCGATACATGCTTAAAGGAAGTGGCGGCCGCAAGTCCCGTGGCCTTCTTCAATTCACTGACAAGCTGCCAGCCGTTAAAAGCGTCCAGGAAATTAATATAGCCCGGTTTCCCGTTCAAGACCTTGATGGGAAGCTCCCCGCTCTCCATAAAGATCCGGGAAGGCTTCTGGTTGGGGTTACATCCGTATTTCAATTCTAATTCCTGCATTTTTTCTCTCCTTAATGCTCTATTGGTTCTTATTGACAATCTTCGATTCGTATGTCCCGGCCGCGATATCGATATAACGCACGAACAGCGAAACCTTATTCTCCTCATTGAGGCTGTTCCACAGCAGATCGGTGAACGCCTCCATATCGTCCATCATCTCCACCAGCTTAGGCTCCCCCTCAAAGCTGGGCAGCGGGTCCCCGTCGCCAAGGTACGTATGGATCAAATGCCCCTCCCCGGCCGCCGGATTCTCATAAGCGAAGGTATAGCGGTTACAGCCCTCCGGACTTCCGTGGTTGCTCTTTAAGATGGACATGGCATAGTTGTAGCGCCCATCCTCCACATGCATAATCCCGGAAATACGGGGCGTATAATTGGGCGTGTCCGGCTCAAATTCCCGGGTGCGCAGCGCCTGCTCAAAGGTCTGCTGGGAATCCATCAGTTCATAAATCGTGTCGGTCTGGTCCCCGTTGGTGACAATGGTCTTATTGCCCAGCACCCGGACCGGCGCATAAATAATCAGACTGGGATCACGAAGCTTCGACGGGTCGTATGCCTGGGTACGGATCCCGGCCCCTTCCTCCACAAACACGCGGTTACGGCTGTTCTCGCTTCTTCCCATAATAAAATATGCAGCTACCGCATACTTCCCATTGGGCGACTTTCCAATCACAATCCCTCTTCCCGGATATGCGTTGGAAGAAAGCTCCTGCTCCAGTGACAATATCTTCATAAAACGTCCTCCTTATCCTGCTGTTATGGCTAAGAAAGGTATTTCCAGCTTCCTCCACTGAAAATACCTCTTCTTCCCTATCTGACATCTGTACCGCGCAAAAGCGGAATCATCCCTTCTGCGGCGGAATATAGCTCTCCATCAACCGGTCGATCTCACCTACCAGAAGTCCGATCTCCGGCTTGGTAAGCTGCGCATTGGCGCCAAGGGCCTCTCCCTTGCGGCGCATCTCCTCATTCACCAGGGAGGAGAAAATCACAACCGGAAGATGACGAAGCTCCTCATCATCCTTAATCAGCTTCGTCAGCCGGTGTCCGTCCATCTCCGGCATCTCAATATCGGTAATGACACAGTGGATCTTCTCGTCGAGAACACCCTCCTCCCGGAACTTTTCAATGGTATCCCAGGCCTCCTGCCCATTCATCGTCACAATCTGGTGGGTATATCCCGCATCCTTGAGGCAGGTAGTAATCAGCTTGCTCAAAAGCGGAGAATCCTCCGCGATCAGAATCGGTGTCCTGGCACGGACAGCATTCTCCTCAATCCCCTCGATATCGGACATCTTAAGGCCGGTCTCCGGGCTGATATCCGTCACAATCTTCTCAAAGTCTAGAATCACCACAAGACGTCCCTCCAGCTTAATCACACCGGTAGAAATCCCGTATTCCTCCGCATTGATGGTATGATCCGGCTTGATGATATCTCCCCAGGATACACGGTGGATGCCGCAGACCTCATCCACATGGAACGCAACATTCAGGCCGTTGAAGTTCGTGATGATAAACAGGCCGTTAGTCTCCATGTTAGGAAGCCCCAGGCTGGCTCTTAAGTTGATTACCGTAATCATTCTGTCACGAGGCATAAAAATTCCTTCTACGCACGGGTGCACATTGGGAATCGGCGTCACCGGCGTGTAAGACAGAATCTCCCGGATCTTCGCGACGTTGATCCCGTAATGATTGTTCCCCAGCTTAAATTCCAGCACCTCAAGCTCATTCGTTCCATTCTCCAGTAAAATATTTGTGTCCATAGATGTTCTCCTCTCCCGCACTCATTCGTTTATTGCAAATCCACATGGTATACCACACCATCTGCTTCAAATTCCATCGCCAGGGTCTGGATCTCCCCGGCCGCCTCAATGGGCACCTCAAAAATCAGAATCGTCTCCTGGGACGCTCCCGGCTCCAAGGTATTCAGATATGTAGCAAAATCATTCAGCAATATGGTAGGCATCGCCTCCGCCTGCTTCTCGCCGTTGACAAACAGGGTACACCGGATCCCCCTGGCAAGGTTATTGCACTCCACCGGCTCCTGGGACGGGTTGCTCAGCATAATGCTCATAATCAAAAACTGGTATCCCGCCTGGGCATTCAGTGCAAAATAGCTTCCTTCCATATAACTGTCCGCCAACTGGTACCCTTGATACTCTGCCACTACCGGCGCAAGCCCCGCGGCCTCTGCCAGGGTAGCCGTACTCGCCGCCGGGCCGTCCTGCCCCGGATCCGCCGTTCCATCCTCCGGTGGATTCTGCGCCCCCGGATCTTCCCCGTCAGGCGCTTGGGCCTCTCCCGGCTCCTCTTCCCCAGGCCCGGACACTTCATCCGGATCCTCCGGTTCCGGCTCCGGTTCCTCCTCGTAATAGATCAGCCCCTGGGTCTGATATTTGTTGTTCTTCGCCACGGCTCCGGCGGCATAGGCCACAATCAGCTCCTCCTCCTCCGGGGTCATGGTCCAAAGCTCCTCTCCACAACCAGTAAGGAACAGACAAAGCACAACTCCCACCAGTCCGCTCCTTTTTAAGAATCTACTCATATGCATGCTCTCCTCTGTTCCTTTTATTTTAGCATTATTTTTTTTCAGTGGCAACACTTAATTCTGTTTTTTTAGCGGTACTTATATCAAGTTCAAACCAGAACTCCACTCCCGTGGGCCGGTTTTCGACGCCGCACCGCTGATGGAAGGAATCCATAATGGCTTTCACAATGGAAAGTCCGATGCCGCTTCCGCCATATTCCCGCGTTCTTGCCTTGTCCACCTTGTAAAATTTGGTCCAGATCCGTTCCTGCTCCTCCACCGGGATCTGCTCCCCCGTGTTAAAGACGCCGATCCGCGCCAGGCCGTCCCGGCAGCCACAAGTCACCTCAATGCGCTTTTGTCCTGCCGCATAGTGGATGGCATTGCTCATAAAATTCGTCAGCACCTCCTCGGTGCGGAATTCATCGGCCCAGACATAGACCGGCTCCCCGCGCCGGTATTCCAGCGAAATCCCGTTCTGCTCCCGCAAAATGGCGGTGGCCTGTATCACGCCCTCAATCAGCTCCGTCACGTCAAACCGCTCCATCGCCACCACTTCATTGCCAAACTCCAACTGGTTCAGGGACAGGAGCTGCTTTACCATATGGTTCATCTTATCCGCCTCGTCCATAATGACCTCGCAGTAAAATTCCCGGCTGTCCGGATCCTCGTTGACGCACTCCTTAAGCCCCTCCGCATATCCCTGGATCAAAGCCAGAGGAGTCTTTAACTCATGGGACACATTTGCCAGAAATTCCCGCCGCATATCATCCAGCTCATTTCTCTCCTCAATATCCGTCAGCAGCTCATTGTTGGCGCTTTTCAGCTCGGAAATCGTATGCTCCAGCGTCTGGGAAAGCTCATTCATATGTTCTCCCAGCACGTCGATCTCGTCCCCGCCCCGGCTCTGGTACTTGGCGTCAAAATCCAGCCCCGTCATCCGCCGGGACAGCTCTGCAAGCTGACGGATGGGGCCGGTAATCCGCCGGGTTACAAAATAGCTGATTACGGCGCTTAAAATCACACCGCCAATCCCGATATACGCCAGAAAACGGTTGGCGATATCCACGCTCTCCTGGATGCTCTCCAGGGCCGTGCGCATCAGAATCAGATTGCCGTCCGAAAGATTCCCGCACAGAATCAGATACTCGGAATTGAGACGACTGTCCCGGTATTTTCCAATGACAAAATCCCCTTCGCTGTGCAGAAGCTCCGTCTCCACATCGCCGGCTGCAAAGAGGATCTCCCAGAACTGTTGTTTGTAGGTGTCCTCGCCGCTGCCTATGAAAAACAGCGTATTGCTGCCGGAATTCATAATCATCATGGTCACATTGTCTTTGGCGCACAGGCGCTCCAGCCCGATCCTGACGCTGTCCTCGTAAAAGGAGCCGTCCTCCAGGGCGGACGAGGTATAGGCATAGACCTTCTGGAGGCTCCGCTGCTTATTGGAAATATAATACCGTTCCAGCAGCGTCGTATTTAAGATCCAGCACAAAAGCGCCGTCCCGGCCACCAGACAGACCATAATAACCGTGATCTTGCCTGTCAGCGAACGGCGGATGCCTCCCTTAAAATGTCTGCGGCCCTCAAAATCCCGCCTTCTTCCGGCCCCGGAGCTCATGGCTCCGCCTCAAACTTATAGCCCAGCCCCCAGACGGTCTTGATAGCGTCTCCCCGCTTTCCCAGCTTGCTGCGGAGCTTTTTCACATGGGTGTCGATGGTCCTGGCATCCCCATAATAGTCGTAATTCCACACATGGTTTAAAATCTTCTCCCGGGACAGGGCGATCCCCTGGTTCTCCACAAAATAGTTGAGCAGCTCGAACTCCTTGTAGCTCAATTCCACCCGCTGGCCGTCCACCGTTACCAGATGGGCCGCCGTATCAATCAGAATCCCGCCCACCTGGCGGACGCTGTCCTTGTCCAGCCGGTTGGTGCGCCTAAGAATCGCCTCCACCCGGGCCACTAAAATCTTAGGGCTGAAGGGCTTGGAAATGTATTCGTCCACGCCCAGTTCAAAGCCCAGCAGCTCGTCTTGCTCGTCTCCCCGGGCCGTCAGCATGATAATGGGGATCTTCGAGTTCTCCCGCACCTCCCGGCACACATCCCAGCCGGTCAGCCTGGGCATCATCACATCCAGGATCAGAAGGGCCAGGTCCTTATTGGCATAAAAAAGATCCAGGGCTTCCTCGCCGTCTCCCGCCTCTAAGACCTCATAATCCGCCCGCACCAGGAAATCCCGCACCAGCTTGCGCATCCGGCTCTCGTCGTCTACCACTAAAATTTTCAGCTTTTCCATTGATGGATACCTCCATACTTCGTATGATAAAATTCTTTATATCATAAAAGTATGTAGAAAGTGTGTTTTCTTTATGCTAGGGATTCATCCCAAGGTCGTGCTCCTTCACCTTCACTGCCTTCTCCCGCTCCGACAGCTCCTGCTCCCAGGCAGAGTATTTGTCTAAAAGTTTATTTTCGTAGTTGACAATCGTAGGCAGGTTGCTGCTTAAGGAAATGAAGACCATCACCGCCATGGCCGCCGCCAGGATAATATTGGCGATCAGGCTGGCGCTGGGCCCCTTTTTCTTCTTCCTTCCCATGGAGCCGAAATCCGACTCGATCATCTCCTGGACCGGAATCGGAAGGATCTGCTCCCTGGGGATGGAGGGAACCGCCAGGAGATAGTCCTGCAGCTCCCGGATGTACCCGATGCCCACCGGCGTCTCAAACATCTTCTGCTCCACAATCCGGTTATAAACCCGCAGAACCATCCCCGGATTCTCCATATCGGTCTTGCTCCTTACAAACTTGATTCCTTCCACCTCCCGCCTGGCCTTCTCCGCCAGCGCCTCATCCTGGAAGGAAAATCCGTTGATGATGTATTCTTTCTTTTTCTCGCTCATAGCCTTCTCACACTTCTACAGCGTCACTCCGTTCCGGGTAAGCAGCTCCCTGGCCGAAACGATGGAGTCCACGCCCTCCTTATTCTTGATGGGAGCAAATTCCTTCTCCCGCACCACCTCGTAGGGCAGACAGCTTCCCATCATATGTACCATATCCAGGATCAGCGTCTCAAACTTGTAGGCATTGGGCTCCTGGGGCTTGTGGCTGACCCCGTTCTCGTCCATATAGGGAACCTTCTTCTCCACCACATGGACCGGCAGGGATTGCTCCACAATCTCCACCAGCTTCTCCACACCGAACAGGTAATTGAGAATCACGCCAAAGCCGTAGGAAAGATCGCCGTTCTCCTTGCGGGAGTGCAGCATCTCGTCGGTCATCTCATAGTATTCCACGATGGAAGGCCTGCCGTCCTCCGAACAGAGCACGCCCACCCGCTCGTCCGGGGCCGCCTTCTTCACCACCTTGGCGCCGCTCTCGCAGCCGGAATCAATGGTAGCCCCCACAAATACCGGATCCGCAATCTGCTGCAGCACATTGTCCACCGCAAAAATATTCAGCCACTGGACGCCGCGCTCCGAAAGATCGCTGAGAAGCCCCGCCTTCACCATGGAACCAAACCAGCCGCCGTTCCCGTTGGGAGAGATGGCAAGATTCTTCTCGTCGCTCATCAGCACCCTGCCCTCATAGTCCACGGCCGGAGCCATCTCCTGGATGAAAAACTTCACATAGGAGCTGTCATAACCAAAAAAATCATGCTCCCGAAAGAAGCTCACCGTGGCCTCATGGTTGACGGTGCTGGTCATGATATACAACGGTACCATACAGCCCGCCTCTGCGGTCACCTTCTGAAGATTCTGAATCAGACACTGGAAAATATAAAGGCTTCTGGTAACGCCGATATCCACGGTGCCCTTGGGCTGGTCGTAGCCCAGGCGGGTTCCCTGTCCTCCCGCTAAGAGCACTGCCCCTACCTTGCCGGCACGGATAGCCGCAAGGCCGATGGCGCGAAGTTCTTCTTCGCGCTCCTTTATCTCCGCAATCTCCATGGCCGGAAGGGGCGCGAAAACGCCGCGGCCCTCCCCGCCGCCGATATGTTCAAGAGCCTGAAGGATACTCCAGTCCGTATCGTCGATCTGCGCCTGAAGCGCGGCCTTATCCGCGCCCTCAAGACGTGCAAGCTGCTTATCCACATAATAAAATTTTTCTGCCATGATTCCTTACCCTTCCTTGCGTTTTCTTTCTATTCTATCACACTCCCCCCTCTGTCAGCAAGACTCTGGGGGCAATTTTTCGAATCCGCAGGGACAAAAGGCAGGCGATCCCGAACGCTGCCAGCGTAAGGCCGGCCCCGGCAATGACAATAAATCCCACCGGAACCACAAAGGTGCATTTCATGACCCCGATTCCCCGAAGGAACAGGGCGACCAGTCTGTTGATGGTCAGGGCGCTTACCGAAAGCCCCAGCGCTAAGGACAGGGCCACCGTAGGCAGAAAGCTTAAGGCCGTCTGTAAAATCAACTGTCCGGTGGTAAAGCCCAGCGCCTTCAGAATGCCGTAATCCCGCTTTTTTTCGTTCAGCAGCGCGCGGACCAGAAGATACAGCACAAAGGCCACGATAAATACGCTTAAGACCATGACCGCAATCACGATGGTACGCATCATGGAAACATATACGGCGCTGGTTCCCTCCATTACGGCAGAAATGTTAATTGCCGCGTGGATGCTTCCTGAAAAACGCCCGGAAACATCTTCATGAAACTCCTCCACATCCGTCCCTTCCACAAGATCGATATAATAGCTGGCGTTTGACAGCTTCCCCATCCGCTCATAGCCGCTTCTGGTCATCAGGCAGTCCTTTCCCAGATGGTTGGAGATCTGGGTAAAGCCGGTGATGAGATAGGCCGCCTCATGCCCATCGGCCGTCAGGACAATTTCATCCCCGATGGAAAGCCCCTGCTCCCGAGCGTATTTGGCGGCAATGGCCATCTCGTTGTCATATTTGGGGAACCGCCCCCGATAGACCACGCCCGGATTGTTCACCCTGGAAAAATCATCCGATAAATTTGCCTCCAGGGCAAGGCCGCCCACATGGCGCAGCTCGACGGTGTGATAGAGATATGCCTTCTCCACACGGTCGTCCCCTTTAAGGACCTTTAAAAATTCCTCCTCCCGTTCACAGTCCACGTTCAGGCAGGAATCTGCCGCCTCCCCCACGATCAGATCCACGAAGGGCTTCATGTCCACAATCATATTCCGCCACATCAGCCCGGAAAATACAAGAACCAGCGACAGCGCCAGCATGGTAATGCAAACGATTACATTCCGCTTCATCCCCGCAAAAGCAGTTTTCAGCGCCAGGGTAAGATTTAAGGGCCCCCGGGCGTCCTTCAGTGGAAAATGGTTCCGCTTAAAGCTGTGGGTCATAACCCCCTGGCGAAGGGCCGTGATGGGTTCAATCTTTTTGATCCGCCGGGCGGACAGCCACACCGAAAGCCCCACAACGCATCCCAGAAAGCCCAATACTGCCAGGGCCACCAGGGGCAGGAAGCGCATCTGATAGGGAATCCCGGTCTGGGAAACCATCATTTCGTTGACCAGCGGAAAAATCCCGTAAGAAAGGGCGATCCCCACCGCGGCCGTAGCCGTCTGGATTCCCAGAAACTGCCAGAGCAGCGCGGCGGCCAGTTGGGAGCCGGTATAGCCCACCGCCTTTAAGGCGCCGAGATTTTCCAGATTCTCCTGGATATAATTAGCCACATTGGATGCGATCACCACCAGCGCGATCAGCAGGATCAGAAAGGCCAGGGCGCTGATAATGCCGGAGCAGATGCTCTGGGAAATATAGCGGGACTGGCTCACCATCGCGTAAGAGTTGCTTAAGGCCCGCATCTGGGGAGAAGCCTTGGAAACAAGGTTTTTTACCATGGCCTCGTAATCCTGGCTGTCGTTCTTATCTGTAATGCGTATGGAATAAAAGATGGACGGGTACAGAAAGGGCTTTTCCTCCAACTCCCGGTACACGTCCTCCGTTACCAGAAAGGCATTGACCGCACAGTTGTGGGAGCCTGCCATGGCGCTGTTGAAAAATCCTCGCACCGTCAGCTTTAATTCTTCCCCCTCGCTCTGGAAAAGAATGGTGTCCCCCACCTGGTAGTTGCCTTCCCCGCCGTAAAGCATGGGAAGATAGACGCCGCTCCCAGCGGATTCCGTCAAGAACTCCACCCGGCCTGTCTCCCTTTTTAAGGCGGCGTCCTTGGACAGAAAAAAGCCCTCGCAGCTTACGTCCCCATTGTTATAAGGAAAAGATACCGTGCCCCACAGAACAGGCGTCATGCAGAGCGCCTCTGTCCGGGGATCTTCTTCTAATTGCTCCTCCAGATAAGCGGTGATCCCTTCTTCCCGGCTGTCTGCCAGAAGATTCACATGGCCATCCTGTAAGCGATCATGGGTACGGGCAAAATTCTGTTTGTAATCGATGGACAAAATCAGCCACAGATTCAGCATCATGGCTGCCAGCAGTATTAAGACTACAGTTGTAGTCGTCTGTCCTTTGGCTTTGCGGATATTGGAACGGGCAATCAGCAGACTTTTTTGCATACTACCACCCCATTTCCTGTAAAAAGGCCGACAGCTTTTCGTGCCGCCCAGCATCGCCGGAAACATAAGGGCCCAGCTCACACTCTCCCAGTATGGAGCCGTCCTTTAAGTAGAGAATGCGGTTGGCCCGCCGGGCGCAGCGCATATCATGGGTTACCATTACCACGCTCTGGCCCTTTTTGTTAAATCCGGTCAGGGTGTCTAAGACCTGCAGACCGGTTTTGGAATTTAAGGCTCCGGTGGGCTCGTCGCAGAATAGGATCCCCGGCTCGTTGATCAGCGCCCGGACAATGCCCACCCGCTGGGCCTCGCCGCCGGAAAGCTGGGTGGGGAATTTGCCATGAAGCTTCGCCTCGATCCCCACCGCCTCAAACAATTCCCGGGCCCGTTTCGTAAGCGCTTTCTTGTCCCGGCTGGCAAGAAGCCCGGCGCAGAGCACGTTATCCATAACGCTCATACCGTCCATCAGGTAAATCTGCTGGAACACAAAGCCGCAGTTTCTGCGCCGGAATACCGCAAGCTGGTCGGAGCTTAAGTCAGAAATGACCTCCTGCCCGAAGGTGATTTTTCCCAAAGTGGGCGTATCCATCCCCGAAAGGGCGTACAGCAGGGTGGATTTTCCTGCGCCGCTGGCCCCCATGATTACGGTAAAATCCCCCCGGTACAGCGTAAGATCGATATTTTTCAGCACATGCTGCAGCACGCCGCCACTGGAAAAGGATTTGCTTAAGCCCTCCGTCTTTAATAATACTTCTTTCATCGAATCCCTCCTTGATCCGATGCCGGGGCCGCAGCGCCCGGCATCTTCTATAAGCACATTTGCTTTTACCTGCATATTGTACTTCAAGGATCCCTTAAGGGTCTTTAACGCAATCCTTAAATATATTTAAGAACTACGGTGGCCGCTAAGCCATGCTCTCCGTTGGCCAGGTGCAGCTCTCCTCCCATTTTTTCCATAAAATAGTCCGACAGGTACAGCCCCAGCCCGGCCCCCTCCAGGCCGCCGGCGTCTTTTCCCCGCCAGAATTTTTTCTTCAAAAAGGGGAGTTCTTCCTCCGAAACGCCGCCGCCACTGTCCGCAAGGACAATTTCCAGCCGCCTGTCCCTCTGGGATACGGAAACGGTGATGGGCGTGCCCGCATATTTATAGGAGTTTGTGAAAAGATTATCAAAGACCTGCTGCAGCCGCAGGCGGTCCGCCGCCACAAGGCAGGGCGGAAACTCCGGCAGACTGGCCCGTTTCTGATAGTCGGCATTTTGAAGCAGTGCCTTCACCTCCCCGCTGCCAAGCTCCGTGGGCGCCACCGCAAGCTGGGACAGCTCCTCTAAGGCCGATGTGAAAAGATTGGTTACCAGCGTGTTGATCTGGTCGGCTTTCTGGATGATCTGGCCGTAGTTGTCCCGGTTCTTTTCGTCCCTGGCCAGGGCGGCCCCCACCTCTGCCGCCGCCTTGATGCTGGCTACCGGCGTCTTAATGTCGTGGGACAGGTTGGCAATCAGCTCTTTTTTGCCGGCGCTGGCCTCCGCCTCGGCGATCTGGGCCCGCTTCAGCTCTGTGCGCATCAGGTCGAAGCTCTCCGTAAAGGCCCCGAAGATATTCTGCCTGTCCATTGTAAGGGGAACGTCCAGATTTCCGGCGGCGATCCGCCGGGCAAAGGCGCGAAGCTTCTCAAAGGGCCGGATCAGAACGCGGTTCCAGTAGATACCGTATCCGATGCAGACGGCCGCCTGCAACAGCAGGGCCGCCATCAGAAAACGGACGATCTGCTGCCGCCTGGACCGCAGCAGCCGTTCCTGGGGATTCTGGATGATTACCTTCCCAACCGGGACGCCGTCCCGCTTAAGATCCAGGATGGTGTCCCAGTACCGCACCGCCTCATGGAGGTTCTCCCGCAGTCCCCGGCGGGTTGCGAACACCAGTTCTTCCTGGTTGTCCAATACTACATAGTCCAGCCCGCTCCGGCTCTGGTGCGTCTCCATATGATCCCAGTCCTTAAGCACCGACTGCACCACCTCATTGACCGCCACAGGATCCTGGCAGTTTTCCCCTTTCCCGGCCCCAAAGGTGAAAAGCAAAAAAAACTCCGCCAGAAACGTTGTTGCCAGCAGGATCCAGAAAAATTTTGTTTTCATCTAGTCTCCTCCGTGAAACTGGTAGCCCTCGCCCCAGACCGTGGTCAGATAGCGGGGGCTGCCCGGCTCCTCCTCGATGACCTCTCTGATCCTTCGGATATGCACATTCAGCGTCCCGTCCCCGGTAAACTTATCCTCCCAGACCTGTTCAAAAAGCTCCTGCTTGGAAACCACCTGGTTTTTATGCTCCACCAGGTAGCTTAGAAGCTTATATTCCATGGCGGTAAGCCGTACAGGTTCCCCCTCTACCAGCACCTTCTGGTTCCCGGTGTCCACCACAAGCCGCCCGTCCCTGTACCCGGCCTTCCTGCTCTGCCCGTACCGCCGCAGCACCACCCGGACCTTGGCCAAAAGAACGCTTAGGGAATAGGGCTTCTGGATATAATCATCCCCGCCGATGTTCAACGCCATCAGCTTGTCGTCGTCGCTGGCTCTTGCGGAAATAAAAAGAATGGGGATCTGGGTCTTCTTTCGCAGCTCCCGGCAAAGCCCGAAGCCGCTTCCATCCCCCAGGTTGATGTCCAGAAGTAAAAGACCGGCCGTATGCTCCCCAAGAAAGGAGCGGCACTGGGCCGCGCTTCCGGCAACGGCTGTCTTCACACCGAACAGATTAAAATATTCCGCCGTGCTGTCGGCTAACAGCTCCTCGTCGTCTATGATTAAGCAATCGTAATGCATGGTTCTTCCCCCCTCTGCTTCTTCTTGATTCTATCCCACCGCATCACGATTGTCAATCCCAGGCGTATCACACTCTTTTAGCATAATCCAGCGCAATCCACCCCGCGCCGCTTTTCAGCCTTCCCCAGCTTCCGCTGGTTTCCGTTATGGTATAGGTTCCACGGTCGGTAATGATCCCCTGGATCTGATATTCCGTTCCCGGCCCTTTGCGGATATGCAGCCCATCCACAGTAATCTTGTAAAGGCCAGGCTGATAGCCATCCGAACCGCTGCCTTCATCGGGCGGCTGGGATGTCCCCCCGGCTGCGCGGATGATTTCCTGTGCCACAGCTTCCGCTACCTGGGACCGGTGGGCGTTATACCACTCCATATCGTCCCGGTCGTCCAGAAAGGCTGTCTCCAGCAGCAGATACCGGCTTCCCGCTTCCTGGGCCCGGTTCAGATTGTAAAGGCCGGTGGATTCTAAGATCTCCCAGCGTCCAAAGCCCAGGGCTGCCACCGCGTTCATCATGCGTTCCGCCACCGCCCGGCCTCCGTTTCCCGGATGCACATAGGCGCCGATCCCGGAAAACCGCCCATCCCCGGCTTTGTCCGCTGTTTTCTTGGCGTTAAAATGGATCTCCACCACAAGCCCGTAGGCGCTATAATCCGGCCCCTGCCCGGCCTTGCTGTAGGAGTAGCAATTTTTCTCCAGATCAAAAACCTCCGCCGGTATCGCTTCCCCCACGGCGTCCCGCACCAGAGCGACCAGCTCCCGGGTGTAATCGGCCTCCCGGCCAAAGCTGCTGACGGCCCCCGGGTCAAAGGAGCCGTCCTTATTTCTGCCGTGCCCGGCAATCAATAATACGTGTTCCATGTCTGTATCCTTTCTTAAAAATCAAGGTACTTCATGGTATGCATCGTCCGGGCCATTGGTTCCTTCTTCCTCCTCCACATATTCAAGAATATCCCCTGGCTGGCACTTCAGAACCTTGCATATTGCGTTTAAGGTGCTGAAACGGACAGCCTTAACCTTTCCTGTTTTTAAATAAGAAAGATTCACATTGGATATGCCGACCCGTGCCGCCAGATCATTCAGCCGCATTTTCCGGTCTGCCAGCACCCGGTCAAGCCGTATAATAATCATAATGTGTGATCCACCTCGTCCTGCAGATGCACCCCATAATGGATGATGTATGCAGCTACCATAAAAGCAATGCTGGGGAAAAGCATCCCAAACATTGCCTGCCCTGTGGAAACGGACATGCGGCCGTCCGATATAAGGTTACTAAGCTGGCAGATCAACAGCTTGATCCATGGAACCAGCGCAGCCACAAAAAATTGAAGCAGTCCAAAATAAAGGAGATACGCAGAGTTCTGCTCTGTGAAAATCTCTCCGTTCTGTATATTGGAAAATACGCGGCTCAAGAACCAGAAGGCAAAAATCAGGGGCACTACATGAACCGCGTACATGAGCGATAGCCCCAGTTGGATCTTCCAGTCAAGCCGGCCATTGCCATCCGTCCATACATGAAGGTCATCACCTGTGGAGACCGTCATGTAGCGGGAATGTGGATCGTGATCCTCCTCCGCATAAATTGCCTGCTCAAAGGTTCCCGTTTTCGTATGTAAGAAAAAAGTCTGGCGTCCCATGAAGCTTAAGACGATACACAGGGCATAAAAACAGATTACAAAACAGCAGACAAATTTCATAATCCGGGCGGCAGCTCTTGCAAACCGCTCATTTGACAGTTCCTGAATGAATCTCATGTTCCATCTTCCTCCTTCCTGCCCCCTTTATGGGCATACAGCGGCCCCCCTAAGGGTGCTTTCATCTTAAGCTTATGATATCACATGATTTCAAATTTATCAAGAATTAATTAATGTTTATCATTAATTAATTCTTTTTTGTGTCACAGTAAAAACGGCTTGTTCAAACATACGTTCGAACAAGCCGTTTCCCATACTCTGTCCTTCTGTGTGAAGCTTCCAAAATCATCCTCTGAAAATGGAGCTGAGGGGAATCGAACCCCTGTCCAAAAGACCTTCCCTTGTACTTCTACTATCATAGTCTGTTCTTAGTCATTCCCTCCGGCAGGCGGGAGCAGACACCCTCCTGCGTTCAGTAGCTTCATTCTACGCCCGTACACGCAAAGCTTAATGTACGTCGTTTCTCACATCGTCGAAGCCGGATTCCTAAACTGTGAGTGGTCTAGGGCCGACTGCTGCAACTAGGCAGCGTATGCTAAATTATCTTCAGCGTTTATATTTAGGTTTGCATTTTACCACAGC
>CATJBQ010000039.1 GCA_949738465.1 uncultured Lachnospiraceae bacterium
CTGCATCACCTCCATCGAGCAGGAGCTGGACCAGATTTTTGTCCTCACCGATCCGGAAAAGGAAATCTACCGCTGCAAATACTGTGAAGGAAAGTACAAGCGCTAAAAAGTTACCAATTTCTAAATTTTTATTAAAAAAAAATAGCTCCATTGACTTTCCGGCCTTTCTGCTCTACCATAGAAACAGGCAAAAATAGGATCATGAAATATTTCATTATGGATTAAGGGAGTGGAAATGTTATGAAACAGAAATTACAGCATTTTATGGCAGGAAGATATGGCGCAGACCAGTTATCAAGAGTACTGATGTTCGTTTCCCTGGGGCTCTTGCTCCTCAGCCTGTTCACCAGATGGCACCTATTTTACCTGGTGGCCCTTGTGCTCTTAGGCTATGTATACTTCCGTATGTTCTCCCGCAACGTCCAGAAGCGTTACCAGGAGAACCAGAAGTTTTTGAATCTCCGCTACCGTCTTGCTGTGAAAAAGGATGCCCAGAAAAAGCAGTGGGCCCAGCGGGACACCTACCGTTTCTTCAAGTGCCCCAACTGTAAGCAGAAGGTCCGGGTTCCTAAGGGGAAGGGCAAGATCTGCATCACCTGCCCCAAGTGCCGGATTGAGTTTGTCCGCAAAAGCTGAGATCCCCAGAACCAGCAGCCGCCTCCGATTGAGGCGGCTGTTCTTATTTTTTTATGGGACCTGGCCGCACGGCTCTCATTCCTTAAGCGTTTTAGCACCACCAGAGATTCTCTGGCTCCCTGGCCAGGAACTGCCTTCACCACCGCCACAGGTTCTCCGGCTCCCGCTCCAGCGGCTCTCTGGTCAGAAACAGCAGCACACAGCCATGGGGCTCCAGAACCGTGGTGTACCACCCACGTTTCTCCACTGAATCCTCCCCATAACGGCGGACATACCATTCCTTTTCCCAAAAAAGCTCCCCGAATTCATAGGCGACGGTCAGGGGCTCCTCCGTGGGATTCATGACATAGAGCAGATTCCCCTGCTCCAGACGATGCAAAAGCACCACCTCCCCGCGATCCTCCCCCAGATACGGAAGTACCGGGCAGACCTCTCCCTCCGGCTCCAAGAAACGCAGCAGCTTCTTCCGGTCCTCCCCGATCCGATGGACGGGATCCGAGGTCGTAACCATACCGCCGGAAAGGGCCTGCAGAAAGGCCAGGGAACGCACCTCTGTGGGCTTTAAGAAAATCTCAAACTCCCGCAGCAGCACGGAATCCGGGTCGTTCTGCCAATACACATGGTTGAAATAATTGTCCGCTACCAACTCCCGGAGCATGTTGACAGGACCGTAATCCTCCGCCCACTGGGCCCCCACATCCCCGGCAATACGCATCCCATCCGCATAGCCGAGAAACGGCAGGAACGGCGCGATGCAGCCCAGGAAATAGCTCTCCTCCCCGATGGCCTCCCGGATCATTTGCAAGGTGTCACGGAAAATCTCCACCGAGGTGCGGCTATCGTCATACCGCCTTACCCTGGCCGTATCCTGCATGCCCCACAGCATAAAGTCCGTTTTAAACAGCCGAAACCCCCAGCCATGCAGGGTCTCGAAGACCTCCTTCAGATACGCCAGAGCCTGTGGGTGGCTGGTATCCAGCACATAATAATTGCTGTCCCGGTTGCCCCACACCTTGGGCTCGTTGTAGCTTCGGATCATGGTCACCGGCTCTCCCTCACGGTCATATAGGATCCAGTCCGGATGCTCCCGGTAAAGCCTTGACTGATCCCCCACCATAAAGGGCCCAATCCACACTCCCGGCTGGTATCCGGCCCCTCGAATGGCCGCCGCCGCTTTCTCCAACCCCTCCGGAAACAAATGATTGGGCTCCAGCCAATCTCCCAGGCTGGGGGCATACCCCGCATCGATCTGGATATACCGGAAGGGAATCTCCTCCGTTTGAAACGCCTCCACATACTCCTCCAGCAGATCCTGGCTTAAGTTCTGGTACAGGTAATACCAGCTACACCAATGAAACGCCGGAGGCTGTTTTTTCCGCGCTCCCATAAACGCCGCAATCCGCTCTGCCAAAGACTTAAGCCCCTCCGCCAGCGCATCCTTTTCCGTAAAAAACAAAGCGGGCAGCGTCACATCCTCTCCGCCCGTCCCCTCCAGGTTAAACCCGCCGGAAAGACAGTCATACGCCTGCCCAAACAGCCCGGACTTTCTTTCCAGAAAATATCGGTTTACATAACGTCTGTGATCCAGCGCATAGACAAACCACGCCCCCGCCTCCAGACACAGGGCCATCAAGCCGTTGGATTCCAAGGCCCCCTCCCCGATGGATCGCACTCCCGAAGGCCCCTCCATACCAAAGCCCTGGATAAATGCCTTGGACGCGCCTCGCACCTCCGCGCCGGCAAAGGGCTCCACATCATGGATCCCCGGCAATCCCCTAAGATGGCAGGCGACCTCCACCTCCCCTTCCCGCCGGAAAAACCGGAGTTCCACCTCCCCTTTTTCCAGCCGGTACAGAAGGAAATCCTCCCCCCTCGTCACGGAGACCGGCGACAAAGGTCTCCCGTCAATAGCAGGGTATGCATGGCAGAACCCGATGGCGTTGCCGGAAATGTCCCATTGTCCGTTTTCATGTAAAATGTAGTCCATTGCAGTGCTGCTCCTTTCTTTCTATATCGTTGCAGGTAGTGATACTGTGGCTTCTATCCGCTGAACCTCTGGCAAGCCGCCACTTCCCAGAAAAATGTAACGTAACGCCCGCAAACTACAGCGGCATTTTGCAACTGTGATTGCAGAGGGAGAAAATGGGATCCCTCTCCGCGACTGTGGAGAATCTTAGAGCCTCTTAATGTTCTGACACAGTCCAGCAATTCGGCGGCAGGACGCCGCCGAAAGCCCGATCTGCGCCACGGATGGCGCTAGAGGGCTTGCGTCCGCTCATCCAGCAAACAACGTCTCAGAACATTTAGAGGCTCTTAGATTCGGAACCGGAGCAGAGAGGGATCCCATTTTCTCCCTCTGCCACCCCAGTTCCCAAAATATCTCCCTTTATTTCACAGCACCAGAAGTAACACCTTCCACGATATAGCGCTGCAGGAACATATACAGAATCAGAATCGGCAGCATCGCCAGCAGCAGGGCCGCCAGAACAAGGCCGATATCGGTAGAGTATGTTCCATAGAATGCCTGGGTTGCAATGGGAATGGTGTACAGCTCCTTCTTGGCCAGTACCAGACTGGGCAGGAGGTAGTCATTCCAGAATGCCATGGCATCGATGATTGCCACGGTTGCGATGGTAGGCTTCAACAGCGGGAATACAATCCGCCAGAAAATCTGCCAGCGGGTACACCCGTCGATGGTGCCTGCTTCCTCCAGGGCGATGGGCACATTGGTGTTAATGGCCCCATGGAACATGAAGGTGGCCATGGATACGGAGAAGCCCACATGCATGAAAATCAAAGTTGCACGATGGCTCAAAATCCCCAGAACGCCGCCATACAGGGATACCAACGGGATCATCAGTACCTGGAAGGGGATTACCATAGAGGCAATCATCAATCCGAACAGGGCCCCGCAGACTTTCCACTTATTACGCACAATCACAAAGGCAGCCATTGCAGACAGCAGGATCGTGATGATGGTGGAAAAGATGGTGATAATCGCTGAGTTGGCAAAGGATTTCCAGAAATCCATCTTCTCCATGGCTTCCGGGAAATTCGACAGCGTAAATCCATGGGCGCCAACAAGAGCCAGCGGGTCTGTGGTAATATCTGCTTTCGACTTGAATACATTGATCACTACCAATACAAATGGAAAGATGAAGCAGACAAACAGCAAAATCAACACTAAAATAAAAATCACATGCCGGATTTTCCGGGCCCGGGCAGCTTTTGCATTAATATCTTCCATTATGCCGACACCTCCGCTTTCTTACCAACGTATACCTGCAGCATGCCGACGACTGCACAGACAATAAACAGAATCAGCGCTTCGGCCTGGCCGGTACCATAATTCTTATACGTAAACGCCTGATTGTATACATGCATAGCCGCCATCACGGAGCTGCCGAAGGGCTCGCCCTTTGTCAGGGACAGGTTCACATCGTATACCATAAAGCATCTTGTAATCGTAAGGAACATACATTGTACAAAGGAAGACACCATCAACGGCACGGAAATGTGGATAATGCTCTGCATATCCGTACAGCCGTCAATTCTTGCGGCCTCCAGCACATCTGCCGATACGCTCATAAATCCTGCCACGTAGATCAGCATCATATATCCGGCATACTGCCAGACCGAAACGATAATCATACAGAACATGGCCCCCGTACCGGTCGCCAGCCAGGAGGTAGACAAAAATCCAACGGACAGCGACTCACCCAGAGATACCAGCGCACGGTTAAACACGAACTTCCAGATATAACCGAGAACAATACCGCCGATCAGGTTGGGAATGAAAAATCCTGCCCGGAAGAAATTCTGCCCTTTCACACCGCTGGTTACCAGGAATGCCAGAATAAACGCCACAATATTCACCAGGATCACGGCGATGACCGCATAGATCAGCGTCCGTCCCAGCGCCGTCCAGAAATCTGCATCCGCAAAGGTAGAAGCATAATTGGCAAGGCCCACAAAAGGCTTGCTTCTGGATACACCATCCCAGCTTGTGAGGGTCAGATACAGGCCGTAAATAAAAGGTATGATTACAACAGCCGCAAAGGTTACCGTCGTCAGGCCGGCAAACATCATAAACTGTTTGAACTTATAAGATGTACTATTTGTATCCATAAATCAGATAACCTCCTTCTGATCTCATGCCGCCGGAGGCACGCCTCCGGCGGCACAGATATCTTAGTGTTCTACAGGAGTTGTAGATTTCCAGTAATCTTCAATCTCAGCAGCCAGTCCTGCACGGTCTGTCTGGCCTGCCAGATACTTCTGCATGGATGCTCCAAGCTTCGCGTAATGATCGTCGGGAGCATAATCATAGTTGGGAACCAGCTTGCCGCCGTCCACATAAGGCTTAATGGAATTTCCAAGATCATTGGTGCAGGCAACGGTATTATCCTTGAACGCCGCAACCATACCGCAGGTATCGGATACCAGGGTCTTACCTTCATCAGAGGTATAGAACCACTCCAGGAAATCCACTGCCGCCTGACGCTGCTCGTCTGTGGTGTATTCACTGTTGTCTATGTACCAGTACTTGGAACCGCCGCCTACCAGATATCCGGTATAAGCGTCGCTCATATTCTGGGGAACCGGCATGATCCCGATGCCGCCCGTATAATCGTAGGTGTTAATGTCATTCCACTCCCAGCATCCGCCGAACTGGAAGGCAACCTCACCCTCTGCCATCTTCTGGTGTACCTGGTCATCCTCAACGGTGGCCGGGCTGGAGGCAAAGGCGTTGTACTTCATCAGAGCGTCAAAGGTATCCATCAGGGAATTGAACTTCTCGTCATTGGCCAGATCAGCCGTTCCTGCATGCAGAGAGTCGATAAATCCCTGTACGTCCTCACGCTGCTCATATACCTGCATCAGATAATGAGCGCCCAGAGACCAGTCGGGCTTCAAAATAGCGGTGGGCGTCTCCATACCGGCCGCTACCAGCTTGTCACAGAAAGCGGTGAAGTCATCCAGCGTCTTGATGGATTCCGGATCAAAATCCTCGCCCGTCACGTTCTTGATGGCAACGGAATTGTAGAGAATCCCGCGGGCTTCCACACAAACCGGAACACCTAAAAGCTTATCGTCAATGCTGATGTTGTAATCGGAATTCTTGGTCCATTCCTCTCCGCTTAAGTCATAACCATACTCCTTGCCCAGGCTGTAGATATCCTTGGCGTCGGTCATGTTCAGCGTGTAGGGCTCATGGGCAGAATACTTCTGGGCCAGATGGGCCGCTACCGTATCCTGGGAATAGTACACTTCGATGTTCACGCCATGGGCCTTGGCATATTCCTCGGCCGCTGCCTCCATAAACTCCTGGATCTCGGTCTTGGAGTTAAAGATTGTGAAGGAAACGCCATCCCCGGAGTCGCCGGACCCACCGGATCCGCCTTCTCCGGAACCACCGTCCCCGGAGCCGCCACAGGCTGCCATAGAAACCGCCATAACTGTTGCAAGTATTGCTGCAAGTAATTTCCTTTTCATTTTGTGTTCTCCTCTCTTTTTAGAGTGGACAGCAAAAATTTCGATATCATTCTTGTTGTCCGCCTGCTCCGATCCATGGCTGACAAATAAAAATACGATGTTATGGCGCTAGCTACCTTCACATATTCTGTTCTGTCATCATGTATCGGAAACCTCATAACATATGATATCACTATCTTATCAATATGTCAACCGTTTGATATATTTTTTTATTTATGTTGTGTAGTTTCACGAAGAAGCATCGACTTTTCTCGTTTTATGTCTATTTATTTGGACGGTTTTCTACTTTTTTTGTTACTTTCGCCCTATGTTAATGGGTTGACATCCCATTTTTTAATTTCTGTTGCATCCTCCCAGCTTTTCTGATACAATAAGCTGTAACTACCGTATGTTATGTTGACACTATTATAGAAAGAAGGCGATTCCCATATTCGACAGATTTTTCAATGACCAGAATCCCCTGTGGACCGGGATGGGCCGGATCTTCGATGTGTTTCTTCTGAATATCCTCTGGCTTTTGTGCTGCCTGCCCGTTTTCACCATCGGTCCCTCCACAACGGCTTTTTTCTATGCCATGATCAATCTGGTGCGCGGGGAGGGGAACCCGGTATCCCGGGATTTTTTCCGCTCCTTCCGTCAGAACTTTAAGCAGGGCCTGCTTCTTGGCATCCCCTTAACCGCCACAGGCGTCTTTCTGGCCATGGACGTAGCCATTAGCCACCGGGCGGGGACAGGCATCTACAGCTTTTTTATGGTGTTTTTCGCCGTTATGTTCCTGCTGTGGGCCTTCATTACCCTGTATACCTTCCCGCTGCTGGCCAAGTTCGAGAAGAACAGCAAGGATCTTCTGATCTGGGCCTTTACCCTCTCCATCCGGCATCTGGGACGGACGCTTCTGATGCTTCTGATGCTGGCGGTGGGCCTGTGGTTCTGTCATATCCTGCCCGGATTAATTTTTATTGTGTTCGGCCTGGTGGGACAGTTCCAGTCCATGATGATCGCTTCCATCCTGAAGCCGCATCTGCCGGATGTCCACGACGGCGGCGAGATGAAGCCGCTTTCCTTCACGGAGGATGACGGCGAGACCTTCATGGATACCGACGGCGGCGAGATGAAGCCACTTTCCTTTACGAATGCCACGGCGGATTCCGGACAAGCGTCTTCTTCCGCCATGGAAGATGAAGAAGAAAGGACGGCCCCATGAAAAAGAAAAAACAAAAATCCCGCCTCAGAAGGGAGCTGCGCCAGGATTTTAAAACCTTAAAAAGCCTCCCTCCCAGGGAAAAAGTCGTTTTTATCTGGGATTATTACAAATGGCCCATTGTGATCCTCTGTTTCGCCATCCTCACCGTCTGCACCTTTGCCCACATGCTGTGGGAGGGCCAGAAGCCCTGCCGCCTTCGCGTCTGCGTGGTGCTCAACACCGAAGATTACTGCACCCGCTGGTTTGACCGGTTTACGGACGAGCTGACGGCGGACGGAAAGCCCGGTTCCGTGGATGTGAACCAGGACCAGCCCTTCGATTATGATAACAGTTACTATTATGTCCAGGAGATTGAAGTCATGACCACCATTTCCTCGGGACGGATGGATTTTGCCATCTGCGGCAGCGATATGTACAGCTACCTTCTGGCCTTAAACGCCTGCCTGCCCTTAGACAGCGGCCTCTCCCCGGATCTGTACAGCACCTTACAGGAACAGGGACGGCTGGTCTACAGCACGGCAAACCTCACCATCGATGAAGAAGGAAAAACCAATCCGGCAGACGGCATCGACGGCTATTACGCCGTAGATCTGGCCGGAACCGCATTTTTTGAGACCTACAACCAGACGGAGGAGGAAGAACCCCTCTATGCGGTGATTATCTCCAACACCGAGCATCTTGCAGACTGCGAAGTGCTGCTTGCAGCTTTGCTGGAGCCTTAGCTGTGAAGCTTCCCCATCCGCTGTGCCGGGACAGCTTCGCGGCAGAATCGTTTCCGTCTTCCGGCAAATTATAAAAGAGGCAGAGCATGACGTCAAACCGCCGCCATGCTCTGCCTCTTTTGTATTTTCATCTATATTTATAATGCCAGGGGGCAAACAAGGCTTTTCATAACTGCTATTTGCCAAACACAATCTGAAAAAGCCCCAGTTTACCGGTCAGCCCATTTTAAGTCTCCCGATAAAAATGCTCGATCCGCTCCCCGGTACTTTCCCGCTCCACCAGGCGGACCGGAAGCACCGTCCGCTTGGCCACCAGTTTTCCGGAGAGAGCGTCGTCCAGAAGATTGAAGGCAATCTCCGCCATCTCCTTCACCGGCTGATGGATGGTGGTCAGTTGGGGGGTAGTCAGGGACGACAACAGGACATCGTCAAATCCGATCACCTTCATCTGCTCCGGCACCAGAATATGAAGCTTCCGGCAGATCTGCAGCGTCTGGGCCGCAATCACATCGCTGCTGGCAAACACACCATCCGTCTCCGGATATTTTAAAAGCGCCTGCTCGATGAGCTCATTGTAGGACAGATCGTAATACTGGGCGTCCTCTGTCATCAGATCGATCACGGGGATATCCTCGCGCTCGCAGACATTCCGAAAGCCTTCGGAGCGTTTATCCGCCGGCATGGAGATAGAGCTTAACGCCCCCACATGAAGCAGATGCCTGCAGCCGCAGGAAATCAGTTTCTCCGCCGCCAGCTCTCCGCCATGGTAATTGTCGCATTCCACCGACGCCGTCCCGTTGTCCAGAAAGCGCTCCATGGTGATGATAGGGATATTGGCCGTATTGAACATCTCCACCGATATGGATCCGCTGCAGAGAATAATCCCCGCCACCTGGTTCACGGTACACATGTTAAGGTACTCCTGCTCCTTTTCATTGGTTCTCTGGGAATTGCACAGCAGGATCTTATACCCCCTTTTGCTGGCCTCATTTTCCAGATTACTGATCATCACCGAAAAATAGGGATGGCGGATATGGGGCACAATCACCCCGATGGTATTGCTGCTTTTACTGTGAAGGGACCGTGCCACCTCGTTCGGCTGGTAATTCAGCTTCTTCATAGCGTCGTCTACCTTTTTCCGCGCCTCGTCGCTGATATATCCCCGGTTATTCAGCACCCGGGACACCGTTCCTGTGGCTAACCCCGTTTCCTTTGCTACATCTTTTAAGGTTGCCATTACTTATTCACCTTACCTTCATTCCTTTATTACTCAATTTCTATACTACTATGGATTTTGATAAAATGCATCTGATACGCCCGGTATTCTCCCATTTCAACCGGGAGGGGAAGCCCCGTCTCCATCAGGGCATCCGATGCGTATATTTTCCCCGTTTTCTGTTCCTGGTACATACAGCCGCCGGGCAGGCCCTTAAACCGCAGGTAATTCACCGTCATATTCCCGTGCACAGCCAGCATCACCGCATTCACCAGAATCTCAGATCCGTCCCCGGAAAGAAATTCCCAGGCGCCCACCTCCTGCCGGAAGGGATCCGTCAGCCGGAAGTACAGCCCATTTTGGATCAGATCCGCATACCGCTTGTAATCGCCAATCTGCTCCCGTATCGCCTCCTTTTCCTCTGCCGAAAGCTTCTTGGGATCCAGTTCATAGCCAAAGGTTCCTGCCATGGCGGTGATCCCCCTGGTCTCAAAGGGCGTAACGCGCCCGTTCTGATGATTGGGAACCGCCGACACATGGGATCCCACGGCGGAAACGGGATATCCAAAGGAGGTCCCGTACTGGATCCGCACCCGGTCAATGGCATCGCTGTTGTCGCTGCACCAGATCTGGGGGGTATAGTAGAGCATCCCGGCGTCAAATCTTCCGCCGCCCCCGCTGCAGCCCTCAAATAAAATATCCGGATACCGGGCAATCAGCCGCTCCAGCAGGCTATACAGTCCCAGCACATAATCATGGAGCACCCGGCCCTGGTCCTGGGTGGTCCTGGAAAAACAGTCCGACAGGCTCCGGTTCATATCCCATTTTACATATTCAATATTCCCTGCATCCAGGATCTTACACATCTGATCATAGATATGGTCCACCACCTCTGCCCTGGAAAAATCCAGCACAAGCTGTTCCCTGGCCCGGATGGGCTTCCGCCCGGGAATGGTCAGCACCCAGTCGGGATGCTCCCGGTAGAGATCGCTGTCCTCATTGACGGCCTCCGGCTCAAACCAGATTCCGAACTTAAGCCCCAGATCATTGATCCGCCGCGCCAGATGCTCTAAGGGCTCTCCCAGCTTCTCCTCATTGGCGTACCAGTCACCCAGCCCGCTGTTGTCATTGTCCCGCTTACCGAACCAGCCGTCGTCCAGAACCAGCATCTCTATTCCAAGCTCTGCCGCCCGAATCCCAAGCTGATAAATGGACTCCCCGTCAAAATCCAGATAGGAGGCCTCCCAGCTATTGAGCAGAACGGGTCTTCGCACATCCCGGTATTTTCCACGGCACAGATGGGTCCGGAAGCACCGGTGCAGATTCTGGGACAGGCTTGACAGCCCCTTCCGGCTATAGCTTAACACCACCTCCGGCGCGTAAAACTCCCCTCCCGCCTCTACGGGATAGGAAAACTGCTCGTCGGAAAGCCCCAGCAGCGCCCGTGTCTGGTTAAACTGGTCCATCTCCACCTCGCCCTTAAAGCAGCCGCTGTACACAAAGGACATGGCATAGCAGGAGCCCGCATCCTCCGTGGCCGTACGCTCCGCTAAAATCAGCAGAGGGTTGTACTGATGGCTGGAGGCGCCCCTGCGGCTTGTAATCACCTGAGCGCCGTGTCCCACAGGAAGGCGCTGCAGATTCCGCTCCATGGCATGACGGCCATAGAAGGAGATCACGTCAAACTCTCCGCCCACCCAGTCTAAGCAGGCCGACTGCAGCTTTTTCAGATAAATCCTGCCTTTTCCTCCGTTTTTAAGGCCCAGGCTGCGGGTGATAATATCAAACTCCGGCAGCACGCCATACAGGAGCGTCACCGCCACCCCGGTGACCGGATCCTCCAGATCGATCTCTAAGGTCTGGGCCTCCTCCCCGCCGGCATATACGGCCGGAAGGCCGGGAAGGCCGTATTTTCCGTCCAGAATGCGGTATCCCCGGTAGCGGAAGGCGCATCCGTAGGAGCCGTCCGTATTCTCAACAATCACTGCCGGGCTGCGATAATCTCCCGTCCCGTTGCTAGGAAGCTCCTGGGGCAGCACATCCATGGAATAGGTCCGGTCCGCTCCCGCCTCATAAGGGTTGCCGGAAAATCCGCGGTCCGCGTAGTGAAAAAGATAATCCATACAGCCCTCGGTTCTGCGGCCATAATAGAGATGCAGCAGAAAGCCGTAGGGATCCACCTTCATCTGGTACGTGGTATTTACCGTGTGCAGCGTAAAAACCTTTTCCTTTTCATCAAAAATAATTCCCATATTGTCTCTCCTTTTCCTGTCCCGCGCTTTTCATGTGATGTTATGCCGGAAGACGCTCCGTACCTGGAATACTACTTCTGTTCAATGGTATGTCAATCGATTACATACTCTTATTATAGATTCTAGCATAGATTGTCTGTCTCCGGTATACAGAACATATGTTTTGTAAAAATTGTTGCAAAAATTATAAAAAAATCAGAGAATTCATGAATCCGCGAATTCTCTGATTTTACGTTTCACTATGCTTCAGATGGTCCAGGCCGGTACCAGCCAGTTCCTCCGGTCAAGAGGAAGCACGTCCGGGGCCAGGCAGACCGCTGCCCCTGTTCCTGGCAGCGCTTTTTGGCCTCCGCCTTCCTCCGTAAGCTTCTGCAGTACGTCAATTTTCCCTGATTGATATAGCTTTTGTAAATCTCCGTCACAACCCACGTCTCGAAAATGGCCTCTCCCATGGCCCCGCACTCCAGCACCTTCGCCGAATGCCATCCGGTGAGATAAGCGTACAGACCTGTGTCCATAAAATACATGCGCGGCGTTTTCACAATACGATGGAAGGCATTATTGGAAAAGGGTGGAACCAGCAGCACCAGGCCGGAAGTCACCAACAGAGACAGTCACTGCTTAGCGGTCGGGACGGAAATCCCTGTCTCGGCGGCCAGTTCACTGTAATTTACATTGGAGGCCGTCCGGGCCGCCACCGCCCGCAGAAAATCCAGAAAGGACAGCTCATCCACATACATCTTGATATATGGAAACAATTCCGGCGCATATTGGATCTCACCAAGAAATATCGGCGGACGGTATCTCTGAAAAAACAATTCGATTACGTTGAGTAACATGACTTTTCATAGAGGCTGATGAAAGCATAATAGGATTATTTCCATACTTCATAATCTGGGATAATACAATTTGACGAGCTTTTGGTTTTTTCTAAGGTTCTTGATGTCAATATCTACGAATTGTTAGAGCCATGATGCCATAAAATCCTCCGGACTCTATTGCCTTTTCCCCCCAAATTCACTATACTAAAAAATAAGTACTATCACATTTTCAAACCACCCACCAGATTTTATCATGGTCAGACAGGAGGTATGATTCCCATGGGAAGAACGGTTGCGATCGGAATACAACGCTTTAATGAAATAATTGAAAACAACTATTTTTACGTGGATAAAACATCCTTTCTCAAGGAGTGGTGGGACGGGGGCGATTCTGTGACCCTGATCACCCGTCCACGGCGCTTTGGAAAGACTCTGACCATGAGCATGGTGGAGCAGTTCCTTTCTGTGGATTACGCAGGGCGGAGCGACCTTTTTGAAGGCCTTTCTATCTGGAAAGAGGAAAAATACCGGCAGCTGCAGGGGACCTATCCTGTCATCAGCCTGTCCTTTGCCAATATCAAGGAGTCCGGCTATCCGGCTGTCAGGAAAAAGATCTGCCAGCTTTTAACAGACTTATATGCCGATCATTCCTTTCTTCTGGAAAGTAAGGTTTTGGAAAAAACAGACCGGGATTTTTTTCAACGTATTAATATTTATATGGACAATACGGATGCTACTTTGGCACTTCATAACCTTTGCAAATATCTGAGCCGTTATTATAACAAAAAGGTTATCATTTTATTGGATGAGTATGACACCCCCATGCAGGAAGCCTATGTAAATGGGTTCTGGGATGAACTGGCATCCTTTACCAGGAATTTATTTAACTCTGCATTTAAGACAAATCCTTGGCTGCACCGGGCTATTTTGACGGGCATTACCAGGGTGAGCAGGGAATCTATTTTTTCCGATCTGAATAATCTGGAGGTGGTGACAACCACATCCAATAAATATGCGGACTGCTTTGGATTTACAGAAGGCGAAGTCTTTGCCGCCATGGATGAATGTGGACGCTCCGACAGGGAGGCGGTGAGGCGCTGGTATGACGGCTTTACTTTTGGCGATAAAAAAGATATTTACAATCCCTGGTCTATTTTAAATTATCTGGATAAAGGAATATTTACAACCTATTGGGCGAACACCAGTTCCAACAGTCTGATCAGTATGCTCATCCGCCAGGGAGCTCCCGAGATAAAATCAACCATGGAGGATCTGCTGAATGGAAAAATACTCCGGACAAAGATTGACGAGCAGATCGTCTTTAACCAGCTGGATCACAGGATCAGCGCCATCTGGAGCATGCTTCTGGCCAGCGGATACTTAAAGGTGGTAACCTATACGGTGGATCCCCATAGAGGGAGGGCAGAATATGAGCTGGCACTGACCAATCTGGAGGTCCGCCTCATGTTTGAGGAAATGATCGGAGGATGGTTTTCTGATTATACGACGGCCTACAACCAGTTTATTAAGGCTCTGCTCCTGGGGGATGTGAAGGCAATGAACGCCTATATGAACCGGGTGGCTTTGGAGACCTTCAGCTTCTTTGACACCGGGAACCGCCCTTCGGAATATGCAGAGCCAGAGCGTTTCTATCACGGTTTTGTTCTCGGACTTATGGTGGAACTGCGGGACCGCTATGCCCTTACCTCCAACCGGGAGAGCGGCTTTGGACGGTATGACGTGATGCTGGAGCCCAAAAATATAAAAGACCCTGCCTATATTCTGGAATTCAAGGTACATGATCCGGAGGACGAGGATACCTTAGCGGATACGGTGGCCTCCGCCCTTGCCCAGATTGAGGAAAAGGGGTATGCGGCGTCCCTTCTGGCAAAGGGAATCCCGGCGGACCGGATCAGACAGTATGGATTTGCATTTGAAGGGAAGAAGGTATTGATCGGATAAGACAGGAGGTAAGGAACGCTCCTTCCCCCAGACCAGAAAAGCCATCTGCCGGATCAGTAAGGAGCTTTATAACCGTGCGGATCGGATTTTTTTGGAGGCCCACTATTATTTTACAAACTGCTCCGCATAATGACAGGCCACCACATGCTCCGGGAGGATTTCCCGCAAGACCGGCTCCTCCTGGAAGCATTTTTCCTGGGCGTAGGGACACCGCTGGGCGAACCGGCAGCAGGGCTTGGGATCGATGGGCGAGGCCAGCTCCCCTTTAAGCACGATCCGCTCCCGCTTCTCATGGACATTGGGAATGGGGATGGCGGAGAGCAGCGCCTGGGAATACGGATGAATCGTATCCTTAAAAATGCTTTTGGCGTTACACTTTTCAATCATCTGCCCCAAATACATCACAATGATGTCATCGGAAATATGCTTCACCACCGACATGTCATGGGATCCTGAAAAATCATGGAGATCTTCTTTCCCCGGATTTTGCGCATTTCCCGTTCCGATTTTTCTAAAAGGTTCTCCCCTTCAAATTCGATGGATCCCTGGATTACGTGACCTACCTTTTCCGGCAAAAGGCCCAGAATTCCAAGAGCCGTGGTGGTCTTTCCGGCTCCGGTCTCCCCCACAAGCCCCAATACTTCCCCCTTTTTGATTTCAAAGGAAATATTGTTGACGGCTTCCACAACCTCCTCGTCGGTCTCGTAATGGATCACCAGATCTTTTATATTTAACATTGTTTCATTCATCCTGGCTGTTCTCCTTATTTCATTTTGGGATCAAACGCATCCCGCAGCCCATCGCCCATCAGGTTGAAGGCGAAACACGTAATCATAATCATCAGGGCCGGGAAAATCATCATGTAGGGGGAAGACATAATATAGGACTTCCCGTCATTCAAGATCAGTCCCCACTCCGGTGTGGGCGCCGCAAGGCCAACGCCGATGTAGCTCATGGAGGACATCAGCATGATGGACACTGCCAGAAACCCCACAAAATAGATAATCATAACACCCATGGCATTGGGGATCATGTGCTTCAATATCATTGCAAACTGTCCCACGCCAATGGCTTCCGAGGATTCTATGTAGTCGCTGCCACGGACTCTTAAAATGGCAGCCCGGTTGTTTCTGGCCATGGTGGGCATGGAGGCAAACATTACGGCGATCACGAGCTGTGGAATGCCGTTTCTTAAAACCGCCACGATGCACATCGCCATCATAATCATAGGGATTGCCTGGAAAATGTCCATGATCCGCATAATAATCGTATCCACAACGCCGCCGAAATATCCGGCAATGATTCCCAGAAGTCCCCCGGTAAACAGCGCCGCAATGGTACAGAACAGGGCGATCAAAAGGGAGTATCTGGTCCCGTAAATGACGCGGCTTAAGATATCCCGCCCGTAAGCGTCCGTCCCGAACCAGTGGGCAGCGGAGGGCTTCTGCATCATCGCCGAATAGTCCTGGGCCGTATAGTCAAAGGGCGCCAGGAGCGGCGCAAAGATTGCCACCAGAATCAGCAGGCACACAATCACCAGGCCTATAATTGCCGTCTTGTTCCGTTTAAAACGCTTCCAGGCTTCATAGCCGGGTGTGGATCTTCTGACGCGTTTGCGTTTTGCTTTCTTTTTTTCGATTTTCTCCATGGCAGGAGTCATCATTTTTGCCATATTCTTTCCCTCCTATGCCACTTTCTTTTTCCTGGCCTTACCGCCGATAATCGTGGTCTTCAGCCGCGGGTCGATCACCACAAAGCTGATATCCACAATCAGGTTGATTACCGTCAGCACGATGGCTACAATCAGCGCTCCGCCCAGAACGGACGGATAATTCCGCTGGGTGATGGAATCCGTGATATATTTTCCCACGCCGGGAACGCCGAATACCGTTTCCAGCACCATGGCCCCGCCGATGGCGGTTCCCAGATTGGTGCCGATGGACTGGGCCACCGGAATCAGGGCGTTTCTTAACGCATGATGGAGGGTAATATTTTTCTCCGTCTGGCCCTTGGCCCGGGCGGTGCGGATGTATTCCTCCCCCAGCACCTCCAGCATACTGGAACGGGTGATACGGGTGTAGCTGGCCACCGAAGACAGGCCGATGCAGAGCATGGGCATAATATATCCCGCCGCCGATTCGATTCCGGAGGCCGGGAGCAGATGCAGCGATACCGCAAAAATCATGATCAGTACCAGGGCCACCACGAATTCCGGCACCGACTGGAAGAACATGGAGATCACCAGCACCAGGGAATCGGCCCAGGTATATTTTTTCAATGCGGATATAATGCCCAGAAGGACGCCGATAAAGGCGCCTATGGCTACAGCCCCCAGAGTAATCACCGCCGAGGTCTTAAGCCTTGGCAGGATCTCGGAGAGCACCGGCTCATTGGTACGGTAAGAAACACCAAAATCGCCTCTGGTTACAATTCCCTTGATATAATTTCCGTATTGCACAAGAACGGGATCGTTCAATCCCAGTTCTTCTCTTTTTGCTTCCACCTGCTCCTCTGTTGCCGTATTTCCCAAAATCTGTCTCGCCGGATCCCCGGGGGGCACTGCCTTTAACCCGAAAATAATGGCAGAAACTCCCAGAAGGATCGGGATCAGGAGAAGTATTCTTTTTAATACATATTTCAGCATATCAGGTTCTCCCTAATTTGATACAAACAGGGCGCCATGAGGGGTGTTGCCCATGATGCCCCGTTCACCTGTCAGTTACTCCGTTTTTATTTCTGCAATTCTTATTTGTAGAAGCCTGTAATATCAATATAACCTCTCTCAATATGACGGAAACCCTTCAGATCCTTTGCAATTACGGAACCCTTCAGGTTCTCGAACAGGTTCAGGTATGTAACATCTTCTTTAAACTTATTCTCAAGATCTTATTTGGCTCAAAGTAGCCGTATACGGGCTGACCGAAGCCTGCCGTTCCCACGGCGCTGATGGCATCATAGTCCAACGCCAGCTCAATAGCCTTACGGACCTTCTCATCCTTCAGGCACTCCTGGCCTTTCTCGCCCATGTTGAACCACAGACGCGTATTCTGACCGAAGGAATATACTACAACATTCACATTCGCATTTCCTACATAGGTAGCCGCCTGGACAACCGGCATATCGTAAGCCACCTGGGCGTCGCCGGATTCTACGGCCATCTCGCGGGCCGCCGCATCAGCGGTAAAGGTCAGCTTGATCTCCTTGAAGTATCCCACATAATTGTCATCCCAGTAATCCTCATTTCTCTCAAACAGAATATACTGGCCGCTGACCCACTCTTTGAACTTATATTTACCGCTTCCTGCCAGAGGATTCTTTGCAACGCCCTCAAGTCCGCCTGCCGCATTCACCTCATCCTCAGAAGCAATTCCAAAGTTGGACCATGTCAGCATGGCAAGCAGGTCCGGCGCCGGTGTGGTAAAGGCGATGGTCACGGTATGCTCATCCTCTGCAACCGCGCCTTCCGGAGCAATATATAAGCCCGTATCATTTTTATACTTTTAAATAAAGTGTTTGTAAAATTGTTTTCTTTTCGCGATACCTGATGATTGTATCAGCTAGTTTTGCTAAATAATAAAATCAGTTATACCTTTCAAACTCATTCAAAAAGTATAACTGATTTCAAGAAATTCTCACATAATGAAATAATTAAATAAACGCCACCTTCTCCGCCATCCGCTCATGAGGCGCCGCCTCCATGGCCGGATGCCCGATGGCCGCTCCCACCGCGAACTCATACCCTTCGGGGAATTTCACCAGCTTCTTAAAGTAATCGCCCCGCTCCAGGTTAAACGCATCCCGGCAGCCGCCCAGGATACAGCTCTTAAGGCCCATAGACTCGGCAGCCAGCACAATATTCTCGATGGCCACCCCGGCGTCCACCAGACTCTCGCCGCCCTTGGTGGAGACAAACACAACAACGGCCGCATTAAAAAATATCTTCCGTCCCCGGCTCTCAATCAACTGCTTGATAAATTCGTTGTCTCCGGCCATCACCCGGTCCACCAGATAAGTCTCGATCTCGTTTACTACCTTCTTGTCCTCCACAAAACTAAAATGCCAGTTCTGCAGATTAGCCCCGCTGGGAGACGAAAGGGCTGCGTCCACCAACGCCTGTTTCTCCTCACCGGTCAAAAGCTCATCTGTAAACTTCCGGATAGACGCCCGGTTTTTCATCATTTCTACGGTTGCATTCATTTCCTATACCTCCACCCAGGCCGCATCCTTCCTGCTGCTCTCCACGCAGGCATGGATAAACTTCACGCCCGCAATACCGTCCTCCAGGGACGGGAAGTCATAATCGTATCCGCTAAGCGCCTCCCCGTTGGCCAGCTTCAGAATGCTGGAAATCCACACCCTGTAAATATTGGCAAAGGCCACATACAGCCCTTCCGGATGGCCCGAAGGAATCCGGCTGACGCTGGCGGTACGGTCCGTCACATAGCCCATGCCCCGGTTGTAGATCTGGGTGGGCTGGCCCTTCATGGTCACATACAGAATGTTGGGATTCTCCTGCACCCACTCAATGGCGCCATTGGTACCAAACACACGTACGACCAGTCCGTTCATATGCCCCACGCAGACCTGGGAAGAACAGAACACGCCGTGGGCCCCGTTTTCAAACTCCACCAGGATATTGGCATTGAGGTCTAAGGGCTGCCCCCAGTAATCCAGCTTGGCCGCCACGCGCTTTAATTTTAACCCGGTCATATAGCTGACGGTGTTCTCAATATGCGTACCGATATCCCCTACGCAGTTGGAAATCCCGGCCACTGCAGGGTCCTTCCGCCAGGAGGAAAGCTTCACCATCACCTGGTCCCCGGCTCCGATGTCGTCCACCAGGTACTCCTGCAGATACTCCGCGTTCACGTTGATCACATCGCCGATGGCGCCGCCGGTTATCAGCTCCCGGGCCTCCTTCACCATGGCATTGCCGGAATAGGAATAATTCACGCAGAACAATAGATTCTTCTCCTCCGCCAAAGCCTTCAGCTCCTCCGCCTGTTCCACCTCAAAACAGAGGGGCTTCTCGCAGAGCACATGAATACCGTTTTGAAGAAATGCTTTCGCCGCTTCGTAATGGACGTCGTTGGGAGCGGTAATGGTCACAAAATCAATGCCGTCCTCCCTGGCCCCTTCCGCCTTTGCCATCTCCTGATAGCTTTTGTAGACGCGGTCCCCGTCCACATGGTAAAAGCTGGCGCACTCCTGGTTTTTTTCCGCATTCTGGCTGAAGCACCCCGCTTTCAAAAAGGCTCTTCCGTCAAAATCCACGCCCACCCGGTGGACGCCGCCGATAAAGGCGGTAAGGCTGCCGCCCACCATACCGTAGCTCAATGTCTTTTTCATGATCGCTGCCTCCTTCTATTTGTTGGCAATCGCCGCGTCAAAGGCTACATCGGAGGGTGCAAAATCCACCTTGCGGACAAATTCCGCCGCTTCTGTGGCTCCGTACACACGTTCCATTCCGGAATCCTCCCACTCCACCGATAAGGGTCCCTGGTAGTTGTAGGCGTTCAGCACCCGGATGATATCCTCGAAATTCACATTCCCATGGCCCAGGGAACGGAAATTCCAGCCCCTGCGCAGGTCGCCAAAGTCAATGTGGGAGCCCAGAAGGCCGCTTCTGCCGTCTAATGTCACCGCCGCATCCTTCATATGCACATGGTACACCCGGTCAATAAAATCCTGCAAAAATACATGGGGCGTAATTCCCTGCCAGATCAGATGGCTGGGATCGAAGTTCAGACCAAACTCCGGACAGTCTCTAAACTTCTCCAGAAGCCGCTTGGTGGAGTAATAATCGAAGGCGATCTCGCCCGGATGCACCTCTAAGGCAAACTTCACATCATGCTTCTTGCACTCGTCCATAATGGGCTTCCACAAATCATAGATCTCCTGGAATCCTGCCTCGATCATCTCCTCGGTGGTCTGAGGGAAGGAATACAGGTATTTCCAGATGGGAGATCCCACAAATCCCGTAATGATATGTACCCCCAGAAGCTCTGCCGCCTTCGGCGCATTCATCATGGTGCGGATGGCCCAGGCGCGGATCTCATCCGGCTTTCCCGCCAGCTCTCCCGGTGCAAAATTGTCAAGCCTCGGGTCGTTGTAGTCACCCACACACTGCCCGATCACATGGGCGGCGATGGCCTGACAGATCAGACCGTTCTTAGAAAGGTTCTCCTGGATCCACTTCACATAATCCGGATCCTCCACCGCCCGGTTCACGTCAAAATGATTCCCCCAGCAGGCGATCTCCAGGCCGTCATAGCCCATCTTCTTCGCCAACACGCACATCTCGTCAAAGGGAATGTCTGCCCACTGGGCCGTCATCAATGTTACTGGTCTTGCCATACTCTTGTACCTCCATCCGTTTTTTTATAATCTCATCTTAATCTTATTCCATACTTTTATCAATACTTTTTCAAAAGTATATTTCATATTTGAATTTAACTGCTAATACGCCTTTATTTGCCGATTTCCGGATCATCCAGTTCGAAAAACACGGTGGTAAAACCTTCCCGCTCTACATAAAGCGCATGGACCGGCACCGGAAGCTGATCTCTGAGCTTTTTCGCCATTTTCCGCTTGATTCCGAAAACCGTGCAGTTGAACATGGGCCCTTCCTCCAGCTCCACCAGCCCGTAGACATAAGGCCCGATCTGGTCGTTCCAGGGATCCGCGTTCAAGGTGGAGGGGGTAATCACACTGTGCAGCTTCCCCTTTCCGGAGAGCTCCACCCACTCCGTCTCGTGGTAGCCGCAGGTATTGCAGGCGTACCGGGGCGGGTATTCGATGGCGCCGCACTCCTTGCATCTGCGCCCCAGAAGCTTATGCTCCGCCAGTCCCTCATAAAATGTTTCCACAACCTTTTCAATCTTCATCTGCGCACCTCCACAGTCCTTAAAATCGGAATCCGGCAGTTCTGGCCGCCCCCAAAGCCCCGGAGCATGGCCGTCTTCGGATTATTCTTCACCTGTCTTGGACCTGCCTGGCCTCTGAGCTGCAGCACCGCCTCGTAAACGTCCGCCATACCGGAAGCGCCAAAGGCGTGGCCATAAGAGGTTCTTCCCCCATGGGGATTGATGGGACGGTCCCCGTCAAAGGCCGTACGGCCCTCCAGTACCATTTTCCAGCCCTCGCCCCTGGGAAGGTAGCCCACCTCCTCCGCCGCGCACAACTGGGAGGGCAGCACGAAATCGTTGACCAGAAGCAGGTCGATATCCTCGGGCGTCAAGCCTGTCATCTCATAGACCTGGCGGGCCGCCTCCCTGGTAATCTCCATCTCGTTGTGGGGCCACATCAGTTCCAGGCAGGATGCGCCGATCCCCAGCACCTCCACCGGCTTCTGCTTAAACTGATGCGCCATCTCGGTAGGACAGACAATCACGCAGGCCGCGCCGTCGGCGCCGGAGGCATTGCCGCTGACCCGCAGATACTGGGTGGTCTTGGGATTGTAGGAGGATCTTAAGTATTCCATGGGATCGTCAAAGCCGCATTCCTTCGCCTCCTCCTCATAGGGAGTCTGGAACATGGCCAGCGGATTCAGGGCTGCCGCCCTCCCCCCATGATAAGACATGGTATTTAAGACCAGATCCACCTGTTCGTCGGTGAGGCCGTATTCCTTCCGGTACAGATCGATCCAGTCGTCCTGGCCGATGTGGCCGCCGCCCAGCGCCCGGGTGTAGGCCCGGTCCATGATGCCCTCCAGATCCGGAATGATATCCTCCGTTTTAATCCGCCTGCGCAGATGGGTCGGCTGTCCCGGAATGGGCAGGCCGCAGGCCATCTCCACACAGCCGGAAAGGACAATTTCGTGGGCTCCGCTGGCCACATCCTTCACAGCCTCCTCCAGCCCCGCATCGGCCATCGCCATCAAGGCCGCATGTCCAAAAAACTCTCCCTCGGTAAGTCCCGTTAATTCCGGATCATTGCCAATATCACAAAAGGGAGTTGCACCGATTCCGATAATAGAAACACTGCGTGCATATCTCCCTAATTTTCCTGATACCATATAAGATTCCCTCCCTTGCTATGAGCACTTATGCTTCTTGAACTACTAATGTTCAAGAAGATAGCGACCGTACTGTGGTCGCTTACGTGCGATGCATACCTGGCCCTTAGCGAAGCCGAGCGTAGCGACGGCGTTAGTAGCCAGGTGTTGCTATGAGCACATAACCGTGAACCCACGCCTGCATCGGAGGATTGCTTTTCCGCGGATTTTTAGTCTCAGTCCGGACTATTTTCTCCTGCGGCCCTTGGGTTTCGCCTGCACCTGCGACGCCGCGTTTTTGAGGATCCGGGGCAATTGCTTCGCAATCTCAAAGCCCCTGGCCTCAAGGGCCGCCCCATAGGCGTCGTCGTACTCCCCGTAACCGCTGAAATGAAGGTCCACCTTCCACTCATGCTCCGGGTTAAGCGCGCGCAGGTATTCTTTAAGCTCCGCTGCAAACGGCTCAAGATACGTTGCCATCTCTCCGCCCACCACAATCTCCACGCCAAATACCGCGCTGATGTTATGCAGTGCCACGGATAAGTTTTTCAAATAAACATCCCATATTTTGCGAAGCTCCTGATTTCCCTCCGCCAGAAGTTCAAAAAATTCTCCCAGCTTCAGGCCGGCGATCCCCGTACTCTCCTTGGCCAGATCGATCACCCGGCTGGCAGAGCACAGCTCCAGAAAGCTCCCCGGTATCCCGTAGGCAGAAGTACATCCGGCCGGGTCCAGGATCATGCTGCCAATATCCAGGCTGGACTTTTTCAGATGGAAAAATTCCTTCCCGTGAATCAGAATTCCGCTGATCCGGCGGCTCAGCAGGATATAAAAGGAATCCGGAAAATCCTTCTTCCCAAACATCTGGGCCAGCCCGGCCAGCCTGCAGGAATCTCCCATCACCACCTGATTGTCCAAAAGGGCGCAGATCTCGTCCAGAGAAACCTCAGAAACGCCCAACGTGTACGTATCCAGGGCCAGATTCCGGGCGCAGTCCACAAACCCCGGCAGGGCCATCCCCACCTGGCAGGGCGCTTTTGCCTGCTCCAGCAACGGACGGACCAGTCCGGCGATCTGCTGCCAGTAGTCCGCCGTCCCGGCGAAATCTACGTAATGCCTCTGTTTTTCCAGGATCTCCCCTGCAAAATCAATCAGCACCAGATATACCGTGTGCTTGGCAATGCTGACTCCCACATAGCTGCGGTATCCCGCATTCAGGGACAACTGGAAGGGGCGCCTCCCGCCGGAGGACTCCCCGGTTCCGGCCGTCATAATCATATCGCCGCCTTTGAGGATATTCACGATATTGGATATGGTGGGGACGCTTAATCCCCGGCTCTGGGCGATCTCAGCATTGGTAATGCCGGGATTGCACTCAATGTCATGTAAAATATAGGATGCGTTCTGTTGACGTACCTCCATAGTATTTGCTGCTTTCATCTTTAACCTGCCATTTACGAAAAGTGTATAAAAACTCCATGCGACAAACACTATTTTAGCACAGTTACATATTCTTTACCAGTATTAACCGAAGCAATTTCACCTATTTTCTGGTGTCTGTCTTAAGCTCCAGATACAGAACCTCCTGGGGCGTCAGCTTCACGTTCAAAGCGCCCAGGGAAGATTCCATCTCGGCCCGGTTGGCCGCGCCGATCACCGGAAATGCGTTCAAGGGGCTGTCAAGCACATAGGCCATGGCCACCTCATCCAAGGGGCCTGTGCCGTAATACTGGCCCGCCGGCTGGACGATCAGGTTGATGCCGTCGCACTCGGCCAAAGCGTCGATGGCCTGCTGCTCGTAGGCGAAGATCGCCGGGTGATTCCGCTTATCCTGGGAGCCCACATGATGGGAAAACATGCCGGTAATCCGCCGGATTCCCCGCTCATACGCAAACTCCTTAAAATTTGTCATAGATCCGAAGGCATTCTGGATGCTGGGCACGGAAAATACCATAAGCTCAATTCCTTGAAAGCCCGCCCCGGCAAAATACCGGAGGATCTTATCCCAGTCCTGATAATAGTAAGCCGCCCCGAAATCTCCCATATACCACTCGTCAAAATTGTTAATCTGCTTGTAGTTGATATTCCCCCAGAGATTGGTCATATAAGTGTAGTTGATATTCCGTTTCTCCATTACTGCACCTCCCCTGCCGCATAATGTTTCTCCAGGTGATTCCAGAAGGTCCGCATCCTTAAGATGCCCTTGGGGATATCCAGGGAATACTTGGAATCCAGGACCACCGGCCCGTCAAACCCTGCTTTTTTCAAAATCCCGTACAGTTTCGCAAAATCCATCTGCCCGTACCCTAAGTCATAGTACACTCTCTGCTGCGCCCCGTCCTGGGGAAACTCCGGTGAAATGGTCCGGTATACGTCCAGCCCATCCACGAATTTCGTATCGGTAAAGCACACGGCCCTGGCCTGCCCGGCGTATGTTTCAAAAAAGCTGACATAATCTGCCCCGGCTATGTACAGGTGGGCCGGATCCGGCGCATAGGATACCAAACTACTGTCCACCCGATCCAGAAACGCATCGATTCGCGCCCCCCGCATCAGCGTCCAGTATTCGTTGCGGACCGCCAGATTGATTCCGCATTTCCTGCAGTTCTCTCCGATCCGGTTCATACACGATGCCGCGTCGTCCAGAAACTGCTCCTTCCTTCCCTCATCCGATCCAAAGGCCTGATCCAGGAATCCGATCCCCGGTGTGGGCGACACCAGAAGAGTACTGCCCTTCATCTCTGCCAACGCCTCCGTAACATCCTGGGCATGATCGTAAAATGCATCGAAAAACTTCTCTATGGGGAGCCCCGTCTCAAAGAGACTGTTGAACTGGCTCTGGGCAGAGATCCCGATCACTTCCACATTCTCCACACCCTTATCGTTGAGATAATTCAAATACCCCTGGGGGGAGCCAAAACGCGTCTTAATGGATGCCGTACAGATGGGGTCGCCATTTCTTGACACATTCTCGGTGTTGGGCACCATCGGGATCATAATGGACCGAAAGCCTGCCGCCGAAACCATATCCGTCAGCTCATCCCAATACCATTTGGCCGCCCTCAAAAAGGCGCCCGGCCCGCTGGTATCGGCATTCACAATGCCGAAGCTTGCTACTGCTTTCATGCGAAAACCCTCCTTTTTGCTATTTTTCATGGTTTATTTTTATTGACTTTGCCTTCTGTAATTCTAAAATACAACATTTCTTTTTAAATGTCAATAGTAATAATAAGACTTTATTTAAATATTTTATTAAGTGGGTCAAAAAGACCGCTGTCTTCTTTTTTCCAGAGGACAGCGGTCTTAGAAAGCGGAACGCAAGGTTCTCATATGTGGATGCATTCAGACGGTGATCTTCTCAAAATCGGATGCGGGGTGCTTGCACAGCGGACAGGAAAAATCCGCCGGGAGCTCCTCGCCCTCGTAAATATAGCCGCACACGGTACAGCGCCATGCGGTCTTCCCGGTGGACGGCTGCTGATCCGGCTTCGGTTTGATCTCGGACTGATAGTAGGCGTAGGTTGCCGACGGCTCCTGGGAAAGCACCTCCATATCCTCCACAGCGGCAATAAACAGCATATGGCTGCCTAAATCGATCGTCTGCTCCACGGCTGCGCTGATATAAGCGTTGGTCCCGGCGGTTACATAGCAGAGGCCGTTCGCGCTGCGCTCATAGTCCTGGTAGGAGGCAAACTTGTCCACATCCCGGCCAGACTGGAACCCAAAGTGCCGGAAAGTATCGAAGCCGGCCGCCTCACTGAGAATGGAGAGATTGAATTTGCCGCTCTTCTCCACAAGCTCCCTGGTAAAATTCGTCTTGTTGACTGCGATACTGATGCGGTTTGGCTCACTGGTCACCTGAATGCCGGTGTTGATAATGCAGCCGCCATCCTTCCCCTCAAAAGCGGAGGTAAGTACAAACAGCCCGTAGCTCAACTTATACATTGCTTTTTTATCCATAAAAAGGCCTCCTTTTCCATTGAAATACATTTTCTATCTTTATTGGAATATCATAACATTCCTTTCTGCTTTTTTCAATTACCAGAAAAGGAATATTTCTCTTTTGCCTTGCGAAAGGCCTTGTGATATCATAATTTCTGTTACCTCCAACCGCGAGAGCGGCTTTGGACGGTATGACGTGATGCTGGAGCCCAAAAATATAAAAGACACTGTCTATATTCTGGAATTCAAGGTACACGATCCGGAGGATGAGGATACCCTGGCGGATACAGTGGCCTCCGCCCTTGCCCAAATCGAGGAAAAGGGATATGCAATGTTTCTTCTGGCAAAGGAGAATCCCTGCCGGATTGAAAAATTTCTTTCAAAATTTTCTTTCTTTCGTCCAAAAAATCCTTGCATAATTCGGGGTTCGTGTGTATACTATAGGTAGTAGGTGGGCTATAAGCCCATCATGTGGGCTGACACATAAATCCGAATTACTTTCCGGACTCCGGGTGCCGGACAGTTGGCTGGCAACAGAAAAACCAGTATTTCTTATCGGACTCTGGGTGCCGATCAGTTGGCGGACAACAGAAAAATCAGCCATAAAAGGAGGGTGCTATCCGCTACGGCAGATTGACCTTCCTTTTGAATTTATAATTCTGAAAATATGCTATCTACTATGCATCTTCCACACAAAAGGATCATTTACTATGACAAAGCAACAGGCAATCACTGCTATCAGCAAATATGCAAAGCAATATTTTACAGGTGTTACTCCTCGCGCCGGATTAGGTGCGAATGACTTCTACCGCCGCGCCGTAAACAGCCAGCTAAGCGAACATGACTTCTCCTTCAAAAATCCAGGCACGGTTGAATTAAAACTCCAGATAATGGATGTCATCATGAATATCGATACCAGAGCACGAATGATCGGGAACTATGCTGGCCCCCGCATAGAGCTGTATACCGAAAAGGTTACCGGCACCACAACCGCCTGCCTTGGCTTAATTTCCAAAGGTGACTGCTACATCCCAAATAGTGTACTTTTTTAAATTTATACTCCATTCGGGGAGTTTGGACCAATTCCTCTAAAATTGTCAAATTATTGCGAAATCTGCTTGCGCGCATTCCTATATGATGTTAAAATAGTTTTGGATTGTGCAATCATTTTATGTAAAAAATGCCATCCGGAAAAGTACACATTTTTAAATTTTTATACCTGCTGTACCAGTTCCCTCATACTTCCTGGCCCGGTCATAAAAGGTCGATCTGCACATTCCGCAGATTCTGGCGGCTTCATTCACCGATAACTCCTTCGCTCTCCACTGCAAGTATGCTTCATGGAAATTTTCCGGCAGCCCCCGGGGCGGACGCCCGAACCGGGTGCCTTTTGCCTTCGCCACCGCAATTCCCTCCGCCTGCCGCTGGCGGATGTTGTTCCGCTCATTTTCCGCTACATAACTCAAAAGCGACAGTACAATATCCGACAGGAAGGTTCCCATCAGATCCTTGCCCCGGCGTGTGTCGAGTAATGGCATATCCAGGACACAGATATCTATTTTTTTCATCCTGGTCAGTACCTTCCACTGCTCTAAGATTTCCTCATAATTTCTTCCCAGGCGGTCGATGCTCTTGATATACAGAAGGTCATCCTCCTTCATTTTCCGGATCAGGCATTGATACATCGGCCTGTTAAAATCCTTGCCGGACTGCTTGTCCAGATAAATATTTTCCTTTGGGATTCCTCTTTCATACATGGCTGCCATCTGTCTGTCCTCGTTCTGGTCCCTGCTGCTCACTCTCACATAGCCATAAATCTTTGGCATACGCTTAAGCCCTCCTTTTTTGTAATTATTATGATTCCCTCCCCTTTTATTATACAAAAAAAGAAGTACCAGATTCACTCTGATACCTCTTTCCAATCCTGTCACAAACACTTTCCCACCCGGCGCCTTATTATGCACCAATCACACAAAATACGCCTCCATCACCCGAAGCGTCTCCATCAACTGCAGCTCCGTATGGGCCATGGACAAAAACATCGCCTCAAACTGGGCCGGCGCCAGATAAATCCCGTGCTCCAGCATATAATTGCAGTAATCCGCGTACTTTCCCGTATCCGAGGTCTTAGCGCTCTCATAATCAGACACCTCCTGGTCCGTAAAAAAAATACAGCCCAGCGAACCGATATGATTCACCTGATACGAAAGCCCCGCCGATGCGATCCGCTGCCGGATCCCCTCAAAAAAATCATCCGCCGTATCGTTGAGCTTCTGGTAACTCTCCGGAAAATCCCGCAGGATCGAAAGCTGGCTCAGCCCTGCCGCCATGGCCACCGGATTGCCGCTTAAGGTTCCCGCCTGGTACACGCCGCCCAGGGGCGCCACCAGCTCCATGATCTCACGCTTTCCGCCGTAAGCTCCCACCGGCATCCCGCCGCCGATAATTTTTCCAAAGGTGGTGAGATCCGGGTACACGCCGAAAAACCCCTGGGCCCCTGCCGGGCACAGCCGAAAGCCTGTGATCACCTCGTCAAAAATCAAAAGCGCCCCGTACTGGTCGCAGATTTCCCGAAGCCCCTCCAGAAATCCCTCACGGGGCAGCACCACACCCATGTTGGCGGCCACCGGCTCCACAATCACGGCGGCGATCTCCTCCCCGCACCGCACAAAATGCTCCCTTACGCTCTCCAGATCATTGTATCTGGCCGACAAGGTATCGCCGGTGCAGCCGGCCGGCACTCCCAGGCTGTCCGGCACTCCCGCCATCATGACGCCGGATCCCGCTTTCACCAAAAGGCCGTCCGAATGACCGTGATAGCAGCCGGTAAACTTGATGATCTTATCCCGCCCGGTATAGCCCCTGGCCACCCGGATGGCGCTCATCACCGCCTCCGTTCCGGAATTGACCATCCGGACCATTTCCACCGAAGGGACCATATCGCAGACCAGCTTCGCCATCTCCACCTCCGCCGCCGTAGCCGCGCCAAAGCTTAACCCCCGCTCCACGGCTTCCGTCACCTGCTCCCGCACTTCCGGATGGTTGTGGCCCAGGATCATGGGCCCCCAGGAGCCGATAAAGTCAACGTATTCCTTCCCCTCCTCATCCCAGAGCCTGCTCCCGTCCGCCCGGGCAATAAAACGGGGACAGGAGCCGATGGAGCCAAAAGCACGCACCGGAGAGTTGACCCCTCCCGGAATATATTTTACCGCTTCCTCATATAATAATCTATTTTTTTCCATTTCTCGTTTTGTCCTTTCTGATTTGGCCTATTTGCCCTCACAGCTATAAAACCCCCTCATCCATAAACCGCGCCAGCTCCTGGGCAAAATACGTAATATAAATATCCGCCCCGGCCCGGTATGCGCCCACTGCCATCTCCCGCAGGATCCCGGCCTCATCCACAAATCCTGCTCCAGCGGCAGCCTTCACCATCGCATACTCTCCGCTGACGCTGTAGGCCGCCAGAGGCAGGCGGGTGGCGTCCTTCACCTCCCGGATCAGGTCGCCGTAAGCCATGGCCGGCTTCACCATCAGGATATCGGCCCCCTCCGCCACATCCAGAAGCGCCTCTTTCACAGCCTCCCGGCGGTTGTGGAAATCCATCTGGTAGGTTTTCCGGTCGCCGAAGGCCGGCGCGGAACCCGCCGCGTCCCGGAAGGGCCCATAGAAGGAGGAGGCGAATTTCACCGAATAGGCCATAATCGGAACATCCTCATAATGGTTCGCATCCAGCATTTTTCGGATCGCTGCCACCCGGCCGTCCATCATATCCGAGGGGGCCACCAGGTCGGCCCCCGCCTGCACCTGGGACAAAGCCGTTTTCGCCAGAAGCTCCAACGTCTTATCATTGTCCACATCATATGCGTCGCCATTTTCCGCGCCGCCTCTGCCGCACGCATCCACGCCGCCTCTGCCACACCCATCCGCGCCGCATCCACAGGAAGCAGGCCCCACAGGCCTTCTCCTTCGCAGCACGCCGCAGTGGCCGTGGGAGGTATATTCACACAGACACACATCGCCCATCAGGTACAACTGGGGGCAGACCTCCTTCGCCTTGCAAAATCCCCGCTGCACAATCCCGTCCTGGGCATAAGCCCCGCTTCCCAGTTCATCCTTCTGGGCGGGAATCCCAAACAGCATGACATTTGTCACACCGCCATCCGCCAACTGGATCAGCTTTTCCTCCATCCGGTCCACACTGTAGCGGTACTGGCCCGGCATGGAAGGGATTTCCTCCTTGATATTGCTTCCCTCCACCACGAACATGGGATACACCAGGGAGGATTTGTCCATCCTGGTCTCCCGCACCATTTTACGCAACCGCTCGTCGCCCCGCAGACGGCGGGGCCTCACACGCATTTCCATTACTTATCCTCCCTCGTTCTCAGCATTTTTTCACTGTTGTCTGCACACACTCCACCAGGCTGTCAATGGTGGCCTCTTGGGCTGTGTAAGTCTCCATCCCCAGATCTGCGGCCGCAGCCGCTGTCTGCCTGCCGATACAGACCGCCCGCACCCGGGAATAATCCAGTCCCTCCGTAGCCGCTGCAAAGCCCCGCACGGTGGAGGCGCTGGTAAAGACCGCCATAGAAATCTTCCCGGCTTCCACCAGGGCCTTCTGATCCACGAGCCCTTCCTTTTTTCCATAAACGGTATCATAAATGGCAAGCTCCGTAATCTGTACCTGCTTCCGTTTCCGGATTTCCTCCAGAAGCTTTGGATTCCCCTCTTTCGCTCTTGGGATCAGGATCCGATCCCCGTCCTTAACCGTCTCTCCCAGCAGAATTCCCAGATGCTCCCCGTCGGAAACCTCCGGCATCAGGTCGGCAAAAATTCCACGCATGGAAAGCTCCCGGGCCGTTCCCGGGCCAATGGCCGCAATCCGGACCAGGCCAAGGCTTCGGACATCACGCCCCATTTCCATCCAGCGGTCAAAGAAAATGCGGACGCCGGCGGGAGAGGTAAATACCAGATACTCATACTCCGACATCGCCGGAAGCTCCACCGGAAGCGGCGCCGTCTGGATGGCCGCAATCTCTAACACCTCCGCTCCCAGCCTCCGCAGGCGGTCAGAAAGCTGCCCGCTTCTTTCCCTGGGCCGTGTCACCAGGATTCTGTGACCGGAAAGAGGCTGTTTTTCATACCAGGAAAATTGTTTTTCATAGCTGCAGACATGTCCCACCACAATAATGGCCGGCGTCACCGTCTCCTGACCGGCCGCCTCCCGGGCCAGGGTGGACACCGTAGCCACAATCCGCCGCTGGTCCGCGCTGGTCCCCTGCATCAGCAGGGCCGCGGGCATCTTAGGGTCCATGCCGCCCAGAAGGAGCCCCTGGCAGATCTCAGAAAGCGCCTTATGCCCCATGAGAAACACCAGCGTCCCCCCAGTCCGCACCAGCGCCTCAAAATCGATGTCGTAAGTCTCCCCGGCCCGCTTATGTCCGGTGATGATATGGACCGAGGAGGCGCAGTCCCGATGGGTCACCGGGATTCCACAGTAAGCCGGAACTGCAATGGCAGAGGTCACCCCCGGCACCACCTCAAAGGGAATGCCATGGGCCGACAACAGCTCCAGCTCCTCCCCGCCCCTCCCGAATAAAAAGGGGTCTCCGCCCTTTAAGCGCACCACGCGTTTTCCTTCCAGCGCCTTTTCACAGAGTACCCGGTTGATCTCCTCCTGGGGCATGGTGTGGCATCCGGCCCGCTTGCCCACGGAAATCCGTTCTGCCTCCTCCGGAATCAGATTCAGGATCCCGGCCCCCACCAGGGCATCATACACCACCACCTGGGCCTCCGCTAACACCTGGCTGCCCCGCACGGTCAAAAGACCCGCGTCCGACGGGCCTGCGCCCACCAGCCATACTTTTCCTGCCATTTTAAACCACATTCTCCTTTAAATGAACTGCCAGCGCCTTTCCCATATGCTCCGCGTCCAGCACAGAGCCCTCCAGGCAGCCGGTGATCTGCTTCCCGCTTTCCTCGTCAAA
>CATJBQ010000040.1 GCA_949738465.1 uncultured Lachnospiraceae bacterium
AAAGAATACCTTTTTCAACTGGAAAATGCTGAAGGAAATGGAAATATACCAGCACGATATCAGGACAAATAGCAGAATAGTTCAAGTGACCTGGTATTGGTATTCTGTGATACAGATAAAAAACCTTATGAACAGTATAAAGATATCAAGCGAAAAATCAACAAATTTCATGGGGTTGAAAATGCAGCAGACCAGATTGTTATATATGGAAATCCCTGTACCATGCAAATCATCATTGAACATTGGGATGATGTGTTACTTAGTTCCAATAAAAAAAAGAAAAATGCCCCGATTATCTTTGACCTTACAGGCGTTGAAGGGTACAAAGGGAGAGCAGAACAACGGCAAGCATTGTTTTCCCGGATTACAAAGGAAAACTATCAGAAAATGCGGGAGCGAATCAAAAAGCTGCCATCTGATGATACAATAGAAGGAAGCACGAATTTTGGCAGATTTATTGACTACTTTACAATGGATGACAGTAAATGGATACAAAAAATCAACAATGCTTTGTAATGAAAAGAATAATAAACCGCCTGAAAAAATGCATCGATAACATCAAATTAAAAAGAAAAATGACCTTCGTCTGGCTGCTGAGCGTTGTGGTGATCCTGGCGTTCGCGGTCTGGGGGAACCACAACATCATACGGACCTACAACGACACTCTGTATTCCGTTATGGTGGATTCCATGAAGTACGCCCTGATCGAAATATCCGACCGGCTGGAGAATTATGAGGTGTTGGGAGAAACCTTGTTCCGCAACCAGAAGATCCAGGAGACGCTGATTGATATTCAAAGAGCCGGACGGGTATATTCCTCCAACTATGAGGAGATCGAACACCAGATCGTAGTGGAGAAAAGCCGGTATGATTATATCAATTATGTCGTACTGATCGATGAGGCTACAGGTACGGCTTTCGGGGAGACCACCAAAGTAAAATTGAGCCCCGAGAAGATGGAAAAGATCCAGGAGGTGACGGAGGAGCATCGGGGGAAATCCGCCTGGATTACCGCATACGGGAAGGAGTCCCAGATGATTTTAACCAGGAAGATCAAAAGCATTGAGAATCTGGGAAAGGATACCCTGGCAACCCTCATTATCAATGTGGATATCGATTCCCTGATGCAGGACATGGGGATCCTCAAGCAAAATCACTTTCTGGGAATCCTGGTGGATGAGGAGGGAAATGCGTTAAGCGGAAGCGGGGCCTGCACCAATGATGAGGTTCAGACGATTTACCGGCAGGCCAGGGATGCGCGGTTTGTGGTCGCCAAGGTGGAGGGGCAGCGGTATTTTGCCGTTTACCAGGAGGAGAAAAACCAGAGCTGGGGTTACCTGTACCTTACGGATTACGACGGCATTTTCAGTGAAATCAATGCGAACTTAAAGAGAGTGATTCTGGTGGGAATCGCCTGTGTCCTGCTGATCCTGATGCTGAACAGCTTTTTTACCCGGGATATTCTCCAGGGCTTTGACGGATTGATCCAGTCCTTCCAGGCTTTTGCCAAGGATATTTCCAAGCCCCGTCTCCGCCAGCCCTTTGCGCGGAAGGATGAGATCGGCGCCCTGTATCGGCAGTTCGACTTGATGCAGGAGAAGGTGGTGGAGCTGATCCGGGAAAATTATGTCATTGAGCTGGAGCGGAAGCGGGCACAGGTGGAGATGCTGGAGACGCAGATCAATCCCCATTTTCTCTACAACACTCTGCAGACCATCGACTGGCGGGCGAAGGCCCTTCACAGCGTGGAAATCAGCAGGATGGTGGAAGCGCTGAGCCAGATTTTACAGGTTACCCTGTCCAATAAAAAGACCTTTCTCACCGTGGAGGAAGAGCTGGATCTGGTGTGGCAGTTTGTCACCATACAGAAAATGCGGATGGAGGGAGAACTGGCTTATGAGGTCCGGGTGGATCAGGAATTGCTGGAGGCCAGGATTCCCAAGCTGATTATCCAGCCCCTGGTGGAAAACGGCATCAGCCATTCCATGAATTCCATGCTGCCGGTCATTCAGATTTTTGTGGAGGTGAAGCGCCGGGAGGATCAGATCGTAATCTGCGTGAAAAATAACGGGTCATGTTTTCCCGAAGATCTTCTGAACAAGCTGAAACAGGGAAAGATCCAGCCCACGGGCCACGGAATCGGCATTACCAATATCGACGCAAGGATCAGGCTGACCTACGGGGAAGCTTACGGGATTGATTTTTATAATGAAGGGGAATATGCAGCCGCAAGGCTGACGCTTCCTTTGGAAGTGGAGGGGGACGATGTATCAATTAATGATTGTTGACGACGAGAAGGCCATGTGTGAGCTTCTGGCGGAGATCATACCCTGGGAGGATGTGGGCGTTTCGGTGGCGGGAATCTGTAAAAATGGTCTGGAGGCGTACGAAAAAGCCATGGAGCTTAAGCCGGATATGATCCTGACAGATATCAAGATGCCGGGAATCGACGGCATCGAGCTGATCCGCAGGTTATCCGGGGAGGGCTTAAAAACAAGGTTTATCCTTTTGTCGGCATACGGAGAATTCGAGTATGCCAGGCAGGCCATGAAGTACAATGTCAAGCATTATCTGCTAAAGCCCTGCAACGAGGAACAGATCCTCCAGGCAGTTAGTGAGATCTGCGCGGAGTTAGTTAGCGCAAACGCTGAAGACCAGAAGCAGAAGCCCAAAAAGCGGTACTCGGATATTACACGGAGTGTGCTGAAAATCGTGGAGGAATCCTTAGCGGATCCGGAGCTTTCCCTAAAATGGATTGCGGAGAACCGGCTGTTTATGAACGCGGACTATATCAGCAGGAAGTTTTCCCAGGATACGGGCCAGAAGTTTTCCACGTATCTCAACGCGTTTCGCATGAACCGGGCCAGGACGCTTTTGCTGTCCCAGGAATATCACAATATTTACGATATTGCCGATCAGGTAGGCTATGGAAATAATCCCCGTTATTTTAGCCAGATTTTCAAAAAGGTAACCGGGGTAAGCCCGACGGAATATATAAAAAGAGAAACAAAAGAATCTTAAAACAGCATAAATAGATCAAAATAACGAAACCGACTTCGATAGAAGTCGGTTTTTTGAACAAAATGTACGGGTTTTTGTGTAGGAGTGTTGGACATAATTCTATATAATACAGATTATAAAACAAAGGAGGAGGAATAGAAAATGAAGAAAAAAGTTTTATCCATGTTACTGGTGTGCGTAATGGCGGTTTCCCTCGTGGCATGCGGCGGGGGAAAGGATGACAATTCCAAGGAAGGAGAGGGGAATACCTCCCAGGAGAAGGAGAATCCGGGAGAGGCCCCAAAGTCGGAGGAGAATCCGGAAGGAACGCCTGAAGATGCAGGGGAGGAGGTTCTCCTGACGGCAGCCTGGTGGGGCTCCCAGGACCGGAACGACAGATTTACAGGGGCCTTTGACGCCTACACGGCGGGCAGTCCCAATGTAACCTTTGAATTTCAGATCAACGGGTTTTCGGATCACTTGACGGCTCTTTCCGCATCGGCGGCCTCCGATACCATGCCGGATCTGGCCATGCTCCAGACGGATTATCTGAAGACCTACACAGACGCCGGAAAGCTGCTGGATCTGACGCCGTATATTGAGAGCGGGGCGCTGGATCTCTCCAAGGTGCCGGAGAATGTGATTGCCACAGGCAAGGTGGGAGAGGGCGTTTACGGGATCTCGGCAGGCAGCAACGCGGCTTCCCTGATCTATAACAAGACCCTGCTTGAGGAAAATGGCATCGAGATCAAGAACCTTATGAGCTACGAGGAATTTATCGAGGTCTGCCGGGCGGTTTATGAGAAGACAGGGGTGAAGACACAGTTTGACAATATGGCTACCTGGCTGCAGTTTCTGTCCCGGGAGAATGGAAAGCCGCTTTTTGACGGGAATGCCCTTGGGGCAGACAGCGCCGAAGTGTTCCTGCCCTTCTATGAGATGGTGGAAACCGGAAAAAGCGAGGGCTGGCTCATCGACCAGGGAATCCAGACCGCCAACGGAGGCTCCACCGAGGAACAGGCGCTGGTGAAATATACTTCCCCGGAAACACAGTCCTGGTGCTCCTTCTTCAATTCCAACCAGATGGTGAGTCTGCAGGCTGTAGCGCCAGAAGGGGTGGAGCTTGATCTTGTCACCATGCCCTGCAAGGATCCGGCTAAGGCTTATTATATCCGGCAGGCTATGTGCTGGACCATCTCCGCAGGCAGCCAGAATATCGACGAGGCCATCGCCGTGCTGAACTGGTGGATCAATTCGGAAGATGCAAACGCAATTATTCTGGGAGAGCCGGGCGTTCCCGCCAACACGGATATTTCGGATTTTGTTGCCGGAAAGCTGGACGACACCACCGCGAAAACCTTCCGTTACGTCACGGATGTGGTGATTTCCAACAGCTCGGCCGGGGATCCGCCGGCGGAAAACGGGGCCTCCCAGGTGCAGGGCGAGCTTGCCAACCAGGTATGTGAAAAGGTTGCCTATGGAGAGCTTACCGCAGAGGAAGCTGCCCAGGAATTCTTTGAGCAGGCCAACGCGATCATGGCGGCCGGGGCTTCTGAGTAGAGCCGCAAAAGGCAGGAGGTTACTTTGTTGAAAAGAAATAGCGCAGTAAAAGCGAAAACGAATGGAAAGGGCGGATGGACAGGACGGTTATATAAAGGGCTGATGAAGGAAAGTACGGCAGGCATTGTATTTTGCCTGCCCTTCCTCCTGGGGTTTTTGTTTTTCATCTTAATTCCGCTGCTGCTGTCCTTCTACTATTCTCTGTGCAAATACAATATTGTGGGGCAGTCAAGGTTTATCGGAATCGACAATTATATTAATATTTTTTCGGACGCCAAGTTCTGGAAATCCCTGGGCGTGACGGGTTTTTACGCAGTGATATCGGTTCCCTTGCGGGTGGTTTTTGCGCTGCTGGTGGCGCTGCTGCTGGTGCGGGATACCAAGGTAACGCCCATTTACCGGGCCATGTATTACCTTCCGTCCTTATTGGGATCCTCCGTGGCCGTAGCAATCCTGTGGAAACAGATGTTCGGTTATGACGGGCTGATAAACGCCATCTTTGGCTTTAGGATCGCGTGGCTGGGAGAAACCAGAACGGCCATATGGGTGCTGATTTTGCTGAGTGTCTGGCAGTTTGGTTCGTCCATGCTGATTTTTGTTTCAAGCCTCAAACAGATCCCGGCCTCCCTGTACGAGGCCGCCAGGGTGGACGGCGCTAACAGCCTGCAGAATTTTTTCCGGATTACGCTGCCCTTGTTGTCGCCCACGATTTTCTTTAACCTGGTGATGCAGTCCATCAACGGACTGATGGTATTTGCCTCGGGACAGATCATTACGGCAGGGAAACCGCTGGATTCCACGCTGTTTTATGCCCTGTATATGTACAACCAGACCTTTTCCTACAACAATGCGGGATATGGCTCTGCCCTGGGCTGGGTGCTGATCGTCATTGTGGCGCTCTATACGGCAATCCTGTTCTGGACGAAAAAATTCTGGGTTTATGAGGGGGGATTGTAGCGGTGGCAAGGAAAAAACGAAGAAAAGTAATCTATCATATCCTGACGATGCTGTTCGGGGTGGTGATGATCTATCCCTTGTTGTGGATGGTTTTCAGCAGCGTAAAGGAGAGCAATACCATATTCCTTACGGCAACCCGGTTGCTGCCGGAGAAGGCTACCTTTGAAAATTATGTCAACGGCTGGCAGGGATTTTCAAAGGTGTCGTTCGGGGTATTTATCAAAAATACCCTGCTTGTGGCCGTGATTGCCATGGCCCTGACGGTGATCTCCTCGGCCCTGGTATCCTATGGACTGGCAAGGCTGCGGTTTCGCGGGAGAAATGTCCTGTTTGCCCTGGTGCTTCTTACGATGATGCTTCCGGGAGAAATCGTGATGATCCCCCGGTATCTGTGGTTTAACAAGCTAAACTGGGTGAATACATATCTGCCGATGACGGTTCCCTGCGCCTTTGCCATCCAGGGCTTTATGGTGTACCAGATGAAAAATTTTATTGAGGGCCTGCCAAAGGAGCTGACGGAGGCGGCAAAAATCGACGGCTGCTCCTATTATTCGATTTTTACCAGGATTGTCTTGCCGCTGCTGAAGCCGGCGATGGGGACCGTGGCGATTTTTTCCTTCATCAATAACTGGAATGATTACATGTCGCCGCTGCTCTATTTAAAATCGGTGCCAAAATACACGGTCAGCCTGGCGCTGAAGCTGTTTTGCGACCAGACCTCCACCTCCGATTACGGCGCGATGTTCGCCATGGCGTCTGTGTCGCTGCTGCCGGTGATTCTGATTTTTATTTTCTGCCAGAGATACCTGGTGGAGGGGATCAGCACCCAGGGGCTGAAGGGATAGACAAGGACCGGAGAAAAAGACAGGAAGGAGAACGAATATGTATATTTCTATTTTTACAGACGAGCTGTATCTGGACGCTGCGGAGGTTCTGCCCATTGTAAAGGGCTGGGGAATGGAGTATGTGGATTTCCGGGGGCAGATCAACGGAAAGGGGATCGAGTACCAGACCGATGCGGAATTGTATGAGCTGCGGGACAGGCTTAAGGAGCTGGGCTTAAAAGCCGGGGTACTGCAGACCTCCTTAGCCAAGGTCCATCTGCCGGGGCCGGAGATTCTGGAGCATGAAAAGGAGAAGCTGGAAGGAATTATCCGCGCTTCGCGGATTTTGGGAACCCGGCTGGTACGGTGCTTTAATTACTGGCAGCAGGAGCCGGAGGATAAGGATTTTGGGAAGCTGGCAATGATGCCGGATCTGATGAACCAGGTGCTGGAGCGCTTTATGCCTTTAGCGAAGCTGGCGAAGGAGGCGGGACTGATTCTGGGCTTTGAGAACTGCGGCCAGACGCCCAATGAGGTGATCGCTTTGCTTAAGGCCCTTGGCGTGCCGGAGTGGGGGCTTGCCTGGGATGTGGCCAATTATTACGAGGTGCTTCCGGAGGCGGCAGGAGACGGCATCGCCTATTTTGAAAAAGCCCTTTCCTATGCCAACATGATCCATGTGAAAAGCTGGGGCGCCATCGACGGGCTGGGCTATCGGAAGGTTCCCTGGGAACGGGTGCTGGCGGGGGCATTATCCACCGGTAAGGATCTGCCTATTTCTGTGGAAACCCATAATCCGGCGGATTCCCCCTACAGCCATAAGGAGGCCAGCCGGCTGGTATACGAGGCGGTGAAGCGGGCCTGGCCGGCGTCGGCGCCTGCGGACCTTCACAGCGCCCTGGCGGTGAAGGAGGAATTTGTAAGGGATTATGATGACGATCCGGTGCGGTTTGTGGTTGTGGGGCTTGGCATGGGGAAGAACCGGGCCAGGCAGTTGACGGAGACCGCCGGAACCATGCTGTACGGGGTATGCGATATCCGTCCGGAGCGGGCCAGGGAAGTCGGGGAGTTGTTCGGTGTTCCCTACAGCGACGACATTGAGGTCTTTCTGGCGGATCCCAGGGTGGAGGTGATGTATGTGGTGACGCCCACCGGGGAGCATTGTTCGGTAGCGAACAAATGTTTGGATGCAGGAAAGCATGTGCTGCTGACCAAGCCCATGGATGCCACGGTGGAGGCCTGTGACGTGACCATAACAAAAGCCAGGGAGAAGGGCCTGCTGCTGGGGCTTGACTTTGACTTCCAGTTTGACGCAGGGCTGGCGGCTCTCCGGCAGGCGGTGGAGGAGGGATTTTTCGGAAAAATGCTTTCCGCCAATATCATGCTGAACGTTCTTCGGACCGATGCGTATTATCAGGAAAACGGCGGCTGGCGCGGAACCTGGGCGCTGGACGGCGGCGGGGCCATGTCGAACCAGGGCGTCCACGAGGTACAGCGGCTGCTCTCCCTTTTTGGGATGCCAGAGGAGGTAAAAGCCGATATTTTCACAAAAAATCATGCCATTGAGGCGGAGGATGAGGGGATTTCCCTGTGGAAATACCAGGATGGCTTTACCGCGCGTTTTTCCTCCACCACCTGTTACCCGGCTTCCTCCTGGTCCGTCCGGGTGGAAATTTTCGGGACCGAGGGCGCTTACTGCGATACCTTAGGCGGCCCGGAGGGGGACCATACTTACTGGTGGAAGGACGGCCGCTGGAGCGAAGAAAGCCCTTATACGGCAAAGCGGGAATGGCGGCAGGCCAGCGATAACTTTGCCTGGTGCCTACGGAAGGGCGAGGCGCTTAAGGTGGACTGGAGGGCCGGACGGGAGTCCCGGCAGGTATTGGATCAGCTCTACGAGAGCGCCAGGAAGGGCGGTGTCTGGGTTCCGGTCTATTCGCCCGAATGAGAGCGGAACAGACGGGATCAACAAACAGACCGGGGATTGAAAACGGGAATAGGAGGAGCCGGCTAATGGGAAAAGAATTCCATATAGGAAAAGCGGTCCGGGTGGGAATCATCGGCTATGGAAATATTGGAAGCGTTCACGCCAAGTGGATCGGGGACGGGAACGTAAGGGGGCTTCGCCTGACGGCGGTCTGTGACTGCGATGAGGAGAAGCGGCGTCTGGCAAGGCAGCATCATCCCGGCGTTCTGGTAACAGCCTCCTGGGAAGAACTTCTCACACAGAGTGTAACAGACGCCGTTGTCATCGCAACGCCTCATTTTCTGCATCCGCAGATCGGGATTGCGGCCTTTGGGGCGAAGCAGCATGTGCTGACGGAAAAGCCCATTGCCGTTTCCGTATCGGAGGCAGAACGGCTGATTGCGGCGGCAGGGAAGACGGACCGGGTGTTTGCAATTATGTTCAACCAGAGGACCAATTCCCTGTTCCAAAAGGCCAGGGATCTGGTGGCGGAAGGAAAGCTGGGGGAGCTGAAGCGTGTGGTCTGGATTATCACCAACTGGTACCGGCCCCAGAGCTATTACGATTCGGGAGGATGGCGGGCCACCTGGGCCGGGGAAGGCGGAGGCGTTCTCTTAAACCAGGCGCCCCACAACCTGGATCTGCTGCAATGGATCTGCGGGATGCCGGTTTCCCTTGCGGCTCACTGTGAAGTGGGCAAATACCATGACATTGAAGTGGAGGATACGGCGGAAATTTTCGGGGAGCTTTCCAACGGCGCACGCGTTGCGTTCTTAACGACGACGGGGGAATATCCGGGAACAAACCGCTTGGAGATCAGCGGCGGGCTGGGGAAGCTTGTGATCGAGGAAGGACGTTTGCGCTGGTGGAAAAGCCAGGTGCCGGAGCGGGAATACTGCTTTCATTCCGACGCATATGACGGCCTCCCTAAGGTAACCCTGGAGGAATTTGGGGAAGGGACGGACAGTTCCGGCCACGGAATCATCCTTCAGAATTTTGCCGATGCGATCCTTTCCGGGACGCCCCTGATTGCCAGGGGAGAAGAAGGAGTCCGGGAGCTGATGATCTCCAATGCGGCTTATTATTCCAGTTGGAAGGGGCGGGAGGTAACGGTTCCGGTGGATCCGGATACCTTTGATGAGGCGCTGGCGCAACGGATCCAAAGCGCAGGGCCGAAAGGAGCGGTAAGAAAAGATATGTTAAATTTTTCACAAACAGAGTATCAGAAAAAATGGCAGGTAAACTGGTAAGCGGATGGGAGGAAGGAGCCATGGAACAGAAAGTGGCGGTGGATTTGAACCGGTATCTGGAGGATCTGGAACGGCGGATTCTGCCGGAGGAAGAACTGCGCCTGGAGCAGGAGTGGATTACCTTTGCGGACGGCCAATGCAGGGAGGAGGTATTTGTACCCCGGCGGAAGACGTCAAAGCCCTCCGTGGTCTGGCCCCGGGTGCCAATCAACGACGCGTTCAAGTCCTATGACCTTATGATATTACAGCAGCTAGCCGCCTGTTCGGAGCATTTGCAAAAGGGAGACGGGGAGCTTCTCGGTATCCGGTCCAATTACGGGACGGCCATCATCCCCACGATGCTGGGGGCCGAAGCCTTTTTTCTGCCGGAGGAAGCAGATACGCTGCCGGGATGCCGTCCCTTTGCCGGGGGGAGGGAGGAGCTTCTGGGGATTCTGGAGAAGGGAGAGCCGGACTACGGGAGGGGATTTGCGGGAAAAACCTTTGAAATGGCAGAACGCTACCTGGAAGTGGTAAAGGATTATCCGAAGATCCGGCGCTTTGTCCATTATTACAATCCGGATCTGCAGGGGCCGCTGGCGCTGACGGAGATGACCTGGGGCTCAGAGCTTTACGCGGATCTGTATGAGCAGGAAGAAGCGGTGGAACAGGCGCTGGACTTTTTTACAGATATTTACATTGCTTTTATGAAAAAATGGAAAGCCCTCTGTCCGGATTTTGACGGGGAACATGCGGTGGAGTGGGGGCTTTTGCACCGGGGAGGAACGATGATCCGCAACGATGCCGCAATGAACATCTCCGGTGAGATGTATGAGCGGTTCGTAAGTCCCCGGGATCAGCGGATCCTGGATGTTTTTGGCGACTGTATCCATTTCTGCGGGCAGGGGCACCACTATATCGACAGGGTCGGTAAGCTCCGGGGATTGTGGGGAATCAACCTGTCCCAGCCGGAGTGGAACGATATGGAGGTGATTTATCAACATACCATCGACCAGGGGATTCTGATTCTGGGGATGCCAAAGGAGGAGGTGGCCCGCGCCCGGAAAGAGGGACGCCCCCTGCGGGGGCTTGTGCACTGCGGCGCATCCCTGGCGGCCTGGGAGAATAAGGATCGAAGATAATGTTTTACAAGTGCCCGGCAATGGAGTACAATGAAGGCATGGAGAATTCATTTATTTACAAGATTAAAAATAAAATCATGCTGATGATCCTTTTGGCCAGCATCCCCTGCCTGCTGTACGCCCTCTATTCCTCCTACCGGTACTACAACTATGCCAGGAATATGATTATCGAGGAGAAGGAAGCGCTGGCGGAGGAGATGACCCAGAACCTGAATTTCCAGTTGGGCTACTATGAAAATATCACGCTGACCACCTATTTTAACGAGACGATTCTGGACTACATCAACGGCGGCGATTACCAGGAGAAGAATGCCAATGTGGAGGCGTATCTGAAGGGAATCGTGAATTCGGAGCGGAACGTGGAGGCTGTGGTGCTGGAGCTGGGGGATACCCGCTACGAGGACGGCTACCGCTACCATAACCTGGAGGAATACCTGGACCGGCACAGGGAGGAGGTTCTTGCCAAAAAGGGAAAGGTGGTGTGGTTTCCCACGGAGACCATGTCTGCCCGGTATCACTCGGACCTTAGCACCTTCGCCCTGGCCCGGGCCATCAATTCCAGGGACGGGACGGTGGGAACGTTATGGATGTTCTTCCCGGCGGAATCCATCTCGGATTTTCTGCGCTACCGGCGTCTGGAGCAGGAGGGCATCGATTTCTATATTCTGGCAGACAACCGGATGATTATCTGCTGTAACCGTCCGGGGCGGGACGGGACCTTTATCGAGGAGGAGGACCTGCCAGGAGAGCCCCTTGTGGTGACCAGGCAGTCCAAGACCACCAAATGGTATACCACCGTTGTTATTGATCCCCAGGTGGTGTTCGGGCCGGTGGAGGAGCTGCAGCGGGTGATCCGCATCCTCACCTTTTTGTCGCTGCCGCTTCTGGTGCTGATTTATCTGTACATGACGAAAACCATTTTCCGGCCGGTGCAGGAGCTGTCCTTAGGGATGAAAAAGGTGTCCGGGAAGGAATTTGAGAAGATTCCCATTAAGCCCAGGGCAAAGGCCGGCCATACCGACGAGATGGACATGCTGATGGAGCATTACAACCTGATGATCGACGAGATCCAGCGGCTGATGCTGGAGGTGCGTGAGGAAGAAAAGGCCAAGAACGAGGAGAAGATGAAAGCATTGTCCATGCAGATCAGCCCCCATTTTGTATTCAATACCTTAAATACGGTCCGCTGGATGGCCATTTCCAACAAGCAGACCAATATCAAGCGTATGATCGAGAGCCTGATCGCGCTGATGAAGTGCGTTACCTATACGAAGAAGGAAGAAATCACCGTGTCGGAGGAGATTTCCTTACTGGATTCCTATATTTATATCCAGAAGATGCGCTTTGTGAATTTCGAAGTGTGCTATCAGGTGGAGGAGGATACAAAAAGCCTCCGGATGTTAAAGCTTTTGCTGCAGCCGTTGGTGGAAAACTGCATTTTACATGCATTTTCGGGGCGGAAGCAGGGGGGCATCATAATGATCCGGATCTGGCAGGCGGAGGATGTTTTACAGATCCGGATCCAGGACAACGGGGCGGGCTTTGATCCCGGGGAGCTTTTGGACTTAAAGCAGGAGCGGGACCCGGAGGGAGAGCATGTGGGGCTTTCCAATGTGGTGCAGCGGATCTGCCTGACCTATGGCAGCGCATACGGGCTGGAGGTCGAGAGCAGGAAGGGAGAGGGAACCACGGTGCATTTACGGCTGCCGGTGGTAAAAGGAGAAGCAGATGATTCGAGTTGTGGTAGTGGAAGATGAGATGCTGGTGCGGATCGGCATGAAAATGTGTATCAGTGAGTACGATCCGCAGCTTACGGTGGTGGAGGATTTTTCCAGCGGGGAGGAAGCGTTGGGGTATTTCCGGCACAACCGTGCGGACGTGCTGGTGACGGATATCCGCCTTGGGGGGATGAGCGGGCTTGCGCTGATCGGGCAGCTTAAGGAGGACGGTGGCCACGAGGGGATGGTGACCATTATTTTAAGCTGCTATGAGGATTTTTCCTATGCAAAGGAGGCCATCGCCCTGGGGGTCAGCAGCTATGTGCTCAAGCATGAGATCGGCGAGGAGGAGCTGCCCCGGCTGATCTTAGAGCAGTATCAGCAGAAAAGGGCCAGGGGTGTGCCGGGGATCCTGGACTATATGGAGGATGGACAGAAGGAAGGAGCCGCAGGCTTTGGGGAAGCCTTCCTGCTGGCGGCCTTTGTGCTTAGGCGAAGCGGGGCGGTCAGGAACACCACGGGAGAGGAGATCAGCCTGGAAATTCTGCAGGAAATCCTGCAAAAGCATCTGAAGGATGAAGGATTGGGGGAATGCTTTGCCTATCACGGACAGCAGGTTTGCGCCATTTTCCGCTTTGAAGAAAAGGGGCAGCTCTCCGGGAGCCGGGAGCGGATCCTGCGCTTTTTCCGGGAGGCGGCTTCCAGTGTGGAGAATTATTTTAACCGGAACCTGTATCTGGCAGTATCAAAGCCTTATTTTGACCTGAAGGAAACGCGGGAGGCGTACCAGGAGGTCCTGGAGTGGGCGCAGCAGAGCTTCTATTATGAGAAGCCCCATTGCCTGTGGGTGGAGGATGCTTTAGCGAGGCAGGCGGCCGGGAACGAAGCCGTCCCGGAAGGAGAGGCGGAAGGGGGGCGCCCCCGGGAGGAGCTGCCGGAATGGAAGCTTTCCCGGGAGGAGCTGTTTCGGGAAGCCTGGTATCAGAACATGTGTCATGAGACGGGGCTTTTCTTCCGGCGGTGCCAGGCCAGGGCCTGGCCGGTGAAGGAGGTTCGGTTTCAGGTGATCAGGCACCTGAACGAGCTGGAGCTTTCGCTGGAACAGAATTACGGGGGCCTTACCTTCGGAGAACTTTTCGGGGAGGAGCCCTATCTGGATTTCCGGCAGGTGGAGGAATTCGATTCGGCCGAACAGCTACAAAAGGAACTTTTTCGTATTTATAAGGCCCTTGTGACAAATTTGGAGAACCGCAACGACAGCTTTTCTGCCATCGAGCAGTACATCCGGGAGAATTATGACCGGCAGATTACCCTGGCGGACATGGCGGAGCGGTTCCATATGAATGCCGTGTACTTCTGCCAGTATTTTAAGAAGAAAAAGGGAATCACCTATCTGCAGTTTTTGAACCAGATCCGTATGGAGGAGGCGAAACGGCTGCTGCAGTCCGGGGAGTGGTCCGTGGAGCAGATTGCGGAGAAAACTGGCGTCGGCAATGCTAATTATTTCGGCAGATTGTTTAAGAAAACTACCGGAATGACGGTGGGAGAGTACAAAAAACTGAATATTGTGAACAAATCTTAAAAATGTGAACAAAGAAAACCGCAAATATCCTAAGAATGTGAACACCTTGCCTAATTTTCAATGGTTGAAAAGAAAAGAAGCATGTTATACTTGAGATACCAAAAACGAAAGGGGAAGGTTCTATGAAAAAGAAAGTATTGTCACTGATGTTAGCAGGCGCCATGACGGCGGCGCTCCTTGCAGGCTGTGGAGGCGGCGATGATGCCAAGGATCCGGCAAAGGATCAACAGGAGACGCCTAAGGAGGACGAGAAGCCCGAAGATGGCGCCCAGAAAGATGACACTCAGGGAGATCAGGAGGGACAGGACAGCCAGGCAGGAGGAGAGATCGGGGGCTCTCTGGTGATCTGGGAGCACACCGACCAGTTTACGGAGCCGCTGAAGGCTGTAGTGGCCGGGTTCAATGAGAAGTATCCGGATGTGGAGGTAGAGATTGAGGTGAAGACCTCCGACCAGTACTACAACCTGCTGCAGACCGCCATGCAGGCCGGAGAGACGCCGGACGTGTTCTGGACCAACGGTCTTGCCACTACCCATTATAAGTCCTATGTAGAGGGCGGTTATATGATGGATCTGACGGACAAGGTGGATTTCTCCCTGTATGAGGGTACCACGGCCATGAACATTGTAACCATGGAGGACGGTTCCATCTATTCCACGCCCACCGCTGAGACCGGCGGACGCTGTGTGTACTACAATAAGGACATTTTTGAAGAACTGGGCCTGAAGATTCCTGCCAGCTTTGATGAGTTTGAAGCAATTCTGGCGAAGATCGCCGAGACGGACTATACGCCCATCGCGTTCTGCGCCACCGATCCCTGGACGGTACTGTTCCAGTTTGAGCCGGTCTTAAACGGCATGAGCGTTGACTGGGTACAGGATTATGAGAAGAACGGGACCGTGAAGGTCAATGACGAGCGCGTGGTTGCGGCCTACAACAAGATGCTGGAGTGGGCGGATAAGGGGTACTACGGAAACGGCTACCTGGGCGTGGACGGAAGCGGCGCGCTGCTGGCGTTCTCCAAGGGCGAGGCTGTGATGTGTATCGACGGCACCTGGAATGTGGCGGTCATCGATGAAAACAATCCGGATCTGAACTATGGCGCGTTCCAGGTTCCCACTGCCACCGGGGATCAGCCCATGGTTGGAACCAATAGCTGCGGCTACGGCGTCAGCGCCGATACCGAGAACCCGGATGCGGCCCTGGCATTTGTCAACTACTTTGCAACGGTAGAAGCACAGACCATCTGGGTCAATGCCTTAAGCTCCATTCCCTGCACGCCGGCTGTGGTATCCGAGAATCCGGTGGCAAACGAGATCGCATCCTTTGATTACCTCACCGAGAGTTATTACAACATCCTTGGCTATCTGGCCAACCCGGATGCGGACGAGACGGCGACTTCCGTATGGGAGGCCGATCAGTGTAAGGTATTTGCAGGCGCCCTGGGCGTACAGGAGTTCGTTGACAGCTTACAATCCCTTCTGGTCGAGTAAGGGGATCAGGCAGGATTTAAGAAGAATCAGGTAGAATCACCAAAAAAGAGGGAGAGGTTCACACCTCACCCTCTTTTTCTTCCCGCACATGCTGCGGCAGATGGAAGTTAGGAGGGATTTTTTTGAAGAAAAAAAAGAAAAACAGGACCCATTTGTTTTTTATCGCGCCGGGTTTTATTTTGTACACGGTTTTTATGATGATACCGCTGGCCTTTGCCTTTTATTACAGCTTCTTTGACTGGAGCGGTATCGGCCCCATGAAATTTATCGGTCTTGGGAATTTTACCAAGCTGTTCACAAGCCCCCGGGTATCGGCCACCTTTTTCTCGGCCCTGGGAAATAATTTTAAATACCTGGCCTGCGTGATGCTGATTATCACGCCGATCCAGATCTTTTTCGCCTATATTTTGTATATCAAGGTCCGGTTCCACAAGTATATCCGTTTCATGCTGTTCCTGCCTTACGTGATCAGCACTTCCATCGTCGGATTTTTTGCCATTGTGCTGTTTGATCCCAACGTGGGGGCCTTAAATGAGATCATCGGAAATCTTTTTGGCAAGGCCCACAAGCTGGCCTGGCTGGGGGATCCCAACCTGGTGTTCAAGATCTTTGTGGGGGTGATTATCTGGCAGTGTATCGGCTCCGGCATGATGATCTTCTATGCCAATATGCAGGAGATTCCGGAGGAAATCGTGGAGGCCAGCGTCATCGACGGCTGCGGGGAGTGGAAGCGGTTCTGGCGGGTGGTGCTTCCTATGCTGACCTCCTCATTAAAGACCAATATCACTTTGAGCGTGATCTACGCCATGACCATGTTCGACCTTCCCTATGTGCTGGTGGGGCCCCAGGGCGGCGCTACCGGGAAGCTGGACTTCATCAATATGGTGTTCTACCGGTTTGCCTTTGGGGGCACCTATTTCGGGGAGACCTCCATTGGCTTTGGTTCGGCCATCAGCGTGGTCATGTTTGTGATTATTTTCATCCTGACCCTGGTCACCAAGAAACTGTTGAAGAAGCTGGATTATTAGGAGGGCGCGGACATGATGAGACAAAAAAGAGCGAGGAAGATCGAGGGCTCCGGCGCGAAGGCCGTAAAAAACGTGATTTCGGCGGTGCTGGTGCTGTATACCCTGATTGCCATTTATCTGATAGGCTCCACCGTTTTGAATTCCTTTAAAACCAAGTCGGAGCTGATTAACAATACCATGGGCTGGCCCAGGTCCTTTACCCTGGAGAATTTCCGGCAGGTGATCGTGGAGGACCATTTCCTGGGGTATCTGGGCAACAGCGTGATCCTGGTGGTGGCTTCGGTGATCGTGCTTTGCATCGTGGCCTCGATGCTGGGGTACGCCCTGGCCCATTACCAGTTTAAGGGGAAGGCGCTTTTGGAAAATTATTTTCTGCTGGGGCTGATGTTTCCCATCCAGCTTGGGATTCTGCCGCTGTTTGTGATGCTGTCCCGGCTGCATCTGACCAATACCCTGCCGGGGCTGGTACTGATCTATGCGGCCAACCTGTCCTTTTCCACGGTGCTGTTTACCAACTTTTTCCGTGGGCTGCCGGGATCGGTGCTGGAATCGGCAAGGATCGACGGGGCCAATGATTTCCAGGTGTATATCCGGATCGTGACGCCCATTTCCAAGCCGGTAATCTCCACGGTGGCGCTTATCAGCTTCATCCAGATCTGGAATGATTTCTTTATGCCGCTGGTATTTCTGACCAAGACCCGGGTGAAGACGCTGACTCTGGCGGTATACAGCTACAGTGCGAATTTTTTGGCAAACTGGAATAAAATTTTTGCGGCCATTACCATTGCCTTGATCCCCATTGTGATCATCTATTTCCTGTTCTCGGAGCAGATTGTGGACGGATTGACCGGCGGGGCCGTGAAGGGTTAGGAGGTTTTTATGAACAGAATTGAGAAGGTGCCGGAAACCATGAGCGCCAAGGAGCGGGTGCTTCGGACCTTTGCTTTTGAAAAAACGGACCGGGCGCCCATCGACTATATGGCGAATCCGGGGATTCACCAGCGATTCTGCCAGGCGCTGGGCGTTGCTCCAGACGACCGGAAGGGACTGCTTGCGGCCATCGGGGCGGACTACTGGGAGACGGGGGCCGTCTTTGTGGGAGAAAACCGGTTTCCCAAGCTTCCGGGGCGGCAGACCGATCCGGTGTATGGGTTCCATACCCGGTGGGTAGAAAACGAGAGCGGCGGCTACTGGGATTATTGTGATTTTCCCCTTCAGGATGCTGAGGATGAAGAAATTGCTGCGTTCCCGGTGCCGGGGAAGGAGGATTTTTCCGTGGTGGGGCTTCGGGAGCAGCTTCAGGAGGTGAAGGATCTGGCGGTTTATATTGGCCATCCCGGCATTGCGGATATTATCAACTCTACCGGGCGTGTCATGGGTATGGAGGAGACGCTGGTGCGGCTTCTGACAGAGGATGAGGCTGTGCTTACCTATATCAACCGGGTGGCGGATATGCAGCTTGGGGCCCTGGAGATGGCTTTGGAGGAGGCGGGGGATCTGATCGATTTTATGTGGATGGGGGAGGATCTGGGAACCCAGATCGGGCCCATGATCAGCCTGGACCTTTACCGGCGGGTGCTGCGGCCCATCCATCAGCGTTACATCGATCTGGCCAAGGCATACGATAAGCCGGTGATGGTCCATACCTGCGGCAGCTCAAGCTGGGTCTACGAGGATTTTATTGAAATGGGGGTGGGGGCGGTGGATACCCTCCAGCCGGAGGCGGCGGACATGGCGCCTGCTTACTTAAAGGAGCATTTTGGCGGGCGGCTGTCCTTTCATGGGTGCATCTCCACCACAGGGCCGCTGGCCTACGGGACGCCCCGGGAGGTGGAAGACTATGTGAAGGAGACGCTGGCGGTGATGATGCCCGGCGGCGGCTATCAGCTTTCCCCCACCCATATGATCCAGGACAACACGCCGGTGGAAAATCTGTTTGCCATGTACCAGGCGGCACACACGTATGGAAGATGGGAATCCCCTACGGGTGTCATGAAATGAATCAAAAGGAGAGGTGAATTTATGACAACAAGAGAGCGTTTTTTGAAAATTATGGAGGGGGATCCCGGGGTGGATCATGGGCCTGCGGTGGAGTGGGCCATGTGGTGGGATAAGACTCTTGCGCACTGGGAGAGCGAGGGAATGCCGGCCGGAATGACAGACCGGGAGATGGAGGAATATTTCGGGCTGGACAGCATGACCCAGTTCTGGTTTCCCCATTTTACCAGGGACTGTCCCCAGCCGGAGTCCAAGTACGTGGGGCCGGGGATTGTGGCTGACGAGGAGGACTATCACCGTCTGCGGCGTTTTTTTCTGCCGGAAAACGCGGTGGAGCTGATGGGGGAGAAGATCCAGGAAACGGTTCCCAGGCATGAGCGGGGAGAGACCATTGTGTGGTATACCGTCAATGGTTTTTTCTGGTTTCCCAGGGAGCTTTTCGGGGACGAGGCCCATCTGTATGCCTTTTACGATTACCCGGAGCTGTACCATGAGATCTGTGAGGAGCTGGTGGAGTGGCAGATCCGGCAGATCGATCAATTTTCCCGGTACATGCGGGCGGATTTTATGACCATCGCGGAGGATATGAGCTATAACAAGGGCTCCATGATCTCCCGGCAGCTTTTTACGGAATTTATGCTTCCTTATTATAAGCGGCTGATTCCGGAGATCAAAAAGTATGGGACCAAGGTGTTTGTGGATTCCGACGGGGACGTGTCGCAGTTGATCCCCTGGTTTCAGGAGGCGGGAGTGGACGGAATCCTGCCCTTAGAGCGCCAGGCCGGCGTGGACCTTGTGGAGTACCGCAGGCTGTATCCGAATTTCCTGTTCCTGGGAGGCTTTGATAAGATGTGCATGTTCCAGGGGAAGGAGGCGATCCGCCGGGAGTTTGAGAGGCTTCGACCGGTGGTCGAAAGCGGGAAATACTTAATCGGCATGGATCATCAGACGCCGCCGGGGGTGACACTGGAGGATTACCGGTATTACGTGGAGCTGCTCAAGGAGTATAATCAGTATGCCTGTAAAAATGCAGGGAAAAGATAGCGGGAGGGAGAAGGAATATGGGAAAATGGATCTGGCTGGGCCAGGAGGAGACCGGGGAGGGCTTTTCGGAAAATACCAGGGGTAACTTTGCCGCGACCTTTCAGGTGGAGGAAGCCGAGGGGGAGATCACGCTGGAAATCTGCGCCGTCACCAAATACATGGTGTACCTCAACGGCCGCCAGGTGGGCCGCGGGCCGGTGCGGGGGAAAAAGGGAAGCTTTGTCTACGATACTTACCGGCTGGGCGCGCTCTGCCGGAAGGGGGAGAACTTTCTGGCTGTGCGCGTATGGAATTACGGCTGGTCGACCTATCAGAGTATCAGTGACCGTCCAGGGCTGGATTTTACGGTGTGGCAGGAAGCGCCCGGGGCATCTGGAGAGGGCCGGGACGCTGGCAGGCCCGAGGAGGGATCCGTATGGACTTCCTCCGGGCCGGAGGAGAGGTCCGTACTGGTTTCCTCCGGGGAACAGGTGAGATGCCGCCGGGATCTGGGATTTATGCGGTATGCCCCCAAGCGGAATGTGAATCTGGGCTTTGGGGATTATTACGACGCCAGGCGGGATGACCTTCGCTGGATCGGGGATCGCAGCCTTACCAGGGACTGGCCCTGCGCGGCACTGCTTAAGGAGGATCTGCCGGGGGAAGCTGACCGGAAAGAGGACGGAGGAAAAGAGGACACGCCGGGGATGGATGGGGAATGCCGTGTCTTACGCCGCCAGATCCGGGCCTTTGACGCACAGGACCGGTATCCGGTGCGGGTGGAGGCCATTCAGGATGTAAAGCGGGGCTGCCATCAGTTGACGCTGAACACCAGGAGGGCTTTTTTCGGGGACCGCAGGGACGCGGACGAGACGATTTTTGCCGGCTTTATCGGGGGATTTTTTGAGGCGGAGGAGGATATGGAGGGGATCATTTCCTTCCCCAACCGTACCTGGAACGGGATTATCGGCAGCTTCCGGCTGGGGGAGAACGTATATTCGGTGGACAATGCCAATCGGGAGATTCCGGTGACGGCAAAAGCCGGGGAGCAGTTTTTCCTGCTGCAGGTGTCGGGAAAATTTGATGATCTGTACTGCCACCTGGAGCTGCGTTTTCCCAGGAAGCTGACCGGGAAGCGGTTTTTTACGATGGGCCCCACGGCCAGGATCCGGCAGGAGCTGGACGGGGTGTCCCGGATCTACGGCGGACTGGATGAATTCAACGAGATGGAAAGCTACACCAAGGAGCATCGCAGGATCTTTGAGGCGGCGGATTTTGAGGAGCTTACGCAGGTAGCAGGCGCCGGAAAGATCCACTGGATCGACCAGCGGGATATGTATGAGGATCTGTATCTGCTGTCCCTAGCGCGGACGGAGGAGGTGCTGGCGGAATATGCCGTGGAGGCCGCAGACTGCGGAATTTTGTGGAAGAATGACGACGCTTTGGTGATTGATCTGCCAAAGGCCGGGGATTACCGGCGGGTTCTGGTGGATTTTGGCAATATTTATGTGGGACAACTGGCCTTTACCTTAAAAGCGGCGGCGGGGACGGTGATCGATATCTATGGGTTTGAGAATTTTTACCGCAGGGAGATCGACTACACCGTGGGCTTGAACAACGGCGTCCACTATGTGGCCGCTGAGGGCTGGCAGACGTACCAGTGTATGGCCAGGATGGGGCTGCGCTACGCGCTGATTACGGTGCGGGATGCCAAGGGTCCGGTGGAAATTTCGGATTTCCATCTGCGCCATGAGACGTATTCCGCTCCGGCGCTGGGGCAGTTTGCCTGCAGTGATCCGCTGCTGAACCGGATTTTTACCATGTGCCGGGATACGAATCTGCTGTGTACCGAGGATTCTTTTACGGATTCCCCCACATACGAACAGGCGTTCTGGACCGGGGATGCCCAGCTCAGCTCCCTGATTCATGCCTGGGTGTTCGGGGATTATGATTTCTGTACTTATGTACAAAAGCTGGCGGTGACGGCCCAGGAGAACGGGCTGGTGATGAATGCGCTGACCCCCACCGACTGGAATACGTCGATTCCCATGTGGATGATGAACTGGGTGATTTCGGTCTTTGAGACGGCTCAGGTGACGGGGTCCTTTGCCCATGTGGAGGAACTGTATCCGGCGCTTTACCGGGTACTGGATTTTTACCGGCAGTTTATCCAGGAGGATGGAGGCTTTCTCATCAGCGCCTGGAATATGATCGACTGGGCGGCCATGGATATCGGAAATTATGGTGTGGTGACGGCCCACCAGGCGATCCTGGCCTACTGCTATAAGATTTTCGGGGAGTACTGTGCTTCGGTGGGGAAGGAGCGGGAGGCGGAAGGCTTCCTTGCGGACCGGGAACGGATGCTTTCCTATATGGATCGGCGGATGTGGGATCCCAGGCGGAAGATGTATCTGGACGGCTGGTCGCCCGGGAAGGGGGATTCTGCCACGGTGAGCATCCAGACCCATATCATGCTGTATCTCTACGACGGGATTCTGGGGGAGGAGAAGAAGCGGATCGTGGAAGGATATCTTGTGAACCCGCCCGGGGAGTTTTTGCAGGTGGGCTCGCCCTTTATGCTGTATTACCTCTACCAGGCCCTGGGAAAGGCCGGGCAGGGGGTCGGGATTTTTGCGGATATCAAGGAGCGCTGGGGGACGATGCTGTTCTACGATTCCACCACCTGCTGGGAGGTGTTCCCGGGATTTTATGAAAATGGGAGAACCAGGAGCTATTGTCATTCCTGGTCGGCCACGCCGGCCTATTTCATGATCCGGGATCTGTCGGGATTACAGGCGCTTACGCCGGGCTTTGGGACGGTGTCCTTTGTGGGCTGTCCCATGGATCTTGACTGGTGCCGGTGCAGCATCCCTACGCCCCACGGTGCCATCCATGTGGACTGGATCCGCCAGGGAGAGACGTATGACGTAATGCTGGAGCTTCCGGAGGAGATTACCCTTGCGCCCTGTGAGGATCCCGGGGTGCGGCTGCAGGTGAAATACCTGAAAAAGAAACAATAAGAGGAACCCCTGGCCGGGGAGAAAAGGAGAGGAACGATGTATTTTTGGGAGGAGCGGATTGAGGAGCTGCTGCGGCAGCTAAAGGGTCTGTGTACCTTTGACGCTTTTTCGCTGAAAGAATGGGAAATTACGCCGGAAGCAGATTCCGGGGAGGAATCCGGCAACAGAGGAGAACGTGTGTTTGGAGGGACGGAGACGCTTTCCGCGCCGGATGAGGTCTGGTACCGGCGGACTGTGGCTGTCCCAAAGGCAGCGGAACATGAGAGTATCGAATTTTTTCTGGAGATTGGCGGCGCCTGGGAGGAGGAAAATCCGCAATTTGAGTTTTTTGTCAATGAGGAGCTTGTGCAGGGCATCGACCGCAACCACCGGCAGGTGCTGCTGGATCCCTGGACGGGGGAGAAGGCGCAGCTTGCCCTTAGGGGGTATGGGGAGCCCCTGGCGGAGGGGACGCAGATCCGGCCCGGGATCCGCCGGCTGGAGCGGAGGATCGAGGCGTACTATTATGATGTGTATGTGCCTTTTTCGGTGATGACGCTGCTGGAAAAGGAGGAAACGAATTACGCGGTTTTGATGGAGTGCATCAACGGCTCCCTGAAGCTTCTGGATCTTCGAAAGCCTTATTCCAGGGATTTTTATGCCAGTTTAAGGCGTGCCCATGCGTTTCTTAAGAATGAACTGTATGGCCAGCATTGCGGCAGGTTTACGGAGAGCGTCTGCTGTGTGGGCCAGACCCACATCGACGTGGCCTGGCTGTGGACGCTGGGGGTGACCAGGAAAAAGGCGGTGCGCAGCTTTTCCACGGTGATCCGGCTGATGGAGCAGTATCCGGAGTATATTTTTATGTGCAGTCAGCCCCAGCTTTATGCTTTCGTGAAGGAGGAGGCGCCCCGGCTTTATGAAAAAATCCAGGCGCGGGTAAAGGAGGGGCGCTGGGAGGCGGAGGGCGGCATGTTCGTGGAGGCGGACTGCAACCTGACCGGCGGGGAATCCCTGGTGCGCCAGTTCCTGGTGGGAAAGAAGTTTTTCCGGGAGGAGTTTGGGAAGGACTGCCGGATTCTGTGGCTGCCGGACGTGTTCGGCTACTCGGCGGCGCTGCCCCAGATCATGAAGGAGTGCGGGATCCGCTATTTTATGACCACAAAAATTAGCTGGAACGATACCAACAAAATGCCCTATGACACCTTTTACTGGAAGGGCATCGACGGCGCCAGGATCCTGACCCATTTTATCACCACCCGGGATTACGCTTCCTCCACCCGGAAAAAGGTGACCAACGACCAGTTTACCACCGGATTTTCCACCAACTATAACGGCGATCTTGTGCCCAGCCAGATCAAGGGGGGCTGGCAGCGGTACCAGCAGAAAAATCTCAACCGGGAGGTGTTAAATTCCTTTGGCTACGGCGACGGGGGCGGCGGCCCCACCAGGGAGATGCTGGAGATCCAGCAGCGGCTTGGCCGGGCTATTCCCGGATGCCCCAGGACGCGGATTGCCACGGCGGGAGATTTTTTCCGTAAACTGGAGGCCGCACTTTCCGGAAACGTGCCTGTCTGGAGCGGCGAGCTGTACCTGGAATACCACCGGGCCACCTACACCTCGGTGGGGAAAAATAAGCGGCTGAACCGTTACAGTGAATCTCTGGTGCAGAATCTGGAAATGCTGGGGATTTACGGTGGAAGCTACCCCAAGGAACTTTTGGATCGTGCCTGGGAGGTGGTGCTGCGCAACCAGTTCCACGATATTCTGCCGGGCTCCTCCATCCATGAGGTTTACGAGGATTCCTGGAAGGAGTATGAGGGGATGATCGGGGCCGTGGAGGAGGAGATGGAGCATGCCCTTGCGCGTGTAAAGCGGCGGTACCGGATGAGAGAAGGCAGTCTTGCGGTGTACAATTTCAACGGAACCCCGGGCAGGGGGCTGGTCTGCGTGGATGCCGGAGCCTGGGAAGGGGCGGCGGAGGCAGTGAGGGCCCTGCCTCACCAGAGAACCGGCGACGGAGCCGGGATTTTACTTCCGGTGGGAGACATTCCCGCCAAGGGGTTTGTGAATTATTTCACAAGCTTTCCTGCCGGGATGGAGGCGGAGCGGGAGAAGATGCTCTGTTTTTCCGGGGAATGTGTGGAAAACGCTTATTACCGGCTTACCTTCAACGAAAAAGGGCAGTTCGCAAGCTTTTACGATAAGCGGGCCGGCCGGGAGCTTCTCAAGCCGGGGGTCCGGGGGAATGTGCTGATGACCTATGAGGACAAGCCTTTCCAGTATGACAACTGGAACCTGGAGCATTATTATACGGAAAAATCCTGGGAGATCGATGATCTCCGGGAGATGGAGCTTGTGGAGCAGGGGCCGCTGCGCTACGGGATCCGGTTCAGCTACCGTTATCTGGATTCGAAAATTACGGAAACGCTGTATTTTTATCCGGACCACAGCCGCATCGATCTGGATTTCCATCTGGACTGGCGGGAGGATCAGATTTTCCTGAAGTTGCTGTTTGGGCTGGAGCTTAACACCAGCGAGGCGGCCTACGAGATCCAGTATGGCAATGTAACGCGCTCCACCGCCAGAAATACCTCCTGGGACTGCGCCCGGTTCGAGGTCTGTTATCAGAAATGGATGGATCTCTCCGAGGCGGGCTACGGCGTCAGCTTTTTTAACAACGGCAAATACGGGGTCAGCGTGGAGGAAAATGTGGTGGGCCTGTCGCTGCTGAAATGCGGCACTTACCCGGATCCAAAGGCAGACCGAGGAGAACATAAGTTCTCTCTTGCCATGTACCCACATCCCGGCGGCTGGCGGGAGGCCGGCACGGTGGCGGAGGCGTATCAGTTCAACAATCCGCTGCGGGCGGTGATCTGCGGTGGGGAGGAGCCCGCAGGGGTATCCGCCGAAGCTGTGCCTTTGCTCAGAACAGATGCAGGGAATATCGTGATCGAGGCCATGAAACTGGCGGAGCAGGGAGACGGAATCATCGTCCGGCTCTATGAATGCGAGAACCGCTATGGGAAGGTGGTCTGCCGCCTGCACCCGGATATTACAGCGGCAGAGGAATGCAATATGTTAGAAGAAACGAAAGCACAATTACTGGTGCAGGAAGGAACTCTGGAATTTATAATGAAACCATACGAAATTAAAACTTTAAAGTTGCTGGGCAGTATGATAAAATAAACGCATAATGTTGAAGACAAGAACAGCTTTTCAAAACTGAGATCTGCAGGCGGAAGAAGGGGGAGGTGGATGTACGACTGTGGAGAAGCTTCGAAACCTGGAGCACATCCGCCTCCCCCTTCTTCCGCCTGCCAGTCCCAGCTTGAACACGCTCTCATTGCCCACAACATCACAAGACCCAACACAAGGAGGAGGAACACCATGAAACGATCTGAAATCAACAAAGCACTGAAGGAACTGGAGGCCATGTGTGAAAAACACTGCTGCTATCTGCCGCCGTTCTGCCATTTTACTCCGGAGCAGTGGAAGACGCTGGGCCATGAATATGACGAGGTCCGGGACTGTATGCTGGGGTGGGACATTACGGATTACGGCCAGGGGGATTTTGACAAGGTGGGATTTTCGCTGATTACCATCCGTAACGGCAACCGGGCGCTGGCGTCCAAATACCCCAAGGTGTACGCGGAGAAACTGTTGTACTTAAAGGAAGGGCAGTACGCCCTCAATCATTTCCACTGGTACAAGACCGAGGACATTATCAACCGGGGCGGCGGCAACGTATTAATCCGCGTCTACAATTCCCTGCCGGATGAGGAAATCGACCGGGAGTCGGATGTGACGGTTCACACCGACGGAAGGACCTATACGGTTCCGGCCGGAGCCCAGATCCGCCTGACGCCGGGGGAGAGCATTCATATCCAGCAGTATATGTACCATGATTTTTCCGTGGAGGAAGGGACAGGCCCCGTGCTGCTGGGCGAGGTGAGCCAGTGCAACGACGACAACACCGACAACCGGTTCAATCCGCCGGCGGGAAGGTTCCCGGAGATTGAGGAGGACGAGCCGCCCTACCGGCTTTTGTGCAATGAGTATCCGGCGGCGGAGTGAGGGGAGATGGAAAAATATAAGGTTGCATAGAGAAAAATTCTCTGTTAGAATAAATTGTAGAAGATAAAGTTTGTTTTTCAACATTTTTCTTGCCATATATGAAGGTATAGTTGGTTCAAAATTCTATAAGGGCAACGAAGTGTATGAAAAATATTGGATCGAATAAAACTGGTTCTACAAATGACAAGGAGACGATCTGGATGCCGACAATGGAAGCGATGGATTTCGAAAAAACTGCATATATCAAGGGGATGGAGGAATATTTAAAAAAATTGCGGTCTATGCCGAATCAGGAGGCCGTAGAAAGATCCCGCATGAGTCTGGAAAACAGCCATATTATACAAGCGGATGGGCAATTTACAGAGAGATATCATTATAGTAAATTGCATACAAAGAGGTAAGAGTATGTATAGTAATCTGCCAAATCTGGTAATCGCATTTCATGGCTGTGATAGCAGAACTTTCGAGAACGTATTATATAGGCATGAAAAGCTTTTGGCCAGTCACAATTCTTATGATTGGCTGGGCGGCGGGATTTATTTTTGGGAGAATAGCCTGGCAAGAGCCTGGGAATGGGCAATATCCTACTGTGACAGATACAATAAAAAGCATCCGGAGGAAGAACCGAAGAAGCCGGAGGTTATAGGTGCGGTGATATGCCTGGGCCATTGCTTGAATTTGACGGATTATGGAAGTTCCGAGATTTTACGGATGGGATATGAGATTTTGAAAGAGGAGTTGTCATTTGTTGGACAGCCATTGCCGATGAATCGGGACATAACAGGAAGTCGTGGGCTTTTGTTAAGGGAATTGGATTGTGCAGTTATAGAAAGAATTCATCAATATAATCGGGAAAATGAGCTAAGAGCCTATGATAGTGTTCGTGGAATATTTATCGAAGGAAACCCGGTTTATCATGATTCGGGAATAATGGAAAAAACACATACGCAATTGTGTATTATTAACCCGAATTGTATCAAAGGATATTTTAAACCATTGTCTCCGGACACGGCGTGGAGCATGGTTTAGACATGCAGAGAGTAAAGCGTAGAATCCCCAAAAGCACCGCCAGCTTCAACAAAACTTAAGATTTCATACAAGAAGACATAAGAAATCTGTCAGAAGAAACGCAGAAACAGCATTCTGGCTTATGATACGATGGACATAGAGCCCGTATCAAAGCCGGGATGCTGTTTTTTATCATATAGGAAATTCCTTCGGATTTCCTATATGATAAAAAGCCCTCCGGGCAGGATGTGCACCTCGCGGAGGTGAAATTAGCCGTGAACGGCACCGCTCGGGCGCGAAGAATGCGCGGAGCGCATTCTTTATTTCAAGCTGTTTCAAAAAGGAGATCGATTATGGATAAAAAGGAAATTGCCGTTATTTTCGGGGGACATTCCACCGAGTATGAGGTGTCGCTACAGTCGGCCCATTCGGTTCTGGAGCATCTGGATCCGGAAAAATATGAAAGCTATCCGGTAGGCATTACCCGGGAAGGGGATTGGTACCATTACCAGGGGGCGTATGAAAAAATCGCCGACAACTCCTGGCATAAGGATCTGGAAAATCTGACACCGGTGTCGGTTTCCCAGAACCGTTCCATAGGGGGCTTTCTGGAATTTTCCGGCGGAGCCTGCACCGTAAAAAAGGTGGATCTGGTCTTTCCGGTGCTCCATGGCAAAAACGGGGAGGACGGAACGCTGCAGGGCGTTTTTGAACTGGCGGGGATCCCTTATGTGGGCTGCAATACCCTTTCTTCGGCCCTCTGCATGGATAAGGAAAGGGCCCACAGGCTGGCAGAGGCCGCCGGAGTGACCGTCCCAAGGGCTGTGGCGTTCAAAGCATATCAGATGAAAGAGGCCCTTGAGAAAATCAACGCAGAGCTGTCCGGCCCTCTTTTTGTAAAGCCGGTCCGGGCGGGCTCCTCCTTCGGAATTACCCGGGTGGCGGACCGCGCGGAGCTTGATCAGGCGGTGATCCTGGCTTTTTCCCACGACGACGAGGTGATTGTGGAGGAGGCCGTGGAGGGCTTCGAGGTAGGCTGCGCCATTCTGGGCAACGAGACGCTTACGGTGGGCAGGGTGGACGAGATCGAGCTGTCCACAGGGTTTTTCGATTACACCGAAAAATACACCTTGAAAACTTCCAGAATCCATATGCCTGCCAGGATCGACGAGGTGACGGAGCGGCGGATCCAGCGGGCGGCTGTGACCATTTACCGTGCCTTAAGCTGCACAGGCTTTGCCCGGGTGGACCTGTTTCTGACACCTGCCGGAGACATTGTGTTCAACGAGGTGAACACCATTCCGGGCTTTACCTCCCACAGCCGTTACCCCAATATGATGAAAGGAATCGGTTTATCTTTTGGAGAAATGCTGGACCGGCTGATCGGCCTGTATGAAAGGGGGAGGTGGGAATGAGCGTGGAGCATCTGCTTCTGGTGAACGCGGACCATCCCATCGGCAGGAAGAGGAACCTGGATCTAATCGTGGTGGATCCGGATTTTCCGGATATTCTGCTGGAACGAAAGGCGGCGGAAGCGTTACAATGCCTGCTTCGGCACATTTCGGCCGGAAAGGAGATCGTTCCGGTCAGCGGCTACCGCTCCAACCGGGAGCAGCGGGAGCTTTACCGGGAATCCTTAAAGGAAAACGGGGCGGAATTTACACGGAAATATGTGGCGCTTCCGGGCTGCAGCGAGCATGAAACCGGACTGGCCATCGACCTGGGAATCCGGAAGGAGGAGATCGATTTTATCCGCCCGGATTTCCCCTACGAGGGCATCGCGGCGGTATTTCGCATCGCAGCGCCGGATTACGGATTTATTGAGCGCTATCCACGGGAAAAGGAGGGGGTTACGGGAATCTCCCATGAGCCCTGGCATTTCCGGTATGTGGGCTGTCCCCATGCCCGGTTGATCACGGCGCGGAGGCTGGCGCTGGAAGAATATGTGGAGGAGCTGAAGCAGGATGCGGGGAACGAAAAGCTATGCTGGAATTGATTATTTCCGGATGGTGGCGGCGGTTCTGGTGGTGGCCATCCATACCTCGCCGCTGTTGTCCTTCCATGAGACGGCTGATTTTGTCCTGACAAGAGTGATCGCCCGGGTGGGCGTGCCTTTTTTCCTAATGACGTCGGGCTTTTTTCTCATAACCAGATACCGGCAGGACGGGGAAAAATTAAAGGGGTTCGTCAAAAAGACGGCGCTTCTTTATGGCGTAGCCATCGTGCTGTACCTGCCTCTTAACTGGTACAACGGATATTTTAATGAAAAGAACTTCCTTCCCAGGCTGATCCAGGATCTTGTGTTTGACGGCACCATGTATCATTTGTGGTATCTGCCGGCTTCCATCTTAGGCGGAGCGATTGCCTGGTATCTGATGAAAAAATGCGGTATGCCCACAGCCTTCCTGATCGCGGGCCTGCTGTACCTGGTGGGCTTAGGCGGGGACAGCTATTACGGGGCCGTCGAAGGAATTACATTAGTAAAAAGATTTTATGATTTGCTGTTTCAGATTTTTGACTATACCAGAAACGGACTCTTTTTCGCACCCATTTTCTTCCTGTTGGCCGGGTGGATGGCGGAGGGGAAGGTGCGCCTTTCCCTGGGAAAAAACCTCATGGGTCTGGCGGTGAGCTTCGGCCTGATGCTGGCGGAGGCGTTATTGCTTCATCACTTCCGGCTGCAGCGCCATGACAGCATGTACCTGTTTCTGGTTCCCTGTATGTACTTTTTGTTCGGCGCCCTTTTGCAGATACGCCAAGGGCGGGTCGGGCTTCTTCGCACCGCAGCGCTGCTGGTTTACCTGATCCATCCCATGGTAATTGTGATTGTCCGGCTGGCGGCGAAAAAAACCGGTCTCTGGGAGCCTCTGGTGGAAAACAGCCTGGGACATTTTGTGGCAGTACTGCTGTTGTCCGGGATTTTTTCCCTGGGCGGGGCGGCGCTGTGGGAGCGTCGGAAGCCCAAAGGGGCCAGGGGAAAGGATACGGGAAGGGCCTGGATCGAGCTGGACTTAAAGCATCTTGTGCATAACGTGGAAGTATTGAAGGAGTTGTTGCCAGAGGGTTGTCGGCTGATGGCTGTGGTAAAGACCCAGGCATACGGGCATGGGGCCTTTGCCATCGCTTCCCATCTGGAGCGGCTGGGGGTAGACGCTTTTGCGGTGGCCACCATCGATGAGGGAATTCAGCTTCGAAGCTATGGCATCCGCGGGGAGATCCTGGTTCTGGGCTACACCGCCCCCAGCCGTGCCAGGGAATTAAAAAAGTATGACCTTACCCAGACGCTAATTGATTTCTCCTACGCGGCGGCTCTGAACCGCCAGGGCGTTCCGGTCAAATGTCATCTTAAGATCGATACCGGCATGCACCGGCTGGGGGTTGACTGCAGGGACGCAGGGAAGGTGAAGAAGATTTTTCGCATGAGGCGGCTGAAAATGAACGGGATTTTTACTCATCTGTGCTGTGCCGACAGCCTTGCGCCCGGGGATGTGGCCTTTACCCGGGGACAGATCAATGATTTTTACGGACTTCTTGGGGAGCTTACGGAAGCGGGGATTGCGGTTCCCAAAGTCCACATCCAGAGCAGTTACGGCCTTCTGAATCATCCGGAGCTTTCCTGTGATTATGTGCGGGTGGGCATTGCGCTGTACGGGGTTTTAAGTACTACGCAGAAAACGGCGGTGCAGGCGGATTTGAGGCCGGTTCTGGCGCTGAAAACCAGGGTGGCGGCTTTGAAAGATGTGCCTAAGGGGGAGAGCGTGGGCTATGGCCGGGTCTTTACCGCTGCCCGGGACAGCCGTATTGCGATTCTGCCCATCGGTTATGGAGACGGCCTCCCCAGGATCCTGTCCGGAGCAGGCGGCGTACGGATCCGGGGCCAGTATGCGCCCATTGCCGGGAGGATCTGTATGGACCAGATGGCGGTGGACGTGACGGAGCTTTCGGAGATATCTCTGGGCGATGTGGCTGTGGTGATCTGCAATGAGGCGGACTGCGAGCCGTCCGCGCCGGTGGTGGCGGAGATGGCAGGGACCATCAGCAATGAGTTGCTGTGCCGGCTGGGGGCGCGGCTGCCGGTGGTGGTGCGGTGAGGTGAGGGGTGGTGAAATGGTGGGAGAATTTTTCTGCACGGATCTATGCATAAAAAATGCGACACAGTTTATATTGTGTCGCGTTTTTTATTGGTTAAATGCAGATATTGCGGAACACCTCGTCCCGGTCGTCCTGCTCGATCCCCAGGTAGCGCCTGGTAACCTCAAAAGAGGAATGATTAAATACCTCCATCAGCATTGCCGGACGTACGCCCCGTTTGCAGGCATGGTAACCGAAGGTTTTTCGCAGGGAATGGGGGCTGATCACGCCGGAAATATTGCAGTTCTCGGCGGCAGCCTTGATGATCCGCCATGCCTGGGACCGGGAAAGAGGCGCCTGGCTGCGGTTGGAAATGAGGTACCGCTCCGGCAGGATTTTTTCGTCGCATTCCAGAGCTTCCTTATATAGTACAAGGGCCTGGCGAATGCTTTCGTTGATGTAAATTTTGGAATGCTTCCCGGTTTTTTGTTCCACAAGAACGATGTGGCTGCGAAAGCTGCCGCTGACAAAATCATAGACCTGCCGCCATTGCAGGGACAGCAGGTCTGAAACCCGAAGAGCCGTGTTTAACCCCATTGTCAGTAACGTGTAATTCCGAGGATTTGGCCGGATCTCCCGGTAGTACTGTTTGAAATGCTCCAATTCCTCCAAATTTTTGATTGGCTCTGCTGTGTTCACTGTGAACCTCCTCCTTTTTCATTTGTAAATTCGCCGTCTGCAAGACAAAAGCAGCCTCTTGTTCTCTTGTAGAAGCGGCTGTATACACACTATATATGGGGATTGGAGATTGCACAAGATTTGTGAAAAAATTATCAGACAGAATTGAGACAGTAAAAAAAAGAGAGGCGGTTTAAACAACCGCCTCGCCAGAACCTATCAAAACCTTTTTTCCGCAAAATGCAAACCCATATTTGCGGATCTTCTCTTTTGCAATCCCCTTCGCCATAAGGACTGCTTCGTACTTTTTTTCCTTGATCTGTTTTAGGGCCGACTCTACCGTGTCGGAAAGCTCCTTTTCCCTGGCGGACTGCACCTTGAATTCCAGGATGATGGCGTCGTCCTCCTGATTCCTTGGTTCCAGCAGCACGTCGTACCGGCCAAAACCACTTTCCCGGTTGGAGGTCAGGACGTAGTGCCCGTTAAGCTCCACCATCAGGCCCAGGACAAAGCCGTGATAGAAGCGCTCTGGTTCCACCAGATCCGGTGATTTCCCGGTGTCAAAATAGCTGAAGGTGGTGAGGGCCACACGGTTCATATAGTGATTCATGGCTTCCGTGTCGCCTAAAAGAAGGGCTTTGATGAAATCGTTGTAATCCGCTTTATTTTCCGCAAACCATCCTTTGATCATGGAACGGAACATCAGCCTTACTTCCAGATTCGTCAATGTCAGCTCATAATGGGAGGAGATCAGGTCATAATCAACCACGTCATATACTTCTTCGTGCTTTACCACCTTCATATAACCGCTGGCTACCAGGAGGCTCCAGATTGCCGTTTCGTCCTGCCCGAGCTGATCATAGACGATTTGCTCGTCCAGGTCGGTAATGACGTGCTGTCCCTTCAAAAGATCTTCAAAATCCCGTTTCACCTCCCGGTTTCCCTCCCGAATCAGCTTCCCCACCAGGCTGTTAGCACTGGTATTTTCGCGATGGCAACGAGCCAAGTGGCTGCTTGCAGACATTTGGCGACTGCCCGCGACCCGAAGATTGCAATCTTCGGGGGCCCAGTAGAGACCCACTTTCCCTGTATCCAGGAGATTGATGATCGACCAGGGATTATAGATATCGCTGACGCTTCCAAAGCAGAATCCGTCATACCACTGTTTTACCTCTTCCTTTTTCTCCCCCATTCCAAACTCATCCAGGGCCGTAAATACTTCTTCCTCCGTAAATCCAAAGCAGTCCGCATATTGCTCCGAGGTGGTTGTGACCACCTTAAGATTATTCAGATCTGAAAAAATGGACTCCTTGCTGACACGGGTAATCCCTGTCATAACCGCCCGCTCCAGATAAGGGTTGGTCTTAAAGGAGGCATTGAACAAATTCCGGATGAAGCTCACAAGTTCCTCCCAGAATCCATGTACATAGGCTTCCTGCATAGGCGTGTCGTATTCATCCAGTAAAAGGATCACCTTTTTTCCATAATACCGCATCAGATAATCCGACAGATTGTTTAGGGAATCGGATGCAATATAATCCTCCATATCGGCAGAAACCTTCTGATACTTCCCTTTCTCTCTTTCATTCAGCTTCCCGCTATCCAGCAAAAAATCATACTTATCATACAGCCCCGCAATGATCTCACAGATCTTTTTCCTGGTATTTGAGAAGGTCGTTTCCTTCACTTTTGCAAAGCTTAAGGAAATCACCGGGTATGTCCCCTGGAGCTTCCGGTATTTTTCATCCTCCCAGATGGACAGCCCCTAAAAAAGATCTCCCCGGCCATCATAGTCCACCGAGAAAAACTGTTCCACCATGCTTATATTCAACGTCTTCCCGAATCTCCGGGGACGGGCAATCAGCGTCACAATGTCCCCTGCCTCCCACCACTCCCGGATAAAATGGGTCTTATCGATATAAAAGTACTGATTTTTCCGAAGCGTCTCATAATCCTGACATCCAATACTCACTGTCCTGGCCATATTCATTCCCCTTTCCGGGCCTGTTCTTGAGAGAGAGACACCCCATATTGGGGGGGCCCTTCCCATCCTTCTCCAGCTTCTTAATCAGATTATAAAGGAAAACCCTCCAGAAATCAATAGATCCGGGTTTTCCGAAAACAATGCAAAAATATTTTTAAAAATTTTTCAAATCAGGTGTAAAGTATTTCAGAACCCGGCCGATATATAGTGTGTAAGAAAGAAAACGCGACACAATATAAAATCTGTCGCAGAATCTTCCACAAAAAATAACAGCCAGAATCAGTTGAGAAACTGATTTCGTAAAACGGGAATCGCATACCAGGTATGCAGGAAACAAGGAGGTTTAAAGCGGATATGCTGAAGCTTACATTGAAAGCCGGGGAATACCTGCTGATCGGAGACGGGATCAAGGTGGTATACACCGGCGGAAGCAACAATAACGGACATCTTCTGATCGATGCCCCCAGGTCCATGAATATCGCAAGAAGCGGGACGCTGGAAAAATACGGAATGGCTGCGGATCCAGGCAATGAGGTGAAGCACCACAGGGATCGTCAGTTATCGCAGGAAGCCCAGGCCAAGATCAAGGCCATCCTCATGGAGGAACGGAAGAAAGCCAGAAGGGCAGAGCGGGAGCAGGATCCCAAAGCAAAATATGGGTATTAGATGGCCAAATTGAAATTGAACAAAATCGCTGCGCGATGGCCTGCCAGGGCTGTGGCGCAGTTTTTACGTTCCTCTAAATAAAAGCAGTGGAAAAATCTTCCGCAATACG
>CATJBQ010000041.1 GCA_949738465.1 uncultured Lachnospiraceae bacterium
GAATTCTGCATACAATATGATAACCAGGGTTGTGAAGGGCCTGTAAAGGAAATGTAAAGTTTTCATTTCATATTTGACAAATGAAAAAAAGTGTACTATAATAATTTTTGCAACCAAATAGCGCGGGGTGGAGCAGTCTGGAAGCTCGTCGGGCTCATAACCCGAAGGTCGCAGGTTCAAATCCTGCCCCCGCAATTTACGATTTCCCCGGGAACGTCGAGAGTTCCGGGGGTTTGTTTGTTGTGTGGATTGGGGAATCATGGTACAATGAAAAAGGCGGAAGCTATTTGTCAGATTTTTAAAGGAGGTACGTCATGACAGAGCGAGAGCAATTACAGAAATGGATTCAGGAATCCGATAATATCGTATTTTTCGGCGGAGCCGGCGTGTCTACGGAGAGCGGAATCCCGGATTTCCGCAGTGTGGACGGCCTGTATCATCAGCAGTACGACTATCCGCCGGAAACCATTTTAAGCCATTCCTTCTATGTACAGAACCAAAAGGAATTTTACCGCTTTTATAAAAATAAGATGCTCTGCCTGACGGCGCAGCCCAACGCGGCCCACAGGAAGCTGGCAGAGCTGGAGCAGGCGGGGAAACTGAAGGCGGTCATTACCCAGAACATCGACGGACTGCATCAGCAGGCAGGGAGCCGGGAGGTGTTGGAGCTTCACGGCAGCGTCCACCGCAATTACTGCCAGAAATGCGGGGCGTTGTTTGATGCCCGGTACATGCTTGACAGCCGGGGCGTTCCGGTCTGCGATCGATGCGGGGGCCAGATCAAGCCGGATGTGGTGCTGTATGAGGAGGGGCTGGACATGGGGCTGATGCATCGGGCCGTCGATTACATTACTCATGCGGATATTCTGATCGTTGGCGGGACATCCCTGGTGGTGTATCCGGCAGCAGGCCTTGTGGACTATTACCGGGGAAAGAAGCTGGTGCTTATCAACAGGGATACGACGCCTATGGACAGCCGGGCCAACCTTCTGGTGCAGGGCAGTATCGGCGAGATATTAAGCGGGATTGAGGTACATGCATGACATACGAAGTAGGAGATATCGTTAAGCTGAAGAAAAAGCATCCCTGCGGCAGCTTTGAATGGGAGGTGCTCCGGGTGGGAGCGGATTTTCGTCTCAAATGCTGCGGCTGCGGCCATCAGATCATGATTGCCCGCAGGCAGGTGGAGAAAAATACGAAGGACATAAAAGGGAGAAAAGATGGAAAAACAGAAGGAAGAAGTGATGCAGGGAAATAAGATGGGCACCATGCCGGAGTTTAAGCTTTTAATGAATATGTCGGTGCCCATGATTATCTCCATGCTCATTCAGGCATTATATAATATTGTAGACAGTATTTTTGTGGCTAAGATCAGTGAGAATGCCTTAACGGCGGTGTCGCTGGTGTTTCCGGCACAGTCAGTCATGATTGCGGTGGCTACCGGTACCGGCGTGGGCGTCAACTCTATTGTATCCCGCCGCCTAGGAGAACGTAAGTTCGAAGAAGCGAATAAGACCGCCAATGTTTCCATGCTGCTGGCCGGGTTATCTTATCTGGTATTTCTGCTGGTGGGAATTTTCGGATCACGGTTCTTTTTTACGGTGCAGACGGACAATGCGGAGATTATTTCTTACGGAACAACATATATGACGATAGTCTGCTCCTTCAGCTTTGGCATCTTTTTTGACATTATGTTTGAGCGGCTTCTGCAGGCCACGGGGCGTTCCATCCACACGATGGTGATGCAGTTATCTGGTACGATTATTAACCTGGTATTGGACCCCATTCTGATTTTCGGTTATTTTGGCGCGCCTAAGCTGGGTATGGCCGGAGCAGCCATTGCTACGGTGGCAGGCCAGATTTTCGGAATGCTTCTGGGCCTTGTATTCAACCTAAAGGTGAATAAGGAAATCCGGCTGAGCTTTAAGGAGATTCGGTTTTACGGGAGGATTATCAAGGAGGTTTATGCCATCAGTGTACCGGCGATTCTGATGCAGTCCATCGGATCTGTGATGGTATTTCTGATGAACAAGATCCTGCTGGGCTTTACCACAACGGCTACGGCGGTCTTTGGGGTATACTTTAAGCTGCAAAGCTTTGTATTTATGCCGATTTTCGGTCTCAATAACGGGCTGATTCCTGTTGTTGCTTTCAACTATGGCGCAAAGAAGCGGGACCGGATGATAAATACCATGAAGTATGGCATGGCCTTTGCCACTGTGGTGATGGTGGTGGGATTTGCCCTGGCACAGATTATTCCGGGACCGATGCTCCGGCTGTTTGACGCGTCGGATAACATGATGACCATCGGAATCCCGGCCCTTCGGATCATCAGCTTCAGCTTCATTCTGGCGGGCATCTGTATCGTGGGCAGCGGCGTCTTCCAGGCGGTAGGGCGCAGCATGAACAGTCTGGTGATGTCTGTGATCCGCCAGATCGTCGTATTGCTGCCGGTGGCCTGGCTGCTGGCCCGTACCGGTAACCTGGATTTAGTGTGGCTGTCCTTCCCCATTGCGGAGATTGTGGGGTTTGTGACAACGCTGGTGCTGCTTAAGAAAACGGTAAAAGAATGGAATTTTTAAGTGCTTGTATAAAAAGACGGCAAGGGACTGATCAGATCAACCTTGCCGTTTTTTGTCATTTATGCTTATGGGTGTCATGGAAGGAATTGAGGGTGGACGTTGATGGTTACTGATAAATATTCTCTCTCATCGTCCATTTCAAAAACCGGGAGAGGAGAACCGTTTTCCTGCAAAGCTTTGATTGCATTGGGATATCCGGTATTCCTTCCTTCAATCAGCTTTAGCTCCTTTAAGAAATCTCCAATGCGCCGGTTGCGGTAAATGCGTGCACGGATGTTGTAATTTTTGATAAACGCGAGGGCATCCCCTAGCTACCGCTGTATGGGACCTGTAAATGTTTTCTCCAGCATATTTCTTCCGGTTGGATCGGGAAGATCTACGACCTCGATTCTTGCATATCGGAAATATTTTTCCGGCCGTTCGCTGAACATCAGAATACCAACATTTAAAGGCTTCAAATTTTCAGTTGTACCGGAAATGAGCTGCATATCCCTGGCAATTTCTAAGGCACTTGATTTTAAGGAGAGTTCATATAAGTCGTTTCCAACATCCCTCAGGTGCTTCCGCATAATGCCAATATCCAGATCCGATACATCTGCAAGAAGATTGGGCCGGTCGTCGAACGGAATATTTGTAGAAACATAAAACAATTCTTTTTCTTCATTCGACGAAGCTTTTAATGTACTGCTGAACTTCCGGATATAATAAAATTTGGCCGATTTATCTCCGAATACATCCTTTGGCGCTTTGTATGGGCGGCCATAACCGCCTGGCGCCCAGATGACAATAATGTAGCGCCCGTGGAACAGTATCGGTTCAACAATTGGGTTATATAATGGTTCGATCAGCCGGCAATATCCCACCAGATCCTTTAAAATAGAATCGATCCGTTCCTGTTCAATTCCTTTTACCGGGAGTATAGGAGAACCGTCTTTCTCTTCTGCTCCCAGTACAATATACCCGCCGACAAGATTATCGATATCATTGGCGAAAGCACAGATAGAATGCGTCACTGCATTCGGATTCATATCCGCCTTAAATTCAATTCTTGTGGATTCAATAACCTTTTTATGAATCAAATTATCAATATTGATTGGAATTGCCATGGGGTTACCTCTGATCCATTGATGCCATATTGAGTATATAGTTTCCCCAAAATAATGTCAATGGAATCCGTAAAAGTTGGCAGCTATAGCCGGCTTCCCGAAAGCTTCTCAAAAAGATCTGTTGCCAGCGCATCCCGGTTGATATGGTATACGTATCGGATGAGGCGGCTGTGGTCATAGGCATAGCGGCCGTCGTATTCCGGCACGGGAAGGGTATCCAGCCGGGACAGCATGAACCGGTCGTTATCATTCAAAAGCCAGGCCACGGCAGTCACGTCCCACAGAACGCGGGATACAGCCAGCCCTTTGGCATAACTGTCAATCTCATTCCGGACGCGTCCCACCAGAAAATCGCAAAGATCATTTTTCCCGTCGAGGTAATGCGCAAGCTCCACAAAGGGAACGGAAAAACTGCTGACCACGCCCATGCAGGGAAGCTGGACAACGGGCGCTCCGCTTCCGAAAACCACCCTGGCGGCGGCAACATCCTGGAATAAGTTAAATTCTTTGGTATCATGGTATTCTCTGCCATGTCCCCCTAGCCATACAATCACAATATTTTCCGCAATTTCCGGTTTTAAAAGCAAGGCGGAGGCCACGTTGGTGATCGCGCCGATGGCTATCACGTAAAGGGGATTGTCAGGGCTGTAGCCAGAAGCCAGTGCCACAAGGTTTGCGGCTGCGTCGGAGGGCACAGGCGTCGTTTCGTCCTTCAGATAATCCTCGGAGCCCCGGAAGGTTACAGGGGCATATTCCTGCCGGCCGGTCAGTGCCAGAAGGCGCAGGATCTCATCATAGCTTTTTTGCATACCGTCCCCGGGCGAAGTGGAATGATGGTTGTAAAAGGGCGCCGCATACAGGGCTTTCAGGTTTAACTTGTCGGATGAGGCCAGAAGGTATGAGATGGCGAACTGGTCGTCAATTTCGTTGAAGGTGTCCGTGTCCAGTACCACGTCAATCCTGGAGGCGGGGACGTTCAGGTTTTTGAAGTATTGTTCTGTGTCCATAGAGTCAGCTCCTTGTTAAAAATTTGTCAGATCGGAATGATTTTGTTTTCCTGTCCATGATTATACCGGAAATCTTCTGATAGGGGAAGGGACAGGCTGGTCAGGAAAATTGGATGAATCGGCTATCATTTGCAAAAAAATCTATACGGCATGCAAATGGCATGGTAAAATGAAGGGGAGGTTCCCGAAAATGATACAGGGAGGTACGGATGGCAATGGCAAAGCTTATTTTCTGCAACAGCGAAATACGGGAGAAAGATTGTGAGATTGCGCCGCACCGTCACGGCTGCAGTGAAATGGTTTTCTATGAAAACGGCGCACGGGGAGAGACGGAGATTAACGGCAGAAAGTATACGTTTGGACAGGATGATCTGGCCATTATCCGTCCCGGGGTCTGGCACAGTGAACACCACCTGGAAACGGCTGGCGTGTTATTTCTGGGTTTTGAAGGGACGGAGCAGGCGCCGGAGGGAGTCTGGCCGGATGCGGCGCATGTGAAGCCTTTGTTTTATGATATTGTAGACGAGGTCCGCACGCAGGAGTGGGGGTATGAGCGGATCATTTCCTGTAAGCTTCAGGAGATTCTCGCGTTAATCAGCAGAAAAATTCATGGGGCCAAGGGCAGCGTGAAGGATCTAACCTACTGTAAACGTTATATTGAGGAAAACTATATGCAGGATATTACGGTAGGGGAGCTGGCTAATATGACCGGCTATAGTCCGGATCGTTTTCGGCATCTGTTTAAGGAGGAATTCGGCATTTCTCCCCAGAGTTATATGATCTCCGTGCGGCTTGGCCAGGCGAAGCAGCTTCTGGAAAGCACGCAGATCAGTTGTGTGGAGATTGCGCGGCTGTGTGGATTTTCGGATGGGGGGCAGATGACGAAGATGGTGAAGAAACGGTATGGGAGGACGCCCAGGGAATTGCGGGGGAGTCTGCGGCGGTGAAAAGGTGTAGATCAGAACGATATTTTGTTACGGAATCTTTCGGAACATGGTACATTATAGATAGTAACGAAGGAATAAAATAAAGGGCAGTATTTCACCATTAATCGGGCGCGTCAGTATGGAAAGACAACTACGCTGGCGACCTTGGCAATATATTTGAAGGATTTTTATGTGGTATTAAACCTGGATTTTCAAGGAATGGATAATGACTCGTTTCGGACAGGGGCTGCTTTCGTACAGGCACTGGCGCAGATGCTCATTGATGAAAATGAATTCAACAGTGTTGCTATTCCCAGGAGGTATTTGGACGCATTTGAGGAAATTGTGCAGAAGGATGAGAAGAAGATCCGAATGGCTGATATTTTTCGTATCTTTAAGAGATGGTGCGCTGATACGGATAAACCAATTGTTTTAATGATTGATGAAATTGACAGTGCCACCAACAACCAGGTTTTTTTAGATTTCCTGGCACAGCTTCGGGACGGTTATCTGAGTCGGGAAACGAAAGGAACGGCAACATTTCAGTCTGTGATACTGGCAGGCGTAACAGATGTAAAGAATCTGAAGCGTAAACTTCATCCGGATGAAGAAAGTTTCCTATAATCCCGATATTATAGAAATTGCAGATGCTGAAATGTTTGGACTTATAAAAAATGACCATGGGAATGTTGTTGTTGCGAACAGAATCTTTGAGACGAGACTGTATAACTACTTTCTTAGTTCTAGTAAATTGCAGGAATCGCCGGATGGATCTTGTGATCGACTACCTTGGTGTGCGTTATGTAGTAGAAATGAAGATATGGCATGGCAAGGCTTATCATGAGAAGGGCGGGAAACAGCTTGCGAGGTATCTGGAGGACTATCATCTGGATAAAGGGTATCTTCTGACTTACAGCTTTAACAAGAAGAAGGAGGCTGGGGTGAATACGGTTACAGTAGATGGGAAGAGGATTGTGGAGGTCATTGTTTGACACCCGCTTTGAGGGGAAAAGAGCTGATGAAAAGAATTAGAGTAAGGTTATAAAATGGTGGACATGAAATGTCTGCCATTTTTTTGTATGCACACGGGCATCCAAAAGAAAAATCTACTACTATTTTAGTAATTTTACATAAAAAACAACTCATTTCTTTAGTAAGAAAGTCACTTGAATTTTAATGAAAATTTTCTTATAATAATATATGTAAGAAGAAAGTTTACTTTCAATCACAAAATTCCAAAAGATATATCCGGAGAATTGTATGGAAAATACGAAAAAGGAAGGAGATGAAATATGGAACCGACAGGAGTAGAAACAGAAATAAAAGAGAAAATATCCTTTATGGATGAGATTCGTCAACAGCCGGAAGCACTGCGGCGTTTTATCGCAAATGCTTTCGAGGAGGAAAAGCTACAGCAGGCTTTATTAAAACTGATAGATAAAAGAAAGGATCTGCGGGTTGTGCTGACTGGGATGGGAAGTTCCCTGTTTGGCTGCTACATTACAATGAATTTCCTGCGCAGCCGAGGAATTTCAGCTACTACCATAGAGGCTTATGAGCTTCAAATGATGGGAGAAGCGTTCTTTACAAAGGATACGATTCTGGTAGCGGTATCCCAGTCCGGCGAGAGCCCGGAGGTGCTGGAGCTTTTGGAGGATCTTCCCTCCCATATACCGGTGATTGTGGTAACTAATTACCCCAATAGCCATCTTTATGGGATGACAGAGCTGGCGGGAGGTATTTACGCAGGGGCGGAGTTTCGCACCTCTACGAAAACTTATACCAATACCCTTGCGGCAATGCTGCTTCTGGGATATCGCATTGCAGGCTGCGGGCAGGAGGAATTCCTGGAATTAAAGGAAAAGATGGAGCGATGTGCCGGACAGATGGAAGAAATTATATCCCACAAGGAAATCGGACGTGAGATTGCCGCATTTATATCCGATATCGATTTTTTGATCTGTGTGGGATCGGGATTTTCTTATACGACTGCCTGTCACAGTGAAATTGTGGCAGAGGAAGCGGGAAAATTTTATGCTTCCCGTTTTACACCGGCACAATTCATCCATGGACCCATTGAACTGATTCATCCGGGATTTGGAACAATCCTATATGATTTTGACCCAAGCTACAGTGAAAAATGTGACCAGGTGCGGGAAAGCGTGCTGAAATATGGCGGCAAGGTTCTGATGATTACGAACCGGCACGATGTGAAGCGGCAGGAGAATCAGATGGTTTACGTGATTGATTATGAGGATCCGGCCACAGCGACGCTTTTGGAGATTCTTCCGCTGGAACTGGGAATTAACAGCTTATGTAAACTGCGCGGCGTGTCGGCAGGTCAGCTTTCGCGGGTGGTGAAGCGGATTGCAATGTAGTGGCAGGAGAAGATGCAGGGAGTGTAAAACGGGCCATTCATTAAAGGAGAAGAATGTATGTCAAAGTTAAAAAATAGCAGGATCCGGAAAAAACCTCTGGGACATGAGATCTGGAAAGCCAGATATCTGTATCTGTTGTTGATTCCCTTCCTTATATGGCTGATTGTATTTTGTTATGGTCCAATGTACGGAATATTAATGGCTTTTAAGGATTACAATGCCAGGTTGGGGATCCTGGGAAGCGAATGGGTGGGATTAAAGCATTTTCAACGGATCTTTATTACTCCGGCCGCTACCCGCGCGATCATCAATACCTTTGTAATCAGCGTAAGCCGGCTGATCCTGGAATTTCCTGCGCCAATCATTTTGGCCATTTTGATTACGGAGATGCCCGGAAAGAAGACAAAAAAGATTTATCAGACGGTGTTTACATTCCCACATTTTCTTTCCTGGATTGTGGTTGCAGCCATCCTAAGCAATTTCTTATCCAATAATGGCGCGATCAATGTGCTTCTGGAAAGCTTCGGAATGGAGAAAATGAATTTTTTGGGAAATAAGTCGTTATTCCGGCCACTATTGTATATCACTTCAAACTGGAAAGAAATGGGCTGGTCAGCCATTATTTATATGGCGGCAATCGCCGGGATCGATCCTACGCTGTATGAGGCGGCAAATATTGACGGGGCGTCGCGTCTGCGTCAGATCTGGCATGTGATGCTGCCGGGAATCAAAACAACCATAGCAGTCATGTTCATTCTGGCGGTGGGCGGAGTAATGAATGCCGGGTTTGATCAGATTTTCAATATGCGTAATCCCGTGGTCAAGGACGTCGCCCAGATTCTGGATACGTACGTATATGATATCACCTTTGCGGCAACTCCGAATTACGGGTTTTCTACCGCGGTGGAGCTGTTCAAATCTGTGATAAATCTAATTCTGTTAGTTGCTGCTAACAGCATAGTCGGTAAACTGAGCGGCGAAAAAATGTTTCATTGACAGAAGGGAGAAGCTTTATGTCGAAAAAAATAAAGAAAAGAAGAAAGTGGCGTAGCACAGAGATTATATCTGTCATTGTGCTGACACTGCTTGCAGTATTGATTCTGGTGCCCTTCTGGAATGCGGTGGTGATCTCCTTTGAAAGTTCTGCCGAATACGCCAGACATCCCTTTTCCTGGTTCCCCAGGGAATTTACACTGGATAACTATGAGTTCCTGATAGGAAGGGGAAATGTTCTGCTTTCAGCTTACAAATCAACCGTCGGAATTACAGTAATCGGTACCTTGGTGGGAATGACGGTTTCTGTGATGGCAGCATATGTATTTTCCAGAAGTTTTCCGGGGAAAAAGCTGTTTTTCAGGTTGATGCTCCTGACAATGTTTTTCGGAGGGGGAGTGGTTCCAACCTACATGTTGATCAAAAATATGGGGTTGTTAGACAGTTACGCAGCAGTGATTTTGTTGAGCCTGGCTTCTGCCTATAATATTATCATTATGAAAAATGGGTTTGAATCCATTCCCGTTGATCTGCAGGATGCGGCTATGATCGATGGCGCAACGGATATTAAGATTTTTACCAGGGTAATGCTTCCCCTGCAAAAGCCTTTAATTGCAACGTTTTCACTATTTACGGCTGTGGGATACTGGAACTCCTGGTACTGGCCGTTGCTAATCTTTAACAGTGGCAAAAGAACGGTACTTCAACTGTATCTGCGGTCTGTAATAGGGAATGCAACGGGAGCGGCAACCTCACGGGCTATGTCTACAGCAGCCCTTTCCAGCAATATGTTTGCGGAGGGAATACAGATGGCATCTGTGTTTGCTGTGATGCTGCCAATCATGCTGGTGTATCCGTTTTTGCAAAAATATTTTGTCAAAGGAATCTTGATTGGAGCGGTAAAAATGTAAAAATTATAGTTCACACTTTGCGAAAGCCATAGGAGGAAAAGATGTCAAATTGTTTTAAGGATTTTTTTGAAAAAACATTTGGAGAGGTTGGAACGTCAAATGATATTGGAAACATTTGTTACAATGGCCAGAATGTTTTGCTTCATCAGCCCAGCGACACGGAAGGAATATTATCTGTAAGAAAAAATGATTTAGAAATTCAGATCTGTAAGAAAAAATATCCGGAATATAAGGCGGTTGAATGGGATGTTACCCTAATAAACCATTCAGAAAAGGAATCAGAAATCATTTCGGATATATCTGTGCTAAATATATGTATTCCCATTCCGGAAGGGGAATTAGTTATACACCGTGGAATCAATGGCGATAGCTGTACCGGTGAAAGCTATTTGCCATTTGAAAATAATGTAAACTGTGGTGATACCATATCAAAAAAACCTTACGGTGGGAAATCGTCACATTATGAATTTCCTTTTTTTGACATTTGTGGACATAATGATGGTTTGATTTGCGGGATTGGATGGAGCGGAACATGGTTTTATGAAATTATAAGAGAAAAGGATTGTCTGATCTTAAAAGCCGGTCTTCCAGATATGCATTTTTATATGGAGCCTTTAGAATCGCTCCGGCTTCCGAGAATCCTGTTGATGGTTTTCGAAGGACAAAAGGTAGAAGCACATAATCGTTTTCGAAGACTCATGAAAAATTATTTTAGTCCAAAAATTCGATTTCAAAAGGAAATGAAGATGCCCATTGCACTTCAAAATATGGATCGCTATTTCTATTGTCTTCCAGAATGGAATACGGAAGCAGGCCAGATGAAGATCATAGACTTTTCCGAGAAATGCGGATATTGTGATACCTTTTGGTTGGATGCAGCCTGGTTTGCAGGTGGTTTTCCGAGAGGCGTTGGGAATTATGTTTTCCGACAAGGCTTTCCGGAAGGGCTTACCAATATTTCCCATTATGCTCATGAAAAAGGCCTGCGGACAATGATTTGGTTTGAACCGGAAAGAGTTTTTTATAATACCCAGATAGAAAGGGAACATCCAGAATTTCTGCTTCGCAGCCCAATAGTAGGTGAAATGGATGATTATGGAGGAAAGCTTTTTGATTTTTCTAATCCAGATGCGGTATTATGGATGATTCAATTTATAGGGAACTTTATTGAAACATATGAAATCGATATTTTCCGACATGATTTTAATGTTTATCCCGATTCATTTTGGGAGCATAAGGATAAGATAAATCGGAAAGGAATAACAGAAATAAAGTATATAGAAGGACTATATCACTTCTGGGATGCACTTTTGGATCGATTTCCCAATCTTATGATAGATTGTTGTGCGAGCGGTGGAAACCGGATTGATTTGGAAACCTGCTGCCGATGTGTCTTTTGCTGGAGAAGCGATACCGGGTGCTCACCGGAAACAGAGACCTATAAAAGCAGTTTGTGGAATCAAAATCAAAATCTGGCATTATCCCAATATATTGTCTATCACGGAATTGCGGCGTGGGATGCGGTTGCCTATGACGTACGATCAGCATTAAGTAATGGTATAGCTCCCAATTTTGATGTTTTTAATAGAAACTGTGATTTTGATTATTTGAAAAAGGTTTTTGAAGAATGCAGCCGCTTGAGAAAATACTGGGAGGAAGATTTTTATCCGCTGACAGATGCGGACTTGATGGAAAACCATTGGAGTATATGTCAGTTTGGAAATAGGGACAATGGTGTGATGATAATTTTCCGAAGAGAGGAGGATTTGCAGGAACAGAGAGAGATATCATTTCAGAAACTTGAGCCGGATGGAACATATTTGTTAAAGATTTCTGATGAAGATTATCAGATTAAGGAAACAATCGTACATGGGGAAAAACTATTGAAAGGCTATGTGTTTAGGCTGAAAAAGCCAAGAACCAGTCTGGCGGTAGAATACTTGAGACAATAAGAAAAAATTTAAACGAGAAGGAGGAACTAAGAAATGAAAAAACTAATTGCATTATTGTTGTGTGGGTTGCTTTCGATGTCATTATTGACAGGCTGTGGGGATAACGGAAGCAAGGAGCCGGATGGAACGCAAGGGAAAGAAAATCAACAGGAGAATCAACAGGAAGAAAGGGGGCCAGAGGATCAGGAAAGTGAGATGTCAGAATACGGTGAGACGATCCCATTTACCTATACTTCTTATTACAGCGTTTACCAGATGAACTCAGGCGTCGATTATGTTGAGGATCCGCTGTATCAATATATCCTTAACAAGTTCAACATTGAGCCGGAAATGTGGGCTTGTGAGGATAGCGATGCCAAGGAGAAAATGCAGACGTGGGTGAATACGGAAACCATGCCGGATTGTATGTGGAATCATTTGTTTAGTCTAAGTTCCTATTATGAGTATGTGGATCAAGGGTTACTGCAGGCGCTGCCGGAAGGCTGGGAGAGCAGATGGCCAAATATCGAATATGCGATAAAAGCATCTGGTATGGCAGATGTTCTAAAGGTAGATGGAAAGACGTATGCAATTCCGCATCCTATATTTGGCTTATATACAGAGCCGGTAGAGGGCGCGATGGTAGATAATACCATCCTTTTTAGAAAAGATCTGGCAGAACAAGTTGGAATGGCTGATTTTGGCAGTGATTATACCGTGACAGTGTCAGAGTTAAAGGAGTTCCTTGAAAAGGTTAAGGAAAGCAATACGGTACCAATCATGTTAGAAGGCGGGGATTTCTTTATGGCAAGAGGGTTCTGCGATGCATTTGGACTTCCAGAAAGTGGAACTACGATTATTGAAACAGAGGAGGGTTTTAAATTTACTCCGGATGCAGAAAAGGCTACCTACGAAAAAATGCTGACGGAACTGCAGGGATGGTATCAGAATGGCCTGATCGATACGGATTACTTTACAAAATCGTCCCAGGATTCGATTAACAGCTTCGCAGCAGGTCAAGCGGCAGCCCTGTATTACGCAAGCTCTCCTGCTGATATTGCACGCATTCGTAGCATGTATGAAGGGGCAACCGGAGAAGATGGTACGAATGTCCTGGGAGCGGCAGTGATGACGGCGGATGATGGAAGCCTGGCAATTACTATGATGTATAATTATTGGTCTGCTACTATGTTTAGTCCGGCTACGGACGAGAAAACCCTGGAAAGAATCCTGGATCTGACAGACTGGTTATGCAGTGAAGAAGGAAATACATCTCTTTTCTGTGGTATACCTGGAGTGGATTGGGGCTATGATGAGGAGGGCACTCCCTATCTGTCAGAAACCAATGCGGGAGACCGGAACATAGAGTTTTCGCCCTTTATGAATCTTGGCTGGTGCATGGATGAGTTCGCATTTTCGGGGCTGATTGGAGATGTAGAGGAATCTGATATAGAGGCCTGTAAAGAAGCTTTGTCAATAAGGCGGAATGCGTCTGAACTTTATAAGGTAAGCGATCATTATTCGACCCATAAGAGTGAATTAAAATCGAACTATTCCTTCCCGCTAGATGAAAAGATAAAGGAAATCATATGTGGTAACGTAGATGTGGAAAATACCTGGAATGGATATGTGGATGAAAACAGAAACATTTGGGAGCCATTGATTAATGAATTAAATGAGGCGTATGGGTATTGAAAAGCCATAGTTTTGTCAGTATCACCGGCTTTGCCGGTGATACTGACGCTATTTCAAGGAATATCCGATCGGAGAGGAGACGGTAAAATGGGTTTTGTAAAGTTTGATGAAAATGGTCTTCTGCTGGATGCAGCAGGCAATCCGGTACACATGGTGGGTATCAATTATGTCGCCAGTTACATTTGTACAAATTTCTGGGAAGATTGGCGGCCGGAGGTAATCAGGAAGGATCTGGCCAATATCGCGAAGCTGGGCTTTACAGCGGTTCGTATCCCGATGCACTGGGGCTATATGGAGCCGGAGGAAGGAAAGTACAGTAATTCTTTTTTGAAAAGATTTGACCAGTTCCTGGAAATGTGCCGGAAATATCAGTTGTATGTAATGCCCTGGTTTCTGGTGGGGGTGGCGACCCGGGATTATGATGTTCCTTTTCGCAACGGGCGGCCCTTCTTTAAAGGGGAGATGATGGAGCTTGCCGGGCGGCATCTGAAGCATTTTATTGCGCCTTACAAGGAGGAGCAGCAGATTTTGTTCTGGGATATCTGTGACGAACCGGAGTGGTATTCCAGACATCCCGGGGCCCAGCAGCTTCCTTATCACAGAGAGGAGATGGCCCGCTGGGTAAAAACCATGTACGATGCAATCCGGTCGGTGGATCCCAATCATCTGATTACCCTGGGGTTTGGGCATATTGCCACAGCAGATTACGGCATGGATATTAGGGATATGGCTGATATTCTGGATTTGATGGTAGTAACGGCCTATCCGGATGGAGCAAACGAAGGGCTGGATACGATGCGGAATAATTATACCGTGCCCTTCCATGTGAAACTGAACAAACGAGGAAAACCGGTGTTTACCTGTGAGGCGCCGGGACATTCCTCCATTGCGTATTCGGAAGAAATGATAGGAAGGTATTTTAAAACATCCCTTTACAGCAATCTGGTGAACGGGAGTACAGGAGTCCTTCCTTGGGTATACAATGATTTTAAAGAAGAGATCTGGCAGGATGTTCCTCTGGAAGGATATCTGGTTGAGCCTGGCTTTGGCATTATTACGGTGGAAGGGCGGTTAAAGCCTTCCGGACGGGAGCTTCGGGATTTTGCTGCGTTTGTGAAGGAAAATGATATCGGAAAATATCGTCCAAGGAAAGCGGAGGCGGCCGTGCTGGTACCGGAGGGCTACTATGCTAATATAGAAACTACCTGTAAAAAAATCTATACGGCCTATCTGTTAGGAAAAGGATGCGGTATCGATGTAGACTTTGTGTGGATGACAGAGGATTTCGTGGGCTATAAGCTGTTGCTCCTTCCAACTACAGCAGGAATGAGAACCTCTGACTGGGATAAAGTGAGACGTTTTGTAGAAACAGGCGGAATGATCTATCACACCTATGAAAGCGGATCACAGAATGGTTACTTTAACCGGCTTTTTGGCGTTGAGACAGAAACCCGGGAGGCAGACTATGGATATCGGCAAATGAAGGTAGAACAAAGCTGGGGAGGCTGGAAGAAAGGGGATGTAATTCCCTTTACCGGGAAGGATCGTAAATACCTGCTTCGCGTGAAAGCAGAGCAGGCGGAGGTATTGTGTACCTTTGAGGACGGCGGGCCGGCACTGCTTAGGAACCATTATGGAGCAGGAACAGCGTATCTGGCAACATTACCTCTGGATCAGGGGCTGATGGAGATTCCTTACAAAGAATTTCTGGATACAAAATCCTTTGCCATGCTGGAGACAATGGTTGCAGAAGCTGGAATCGCCCGGGTTCTTCAGTTTGACCATCCTGCCATTGAGGTGGGAACTATGGAGAACGTTTGTACGGGAGAAGGAATGGTGATATGCATCAATCATGACAAAAACACGATAAATACCAAGCTGAATCTGGGCAAAAGCCAGATACCGGACGGATGGAAACTCTGGGATTGTGACACGGAAGAGATCTTGTCAAATAGTCAAAAGGAGATATGCTTTGCGCCAACAGAAGTCCATATCTATAAAATAATACATGATAATTAGGATATGAATGTCGAAATCCGTCTGCTATAATGCGGATCTTTTGATTGAGGTTGCGCAGACGCTGGGATACTGTGCAATTCGTTGTATTCCAGGCTACTGGGAGGCAGGACCTGACAATCCGTCTTATCTATGGATCCGGGAAGAAAAATATCGCTTAATGCTGGTGCGGGAGCTTATTGAGGGCTGCCGGGAGGGCGGTGGATTCGTGCTTTCTGCCTGCAATGTAATTTTTAAAGGAATTCCGGCGGAGAATTACCAGGCGATGGTGGATGCGCGCCGCAAATACGGACGGTTATGTGGATAAGCCATTTTAGTATGCAGGTTTGACGAATAAACCATTATCCTGTACTATGGAAAGAGGAGGTGACGGTATATGAACTTACGATCAGATTCCCCGATCACATTAAAAATGAAGTCCCTGTACCCCGGCATGAAGCCCTCAGAAAAACGGGTAGCCGACTATATTTTATTGAACACAGAGTCCTTTATTTACAGCAATCTGGCGTCCGCCTCCAAGGCGGCAGGCGTCAGCGAGGCTACCTTTGTGCGCTTTGCCAAGGTGCTGGGCTATGAGGGCTATCGCGACCTGCACATTGCGATCGCGGCTTCCCAGCAGAAAGACACGGAGGAAGGGGTAACCGACCTTTCTGTGGATGCGAACACCTGTTTTGCTGAGATTCCGGAGCGTGTAATCGGGTTTTCCGTTCATGCCCTGAACAATATGCGCAAAACGCTGGACGGGGAGGAATATGCAAGGGCGGTAGAAGCGTTGGAGAAGGCCAGGCGTATCTGTGTATTCGGCTCCGGGAGCTCGGCCTTTGTGGGTGAGGATTTTACGAATAAATTCCTGCGGCTGGGAAAGTTTGTCCAGTTGGCCAGTGACCCCCATATCCAGGTTACATACGCCGTGTCCATGAATAAGGACGACGTGGCGGTTGGGATTTCCCATTCCGGAAAAACCCAGCAGACCATAGAAGCGCTCCGGCTGGCAAAGACCCAGGGAGCTACGATCATAAGCATTACCAATTTCGAGGCCAGCATCGTTGCAAATATGGCGGACATCAAGCTCTTGACGGCCAGCCATGAAAAAATATTTGAGAGCGAGACGATGGTGTCGCGCCTGTCCCAGTTGGCGATTATCGATATGCTGTATCTGGGGCTGATCCGGAAAAATTATGAGTACTATGCGCCGATTATCGAGAAACAGAATACAACCATAGTGCCGTTATTTTTTTCACAGGGATCACGAAATGGAGGAGAAGGAATTTGAGGAATTATGTAGTGGGGCTTGACATTGGGGGAACCCGGACGAAGATCGGGCTGGTGGATACGCAGGAGCTTAAGGTGCTGGACGCGCGGATCTTCCCAACGGAAAAAAAGGAAAAGGAGCGCTTTTTTGGGGGGATCCGGGAAGCATTATCAGAGCTTTGCGGAAAAAATCAGATACCGCCGGAGGCAGTCGCCGGAATCGGGGCAGGGATTGGCAGCTACATTTTTCGGGAAGGCGGAACGGTGGACAGTACCTGGGGGTACATTCCCTGCCTGGACCGGGTGGCCCTGGCGGATGAGCTGCGCGCAAGGCTGGGAAAAAGCTGTATGGTGGATAATGACCTGCGCGCGATTGCTTTGGCGGAAAGCAGTGTGGGTGCGGGAGCCGGCAGCAGCCGGGTATTAAACGTTACGTTGGGAACGGGCGTGGGCGTCTGCCTGACGGTGGACGGGGCGTTCACGGACCAGGAGGCGTATACCCATCTGGCGGGCCATATCAAGGTGCGGGACAGGGACGAGTGGGTGGAAGCTTTGGACCGGGAGAGATGCTATTGCAGTGTGTCCGGATGCATGGAGAACACATGTTCTGCAACGTCGCTGAGGAAAATGGCGGGCCAGATGGTGCGGCCCGGAATTGGAAATGAGGAGTTATTTGCTCTTGCAGGGGAGGGGGATGAGGGAGCCAGAACCTGTCTGGCCTTCTTTTTCGACTGCCTGTTGCGGGGCTTGAATCAGATGGTATATATTTTTTCACCGGACAAAATTGTGCTGGGAGGAGGCATTACGAAAGCGTTCCGGCCTTATCTGGGAAGGCTGCAGCAGGGTTTGACCGCCCGGGTGAATTCCAGGCAGGAACCGGAGCTTGCCATTTCTGACCTGGAGGAGAACAGCGGGATTCTGGGGGCGGCGTTGTTGTGGGTTGGGCAGTATAAAGGGATGGATAACAGCCTGCTGTGGTGACAGCAGGCCGCTATTTCTTTTTGGAAAAAATACCATAGACTGACCGGCCCGGATCCTGCAGCTTTTCCAGAATTGCGGCCTTTTTCTCATATCCGGCCAAAATTCCGCTCAACACAGTCCAGAAAACCGCGCACATCCTCCTCTATAAGCCCATTTTGAACGCAGCACCATATAAAATGCTCGTATTCGGAACGCTCATTCGGTTTTTTAGTGGATGAGCAAACGTCATAGGCAGACAGGAATTCTATATTTTCATCAGCAAAATTTTCACAGATACAGCCGATTTCTTCTGTAATTCGCCCTGTGTTGTGGCGCTGGGATAAAAGGTTGTGTCCATATACAGATTTTGTTCATCTGCTGTGTCGCTAAACTGCAGTCCGGCAATTTCATCCTGAAAAGAATTTGTGAACAGATTGATTTGCTCCCAGTCCAGGTTGCCTTCTACCGGACGGATCCAGTAATGATCATTCATGCTGAGGCCATAATAATTCCGCAGCATATCGACGGACAGCCTGCCTCCAGGCGGTGTAAGATCATTCCTTCTTCTTCCCGCCTGCCGTCAGCCGCAAAAACGCTTCATCCAACTGCTTTTGCTCTACATAATCTTCTATCCCCAATACGGCCAGCCTGTCCAGCCAGGGTTCTGTCTGCGGGGGGAAGACCGCGTCGGTTGTCAGCCGCACCGTCTCTCCCTCATATTCAAACACCAGTTCGTGGTAATGCTTCGTATGTTCCCAATGCCCGGTAATGTTATATTTTTCACGATAAAAAAAGGTTTTCTTCATGGGATTCACCTGCCCCGTCCGATTTAAAGATATTATATGCATATTCCGCGTAGGAAGTCAAGGCGCAGTGCATTTTCCCCGCACGGTAAACGCTTGATTTGATATCGTAAGCCTTTATATTAAGTAATAAGAGGGTTATAAATGATTTAATAATCTGATATTAAGAATATCATTAGAAAAGTGGGTGTAAAATGATAACGATAGAACAGTTAAAGGCATTAAGCAAGCCCGAAAACATAGCAATAATAGAACATGCTAGAACCCGTTTGCATGAACGAAATATAAGTATTGATGATATTGTAAATGGAATTAATACAGGCGAGATTATCAAACAGTATGAAGACGATAAACCTTTACCGGGAAAATGATTTTAAGACAAGAAAGGGGCGTTAATCATGGTATGTATGGAATGTGGAGCTAAAGCAGAAAAAAGATATACAATAAGCGTAACTGATTTAGGAAACTGTCTTTTGATCGTGAGAAATGTTCCTTGTTATAAGTGTACAGAATTTAATGAGGTTATTTATACGGGGGATGTTATTAAGAGACTGGAGCAGATTACAGAAAAGGCGAAACAGTTTACACAGGAAATTTCTATTGTGAATTATAGCAGTGCTGCATGATTGAAAATGTGAGTAAATAGGATATGATTGTATAAAATATTACCTTTCTGTATAAAATATTACCTTTCTATGGAAGCCTCCCATCGCTGAAAATCCCGTCGATCTCATGGCAGGAACAAAGCGTGTACAGATAGGTTTTCCCGATTTTGCTGGCGTCACACATAAAATAGCGCTTTCTGGCGTGAGCCATCATGGCGTTTCTCAAGTGGGACTCCTCCATAGAGGAATCCGTAATGACGCCGTCCTCAGAGATCCCCCGACTGGAGAAAAACATCAGGTCCGCGTTGATATGGCTGACAAAATCCTCCGCCTGCCGTCCGATATAGGCCAGAGAATTCTCCAGCAGCAGGCCCCCGGTACAATAATTTTTGATGCCCGACTGCCCCAGCATCACGGAGGTCTGGGGAGAATTGGTGATGATGGTCAGATCCTGGAATTTGCACAAAAAGGGAACCAGATAGGAGACCGTGGTGGATGCGTCCAGAAAAATAATCTTCCCATTGGAGATACAGCGGGACGCCTGCCGGGCGATCTCCTTTTTTGCGCTGTTGTTCTGGCTTTTTCGGAGCAGATAGGGAACCTCCTTGGTTAAGGTTTCCTCCAAAACCGCGCCGCCAAAGGTCCTGCGGATCCTGCCGGCGCCCTCCAGCAGCTTCAGATCCCGCCGGACGGTGGACTCGCTGGTGAAGGTTTTTTCTGCCAGAGTGTGTACGGACACACATTTTTTCTCCATAATGATTTCCAGTATTTTCTGTTGCCTTTCTATATTATACATTTCGTCGATTCCTTCCATTGATATTGTCCTGTTTTCCTGCTCAAATATGACTGATTCTGCTCAAATACGCGCTTATTTTTGATTGTTTATCGAAATCATCGCCATATCTTGCAAAAATTTGCTCAATTTCATATTATAACAATTGAGAAGGAAAGTCAAACACACAACGATACAAAAACAGCAGGAGGGTTATTATGTGGGAGCAGGAAAGCGAGAAAAATATTCTAATTGTGGGGCACCGGGGGATCCGGAGCCTGTATCCGGAAAACACTCTGGTTTCTTTTCGTGCGGCGCTGGACTTGAAACTGGACTTGATTGAATTTGACGTTCATTTCACCAGGGACCGGCACATTGTCGTATGCCATGACGCGGATATCAGGCGCACCACCAACGGAGAAGGACTGATTTGTGATATGACGCTGGAGGAGCTTCAAACGTACGATGCGGGGAGCCATTTATCACCGCAATTTGCTGGGGAGCACATTCCGACGCTGAAGGAGGTATTGAAGCTGATGGCCGGGGCGGCGTATCCTGTTCTGCTGAACGTGGAGATCAAGGCTTACGATCATGAGCTTGTGGATCAGACAATTGCGGAGCTGGAAGCCTATGGACTGGCCGGACGCAGTGTGATCGCATGCTTTAACGCGGAAATCATCGGTTATATCCAGGAGGCTTACCCAGGGATGAAGACCCAGGGATATCCCAGGTGGTGCATGGAACCGTATACCGGGGAGGGGTATCTGATTACAGAAGAATTATATGAAAAAATGTTTGGGATCGGGATTCCCATTGCCAAGGATGGGGAGGAAGAAAAAATGCATAGGGCCGTTGCAATGGCAAAACAATACGGCATAAGGCCCTGGCTGTTCTGCGCCGACGATGAGGACAGCGTGAAGAAGGCCGTTGAGGCGGGAGCCACAAACATAACCTGCAATAATCCCTATCCGGCAATTGCGTATCTGGTTCGTGAAGGGCTTCACAAGCTGCTGTAAAAATGGCGCCGTTTGTCTGGAAGCACCTTCGGGTGTACGTGTATACACGATAAGAAAAAGGAGAAGATATCATGAAAGAGATGAAGCTATCCCCATCCGTTATGTGCATTTCCCAATGGCGGGGGGCAGAGGCGGTATTTAAGCAGCTTGAGGCAGAAGGCGTCGAGCTGCTCCACGCAGACGCCATGGACGGGACCTTTGTCCCCAATCTGATGCTGGGAACGGAGAGCATCAAGAATCTTCGGAAAATGACATCCATTCCGCTGGACATCCATCTGATGATCGAGCATCCGGAGGATAAGCTTTCCTGGTTCGATATCCAGCCGGGAGAATATGTTTCTGTCCATGCGGAGAGTACCCGGAATCTCCAGCGGGCGCTAACCCGCATTCAAGAGTACGGCGCGAAGCCCATGGTTGCGTTGAATCCCGCAACGCCCATTTACATGATCGAGGATGTGCTGGAGGATCTTGCAGGGGTGCTGGTCATGACGGTAAATCCCGGCTTTGCCGGCCAGAGGCTGATTCCGCAGATGCTGGACAAGATTGCCAGGCTTAGGAGTTTTCTGGACCGGGAGGGCCGGCCGGAGGTATCCATTGAGGTAGACGGAAACGTCAGCTTTGAAAATGGAAGGAAAATGCGTCTGGCCGGGGCGGACATTTTTGTCGGCGGCACCTCCAGTATTTTCAGCAACGAGAGTACGGTTGCAGAGAATATCCGGCGGTTCCGGGAGTGCGTCAGCATGGAAAGCGGGGTGGGCGTATGATGAAGGCAGTAAGGCTTCACGGCATAGGCGATTTTCGCTGTGACCAGATTCCGATCCCGGTTCCCCGGGGAGAAGAACTTCTGATAAAGGTTGGCGCCTGCGGGATCTGCGGGTCGGATCTTCCCAGGGTTTTTTCCCATGGAACCAGCAACGGGAAGTATCCTCTGACCATCGGCCATGAATTTGCCGGGGAGGTGGCGGCGGCCGGGGAGCTGGCAGATCCTGGGCTCATCGGATCCAAGGGTGCCATTTTCCCGCTGATTCCCTGCAGAAAATGCGATCCCTGCGTTACCGGAAATTATGCCATGTGCGAGCAGTATGATTACCTGGGCTCCCGGCGGGACGGGGGTTTTGCCCAGTACTGCCTGATCCCTTCGGCATGGAACCTGGTTACGGCAAAAAACGCCTCGCTGGAAGCCCTTGCAATGACGGAGCCGGCCTGTGTGGCCCAGCATGCGGTGCGAAAAACCGGGGTTTCGGCGGGGCAGCTTGTGGTGATCTTTGGAGCAGGACCCATCGGAATCCTGGCGGCTCGCTGGGCGCAAATCTTCGGAGCCCGGACGCTGTTGGTGGATATCATGCCGGAGAAGGTGGCTTTTGCCCGGAAGCTGGGGCTTAGTGCGGTGGATTCCGGTGAGGTGGAGCTATCTGGCGAGATCCGGCGCCGTAACCAGGGACGGCTGGCGGATGCAGCCATTGAAGGGACCGGGGCAGGAGCAGCGCTGTGTAGCTGTGTGGAATGTGTCCGCGCCAAGGGAAGCATCGCCCTTCTGGGAAATCCGGCAGGGGAAACCAGGATGCCCCTTAAGGTTCACAGTATGATTCTGCGAAAGGAGATTACGGTAAACGGCGTGTGGAATTCCAGCCGGTCGCCCTATCCGGTGGATGAATGGGCCTTTACGGTGAGGATGCTGGATGAAGGGAAGCTTACGGTTACAGATCTCATTACCCACCGGATTTCTCTGGAGGAGCTGCCGCGGCGGATGGAGGAAATCCGTGACGGATCCATCCATGTTGTGAAGGCAGTATGTACGAACTAATAGATGTTAGATGAATGGGACGCATATCATAGTGAAAGGAGGAGATATCCATGAAAACGGTCATTGGTCTGGATTATGGAACCCAGGCGGCCCGGGGCGTACTGGTGGATGCAGAAAGCGGCCAGGTACTGGCGTCCCACAGCTTCCGCTATCCTCATGGGAACACGGTGGAGGGCCTGGCGTGTCTGGAGGACTATGAACAGGCATTGGGGGAACTCCTTTTTGCCGTAACGCCGCCGGAATACCGAAAGACGGTGGAAGGGATCTGCGTGGATGCCACCTCTCTGACCCTGGTATGCGTGGATCAGGATGGGCGGGCGCTTTCCCGGCTTCCGGAGCTGTCTGATCGTCCCCATGCCCAGGTGAAGCTATGGAAATATCATCAGGCGGAGCCCTATGCCCGAGAGGCACTTTCCCTGGCACGAAAATTGGGAGAGCCTTTTTTGGAGCGGACGGGAGGTTCCATATCCAGTGAGTGGACGATGCCGAAGCTTCTGGAGATTCGGGATGGGGATCCCCTTTGCTACGAAAGGATGGACTATGCGCTGGATCTGTGTGAATATCTGACCTTCCGGCTTACGGGCAGGGTCGTCCGCAGCATGGGTTCCATGTGCTACAAGGGCTTGTGGTCCCAGGAGCTGGGGTTTCCTTCCGGGGGATTTTTAAACGGACTGCGGCCGGGATTTTCCGGGGAGTACCGCCGCAGGCTGCGGGGGCCGGTTCTGCGTCCCGGGGAGCGGGCCGGAAATTTAAAACCAGAGCTTTGCTACCGATTTGGGCTGAAAGAGAGCGTGGCGGTTGCCACAGGGCTTCTGGACGGGCATACGGCTCTGGCGGCCCTGGGCGCCGTAAAGCCGGGGGATGCGGCGCTGGTGGTTGGCACTTCCAATGTACTTACGATCCAGAGCAGCGCTCTGCACAGGGTAGAAGGGATCTGCGGCGTGGCTCTGGACGGACAGGTTCCGGGGCTGTATGGCATCGATGCCGGCCAGAGCGGTACGGGAGATATGCTGGAATGGTTTGTCCGCCTGCTGGGGGGCAGGGTGCAGGAGGAGGCAGGACAGCGCGGGATTTCATCACATCAGGTTCTGACGGAGCAGATCCGGCGTCCCTGGGAGAATCCGGTGACAGCCGTTGATTGGTGGAACGGCAGCCGTAACGTTCCCTGCGATCTGGGCTTACGGGGCATTCTGGCAGGCCTTTCCCTGGACACTGGGCCGGAAGAAATCTATCTGGCGCTGCTGCAGGCCATGGCCTGCGGAACAAGGGAGATTCTGGAAGCCTGCAAAAAGCAGGGGGTAGTGGTGAAACGGATGTTTGCGGCCGGAGGAATTACCGGGAAGAATCCGCTGTTGATGCAGGAGTATGCCAATCTTTTGAACGGCCTGGTCCTGGTTGGGAAGGTGGAGGAAGGCCCGGCTCTGGGATCGGCTCTTTTTGCCGCGGTGGCAGCCGGAATCTACGGGACGGCGGCAGAGGCATACGGGCATATGGGGGTGCGTGAATTTGTCCGGTATGAGCCGGATCCGGAGCACCGGGAGGCTTATGAGGCGCTTTACTGGAGGAACCACAGGCTGCGCCGATAGTCGGAGGGTGTGCATCCGGCATTCTGCCTACCTGTTTGCCGAGAGGTTCTTCCAATATCCGTATATAATTGTCCATCCATATATACACCGCGCAGGCCTGCAAAATATGTGCATATGCTTTCGTGAGCGTGATATCTACGAAAGGCACATTTTTATAAAGCATGGCCACATCATCCGTATTAAGACCCAGATCACGCCAATATGATATTAAGTCGTCGGATGGATGTTCCTGCGATTCGCCGGAGCGGAACTGCCCGCACATCAGATGGCTGATGAGGATATTGTCTCTGTAAATTGGAATGATCATTTCCGTAAGCCCCGCATGGCACGAGTATATATAAACCTCCCTGCTGTTGAGAGCCTGCTGGTATGCTCTGCGGTCGCATTCCATGCAGTCGGAAAAACCCTGGCTGATATCCCGTATAACGCTGCAGTAGGGATCGCCAGGCGCAGGATAACCTTGTATTTGTTCTCCGTTTGGTTGAAATATGCCTACACGTAAATGTGAAATTTTGTAAAAAACTTTTAATAAAATCTCTGATTTTTTCTGATCTCATACCGTTTTCGTACATAATGCCTATGAGATTGCTTGAAATTTAAACAATAATTCTACTATTTGAACATTATACTCTATCTGATTACCTTTTCAATGTTAAAATGAATAAAAAGAGGAGCAGTTAATCAGGTATTTATAAAAGAATCACAATTGGGGGAAAATATATGAATCGACGAGAATGTGTGCAGGATGCGTTGTGTCACCGGGAAAGTAATCCGATTCCGTATAGTGTCGGGCTTACGGGGCAGGCTCTGAACCAACTGATTGCTTATACACAGGATCCTGATATCCAAGGGAAGCTTGGGGGCTTTTTGCATGGTGCATATTATGACGGATGGCCCACGGAGATTCCCGGCAGGCCGGAGCGTTTTATAGATGATTTTGGTGTGGTATGGAACCGCAGCGGCGCTGACAAAGATATCGGTGTGATCGAAAAACCGCTTATTGAGGATCTGGAAGAGAATCATTATCGTTTTCCCGAACCGGATCTTTTAAGGCTGCGTGGTGAGATCGAGCAGATGCTTGCTACAAGGGAAGACAGATTTGCAATGGTGGACTTCGGATTTTGTATGTTTGAGCGTTCGTGGAGTCTGATGGGAATGGAAAATGTTCTGGCAAACATGATCATCTGTCCCGAGGAACTGGAAGATTTTTATGATCAGATCTGTGATTATATGCTGCGCTTAGTGGACGTGGCTTTGGAATATGAGATAGACGCTGTTTACTTTGGGGATGACTGGGGGCAGCAGCGGGGCCTGATCATGGGGGCCGGTCATTGGCGGCGTTTTATCAAACCGCGTATGGCCAGGCTATATGAACGCGTGAAAAAAAAGAATAAATTTGTATTTCAACATTCCTGTGGAGACTGCCATGAAATATTTCCGGATCTGATCGAAATAGGATTGGATTGTTACCAGACCTTTCAGCCGGAGATTTATGATATTAAGGCCATGAAGGAGCTTTATGGAGACAAAATTACTTTCTGGGGCGGGATTTCAACGCAGCAGGCGCTGCCCTTTATGACGCCCCAGCAGGTACAGGCGGAGACAGTACGTATCGTAAAAGCCTTGCGAAAAAACGGCGGCTTAATCATCGCCCCGACTCATGCGATCCCCTTTGATGTGCCGCCGGAAAACATCATGGCGATGGTTGAAGTTTTTCAAAATCAGGAACAGTATTTCATGGAATGAAAACAAAGGCAAAGAAAAAAGCAATTTGGTGAAATGTCAAGAGGAAAATAAAAAAGATTTTCTGGAAGAAGGGTAACTTTAATAGACCTACGGCCCTGAAAGAACGTAAGTTCGA
>CATJBQ010000042.1 GCA_949738465.1 uncultured Lachnospiraceae bacterium
AAATGGGTGAAATTATTTCATCTTAAAAAAATATCGGAAGGCCGCATAAACAGAGCGATTATAGCATGGAATAATAATTAAGCTTCACGGATTAAGGTTTTCTTTTATCCATTCCTGCAATCAGAGGCTGTATTTATACTTCCCGAAAAAGTTGTCCTGAAAGCAGGGGGCCCTAAAATCATCGTCCATTCAACGGAATTCCCGCAGGCGCTGCAGGTCTTACTCCCTGTGTTCTTCCTTCCTGTCCAATTCCACATCCTCAGGAAATCATAATTTCTTCGAAAGCAAACAGGCGGTTTCTATATTCCTATTGTGGATAGTTTGGATGCAGGTTATAAATTTACTTTCCACATTCCACCTCGCGCTGGCCCTACCCTTTCAATCATCCCTTTCTCCGTTAATTCCTTTATACTCCGCTTGACAGCTCTTGTTATGATCTCCAATTCCTCTGCCATAACCGCCTGTGTTATTTTCGGATTATCTATAATCATCTCCACGATCCTCTGCCGCGTTGGATTCAAATTTATTGGTGAACTTTTTGGTGAACTTTGGTGAACTTCACCATACGATAGCCTATACAAATGTGGCATTCACGATGGCCTCCCTTATTACTTCTACCGGTAGCTCATAGGCTTCTTTTCTAACAAGCCCTTTTATCTCCGCTCCAAGGTTAATATGCTTCAATACAAACGCATAAGCTTCCTCAATCTGTTCATATAGAGGTCCATCAAATTCTCTTTTATCTAAGAATACAACGCGTTCTGTCCCCCGAAACAATGCGCATTGAATTTTGGCAAAAGGAAATGTGTTATCCGTCAATGGAATAAAGGCATTCGTCGGCAGCAATGTCCCATTTGAATTTTTTACGATTCCCCAGTTAATTAAATTCTGCACAGTAACATCCTGAACCTTTTCATTTGTGGCTTTGGTTGCTTCTATCATATATTTCTTTATTGCAGTACACAAATCTTCCGCCTGCTTTATATCAAATTTCTGCTCAATACAAACCATTTCATCAAAAGAATGGTTGGAGCACTGTAGCTCTAAATCCTTCAAAATTGCCTCATCGGCTGGTCTGGATGTCCCTGACACCCGGATAAAAGTGCCCGCCTCCTTTCCAAGCGATTTTATATAATACGGCCTGTTTGCTCCTGGATATATCTCAATCACAATTACACATTTTCCTTCAATCGTATTCAATCCGATATTTGGAAATATCTGCGGGTAACACATATCTGAGATCGTGTTCGTGATATTATCCATGAGCTTAAAAACCTCATCCTTATCGACACCTATGAATTCTTTTTGGTTTATGCCTGCATCTTTTATTAAATCATCTAAAATCCTATCAAATTCCAAAAATCCAAAACATCACTCTGATGTTTTGGATTTTTGGAATTTGATATTTTGGCGCTTTCCAACGCAAAAAACTTGACTGTAATATCATCTCCAAGCACCGTATATTCTGGATCCGTTGTACCAAGTTCCCGACATAATTCGCAGATTTTCTGTATCCCCACGTCCCCAGGCCTCAATATATCCTGCCCATCAAAACAAATCACCAGACCCCTCACGCCCCTTCTGCCCCGCCAATTCCTCCACTTCCTCAATAGCCAGATTCGCGCATTCCGCAATCTCCTCATATGACAGCTTGCCAAGCCCAATCAGGTTTCTCACCATCGCCCTTTTTTCAGCTAATGCCGCCTCCAATGCTGCCTCATTCCGCATATCCTCCATCATCTTGCACATCCTTCGGATCCCCTCCTTATCCTGTTTGAAATATCTTGCCCTCTCTGCAAGTACCTGGTACTGCATTCTATCCGGGTCTGTGCATGCAAAATCCTGCATCAGGATGCCCAATGGTGTATCATCCCGATAGGCCCCGTTCACGTATATGATATGTGATTCGTCACCAAAATACTCCCCGGTTTCTTTGATTGTCCTGTCTATATGGTAAATCGGAAGCCCGCGCCCCAGCACGTCATGCTCCGTGATAAAAATCACCCAGGTTTCCGCCAATTCTTCGTAATCGTCTCCCGGGCAGGTCACATTCACATCAATCATACTGCTATGGTACCTTGCACGTTTCACCCCCGCACCTTTATCGGACCGCTGGATCTCCGCATTTATTTTTCTTCCGCAGTCATCGGAAGCATAGATATCCAGTGTCACTGACCTTCCCTGCAGGTTCTTGATATGGTACTGTGTCTGTACGCTCTCAACCTTCAGGTCCGGCTTTCCAGTCACAATACGCAGCACCAGCTCTGTACACTCAATATTGTCCTGAAAGCAGGCGGCCATAAAATCATCATCCATTAAACGGAATCCCCGCAGGCGCTGCAGGTCTTCCTCCCTGTGTTCTTCTTTCCTGTCCAATTCCACATCCTCCTCGCCTGCATTCATAAAATAATCTTTTTCAATTTAAACTAATAGTACCATAACATGGTTCGATTTTCAAGGCATTGGTGGTCATTCTCCCCCCATCCCCTCCTCCAGGCAGATTCCCGACTGGAACCAGATCCGGATCCGCTCCGCTGAGAGTACCTCAATACGGCTGATGAGCTTCCTTACCAGCCCGTCATCATATTCCATGGGCTCGGGCACCCTGCTCCGCAGGAAATCATCCAGGTCACGGATCCGCTGCTCCTCATTCTCCAGCAGCTTCTTCCGCCTCCTGGTCTCCATCTGGCGTTCCTTCAGTACCCGGATTTCTTCGGCAATGGCCTGGTAGCGCCGGTCGAAGGCCTCCGTGTAAACGCCGGCCTTCGCATTTTCCGCGATCAGTTCCACCATCTCCTGCTGCTTTTGTCCGATCTGTTCCTCATACCCATCCGTTTCCTTCGCCTGCCCGTTGCTTCCGATCACCCTGACCACGTTCTGCCGGAAGGCATCTACGAAATCCCCCTGGTTGCTGGCGATCTTCTGTACTGCCGCCATGACCGCGCGGTGCAGCATATCCTCCGGGATCGTGGGCGACGTGCCGCAGCTTTCCACACCATTGTTCAGCCGGTTGGTGCAGCGCCACACCACCTTCTTCTTCCCGTTCCTTGCCCAGGTCACCCGCCGGTATTCATGGCCGCAGGCCCCGCAGACCACCAGGCCGGTCAGTGCATACAGGGAGGAATATTTCCGCTTTTTGTTCTTTTTCCTTGTCTGGGCCGCTTTACACAGGGAGGCCCTGCGCATAAGTTCTTCCTGCACCTTATAGAATAGCTCCTTGGGGATGATGGGCTCATGGTCGTCCTCCACATAATACTGGGGCATCTCCCCATGGTTGGGGAGGCGTTTCTTGGTCATGAAATCTACCGTGTATGTTTTCTGCAGCAGCGCGTCCCCCATATATTTCTCGTTCCGCAGCATCTTATCAATGGTTGTGGAGTACCAGTGCTCACCGCCCGTTGCCGTCTTGATCCCATGCTGCTCCAGGTATCTTGCGATCTTCACGGAACTGTTCCCTTCCAGGTAGAGGCGGAAGACCAGCTTCACCACCTCCGCCTCCTCCGGCACGATAACCAGCTCCCCCTCCGCGTTTTTCGTGTATCCCATAAACCGGTTGTGGTTTATGAAGACCTTGCCGTTTTCAAACCGCCGGGCTACGCCCCATCTTGTGTTCTCACTGATATTGCGGCTCTCCTCCTGGGCCAGGCTGCTTAGGATGGTGACCAGGATCTCCCCTGTGCCGTCTAAGGTATTCACCCCTTCTTTTTCAAATACTACGGCCACGTTCTTTTCCTTCAGCTGACGGATCGTGGTCAGGGAATCCACCGTGTTCCTGGCAAACCGGCTGACGGACTTTGTCAGGATCATGTCGATCTTCCCGTCCAGGGCATCCTTTATCATTGCCCGGAAATCATCGCGCCTCTGGGTGCTCGTCGCGCTCTTGCCGTCATCCGCGTAGATCCCGGCGTTCTCCCAGCTGGGCGTCTCCTTGATCTTCTCCGTA
>CATJBQ010000043.1 GCA_949738465.1 uncultured Lachnospiraceae bacterium
GAAAATGGATTCTCAACACAACCCAAGATCATCGCAAAGCTCAGAAGAACCGCCAGTATCCTTCGGCAAATTCTTTTCTTCTCATTCATCTGCTTCATATACATTTCCTCCTTCAAATTTGATCTATTCTTACGACAGTTCCCGAACCATCCAGGCTTCAACCAGGGGCGTAACCACCTCATAGCCTCCCTCGTCGATATGTACATTGTCCGGCAGATACTCTGCCAGGATTTTGTTCAGTGCCACATCCTCATGGAGATCCAGATATGGGACCTTCCATTTTTGACAGATCCGCTTTGCCATGTCCATATAGGCGCGGCTGCGCTCCGGCTCCAAACGCTTCGGAATCTGATAAATTCCCACAAATCCCAGTCCTGCCCGGGGATATTTTTCCCGAATCTGACAGATCAGGGCCTCCAAGGCGCCTGCAAAGGTATTCTGGTCAAGATCCGCCGGATCGGCTGAATCGGAAATCTCTCCCACCGGACAGGCCAGCGGATTGTCCTCATTGCACATGGCATCGTTGATCCCTCCCTCAAGCACGATATAATCGACGGCTTTTCCCGCCAGATCACCGGAATCCAATTGATCGCCGATCTTGGGCACCTCCTCCGGGTGCCGGGCAATGGTCGCCCCGCCCTGAGAGGTGTTGATCCAGTCCATGGAATACTTGTATCCGATCCGCCCGGCCCAGCCGCAGCCCAGAATCCTGTCCCCGGCTCCATAGCTGATGGAATCTCCCAGAAACAGAGCCGTTTTCTGATACAGCGGGCTGTCGGGAGCACCGTCCGGAGCTTTTCTTGTAATGTTCCGATTCCGTTTCCTGTCTCTGCCGACCACATCCCCCACCAGGAGATTGTCCCCGATCTCCACCTCAGTGCAGTGCTCCAGGGTAAATAGCTGCGCCTCCTCCCCGTCCGGCGGATAGGTGTAGCTGCGCACAATCCGGTTGTTCTGAATCTTAAGGCCCCGGGTACACAGAGCGTACAGCACCCGGCCGTTGGAGGTGTGGAATACATTTTTCTCAATCACAATGTTTCTATGGAAAGGATATTCTGCGGTGGGCCTTGGCAGCTCCGGGCAGATGCTGACGATCCCTTTTCCTCCCATATATTCCGAGGTCAGGCAGCAGTCGGAAAAATAATTGTTCCGGATCCTTACCTCCTGGCACCTTCCCGATTCATACCAGGTGCAATTGTCTCCCGCAACCAGAATCGCCGCCCCCGCCGATTCAAAAATGTTGTTCTCCACCAATACCGGCTTAGGGGTACAGACCAGCAGTCCCCTGGCCCGGCAGCTTCCAAAATAGTTGTTCCTGCAGACCAGCTCTGCCGTAGAACTGATGTTCTCCAGTGAGAGTTCCCCCTCAGCCTGTTCTGGCAGCGCCTCCTCCAGGGTGAGCTGAAAGGTCTCCGGGGTCAGCAGTTCAAAGCTTCTGACTCTTCTTTGAAGCAGCTCATGCATATCCTGCCCATCCAGAAGGGCGATGGTATGGCCCGGCCCCGCCCATTTTGCATAGCCCTTGGACTGGGGGTGCATAAATCGTCCCAGAATGGTATAGGGGTCGATCCGTCTCTCCATCTTGGCTGCGATTCCATGAAGGTTGATGGGATCGTCCATCAATCCCAGAAAGCTGCACTCCTCCACCGTCACCCTGCCGCTGTTGGCACTTAAATGGATCCCGTCATCATGGCCGGAGGCAAATTGCCTTCCCGCCTCACGGTTGGGGATCATGTCGATCTTACGAAAACTCAGATCCCGGGAAAACTGTGCCAGGATCCCCAGGCCGCCGTTTCCGTAAATGGTCATCTGCTCTAAGGAAACCTCACGGCTCCCATGGATCAGCACACCGGGATGCTCTCTCCTTCCATGGCGGAGTACGATCACATTCCCCTTCCGGGGGTACTTCTCCCCGAACGCTCCATAAAACCGGACCCTGCCGTCGGGAAGGAGCTCCTGTCTCGTGGGAGGAAAGGTATCTCCGCGGCCGGCTGCCACCTTGCCGGTATGGGAATCAAACTCCGTGTTCCCGCCTCTGTAAACAGCCTCATGCCAATCCCCTCCGTCAAAGACCAGCGTATCCCCTTCTATATGGAAGGGATATAAGCCTGGATCGATGGCAAGATCCACAAAGGTCTCCTCCCCATGGACGACCCGCCCTTCGGCGGTAAGCGGAATGTCCCAGTCAATGGTAAGGTTCCTGATGGTGATCTCCTGGCAGGAATCGATGGAAATCGGCATTGTCTGTCCGTGGAACAGCCATTTCGCTCCGTTTCCGTTTAGCACAAGCTTCTTTCTTCTAGCAAGCAGCACGGACACATGATGAAGATCCATCGGATCTGAATTCGATAAAACATACGGAACCTGCAAGGCAGCCTCTGCACGGAATCGATAACTCCCTGGATCCATCACCAGCTCACTGTCATCGGGAAGCTCCTTCCACACCGCGTTCAAGGCAAGCGTGCAGTCCTCCTCCTGATCCGGCAATATGCCAAATTCCCGCAAAAAATATCTCTTCATTTGTAAATAATCCCCCCTAACTATCTCGTCCCGGATTTTCTGCATCGCAGCAATTCAAACCTTCTTTCGCTAACATTATAATATCCTTTGGGGATTTTGTATATGGATTCATTTTCCTATTGGGTGTGATTTGGACATTTTTGAGTAAATAATTCCTTCTAAACAAAATTTTCCTATTTACAAAACGCATTTTCACACCATATAATGATTTCAGAAATGATTTACATAGATATTTTTATAAGGAGGAATCACCCTTCGGGTGTACCTATATGTCAAAAAGCATGACAAAAAGGAGGAAACTATGCTGATCGTCAATAGTACCGCATATGCCGATTCAGAGATTGATACGCCAAATACTGATTTTCCTGTGGTAGCCACCAGTTGCGGCCACCACGCCATGATCACACAGGAACGGTTCCGCACTATCCGTGACGGGCGGACAGATTACCAGTTGCTTTATGCCAAGGACTGCCCGATCCACTATTATATAGAAGGAAAGGAATATATCTCCCCCTCCAACAGCTTTTTGCTGTACCATCCCGGTCAACCACAATACTATGAATACTTTCTGCGGGAAAATGCCAATATTTACTGGGTACATTTTACCGGAAACGCGGTACCGCAGATCTTGGAGCATTTGGGACTGGATCAGGGCATCTGCTTTGAAAGCCGCAGCAACAAACGATATACGATGATATATGATATGATGATAGAAGAGCTGACCTCCCGCAGACCTTTATTTTTAGAATACACCTCCCACCTGATGCAGGAGCTGTTGCTCAACCTGTCCCGCAGCATCGTATACAACATGGAGCTTGACCATACTACCATCGTGCTGATGGAGCAGGCCCTGAATATTCTCAATCAGCATTATCGGGGAAATATTAATTTCACCGCTATCGCTTCAGAGCTTAAAATGAGCCCTAGCTGGTTCAGCAGGTGTTTTACTTCTTATTTTCAGATGTCTCCGCAGAGATATCTGACGAACATTCGTCTGGGCAAGTCAAAGACGCTCCTGCTGTCAGATGTTTCCATGAAGGATATTGCTGAGTTATGTGGATTTCCGGATCAGACCTACTTCTCCCGGATTTTCAAAAAATATGAGGGTATGACGCCCACGGATTACCGTAAGATCCATATGGAGCGTTTTCAAACCCCGGACAAATCCGCGCTCCACTCCACCTTCGACAATGACAGGCCCGAAACACATACCGGGGATTAAAAAATCGGGAAGGCTGCAGATTTTACATCATGATCTCTGCAGCCTTCCTTTTTTTATTTGTGTCATTTTTCTGGATTGCAAAGCATTGCACATCCGTAAATCAGCTACCGGCTAACAAAATACATACTCCTTAAGCCGTCCAAACGCCTCCTGCACCCGCGACAGGGGCAGAGCCAGGTTCATGCGGATATGGCAGGGGCCATGGAAGGGACGTCCGTCCTGCCAGCCCACGCCCACATTCCAGCCGGCCTTTAACACATCCTCAATGGTTTTCCCATGCTCCCCGCACCATCTGCTGCAGTCCAGGAACAGCATATAGGTTCCCTGGGGCTTCGATACCTCCACCCCCGCAAAATGCTCCCGGATAAAACCGCAGGCATAATTCGCGTTTTCCGTAAGCACCTGGCACAGCTCGTCCACCCATTCCTTCCCCTGCGGGCTGTAGGCCCCCATCAGGGCATACATGGAAAGGACATTCATGCTGTTGTAGTGTGGCTTTGTACCTTTGGCTTCCACCCGGTCCCGGAGGGCCCTGTTGTAAATAATATGATAGCTGCCAATCAGACCCGCCAGGTTAAAGGTCTTGCTGGGCGCATAGAGGGCCACCGTGTGCTCCCTGGCATAATCATTGACGGACTGGGTGGGGATGTGGGTATGGCCGTTTAAGAGGATATCCGACCAGATCTCATCGGAGATCACCGTCACCTGGTTGGCCTCAAAAATCTCCATGGCCCGCTGAAGCTCCCAGTGCTCCCACACGCGCCCCGCGGGATTATGGGGAGAACAGAACACCGCCACATGGATATGGTTCTCCTTGATCTTCGCATCCATATCTTCAAAATCCATGCGGTAAATTCCCACGTCATCCTTCTTTAACGGGCTGTGCACGATCCGGTAGCCGTTGTTCGAAATACTCCCTGTAAATCCGATGTAGGTGGGGCTGTGCAGAAGCACCGGATCCCCCGGGGCCGCAAGGCTGGTAAGCGCTGAAATCACGCCTCCCAGAACACCATTTTCATACCCGATCTGCTCCTTCTCAAGGTCCGGAACCTTGTTCCTGGTCTTCTGCCAGTCGATGATGGCCTGATAATATTCCTCCCTGGGCGCAAAATACCCATAAGCCGGATGCTTTGCCCGTTCTATGATCGCCTCGGGAACCGTGGGCACCGTAGGGAAATTCATATCGGCAACCCACATGGGAATAAAATCAAAGCCCTCCCGGGGCCCCTCGGGCCCGAATCCGCTTCCCACAGAATCCACCGCAATAGCGTCTTTGCCCTTCCGCTCCAGAATCGACGTAAAATCATATTTCATTGGAAATCCTCTCCTTTTTTCCGTAGCCTTACTTCTCCACCCCAGGCAATCCGGCAAAGCCTGCCTGAAGTTCTTCATCCGTAGGAATATAATCCACCATATCGCCGTTGTGGAACTTCTCGTAGGCCACCATATCAAAATACCCGGTTCCCGTCAGGCCGAAGACAATGGTCTTCTCCTCCCCGGTTTCCTTGCACTTCATGGCCTCATCGATAGCCACCCGGATGGCATGGCTGCTCTCCGGCGCCGGAAGGATGCCCTCCACCCGGGCAAACTGCTCTGCCGCCTCAAAGACGGAGGTCTGCTCCACGCTCCTGGCCTCCATCAGCCCGTCGTCATACAACTGGGACAGCACCGGGCTCATGCCGTGGTAGCGCAGTCCCCCTGCATGGTTGGCCGACGGAATAAATCCGCTTCCCAGGGTATACATCTTCGCCAGCGGGCAGACCATGCCGGTATCACAGAAATCGTATGCGAATCTGCCTCTGGTAAGGCTTGGGCAGGAGGCCGGCTCCACCGCAATAAACTGATAGTCCTTCTCTCCCCGGAGCTTCTCGCCCATGAAGGGGGAAATCAGGCCGCCCAGGTTGCTGCCGCCCCCGGCGCAGCCGATGATGATATCCGGAACCACGCCGTATTTATCCAGGGCC
>CATJBQ010000044.1 GCA_949738465.1 uncultured Lachnospiraceae bacterium
AAAATGCTCTGCCGAGGCAGAATAATCCGCATCTGCCAGCGCTGAGAGCAGAAAACGGGCCCGCAGCATATCTGCCACCGGATCCTCTTCCTTGGGAAGCGGCCCGGAAACCTTCAACTGCATAAGCTGCGGATTCTCTGACTGAAATGCATGCAAAGCTTCTTCCAACTCCGCCATCCCGAATAGCGAAAATGTATTTCCGTCTTCGTCACGGCCTAACCCTGTTCCCTGCACCAATTCCTTTAACCCGGTAATACAGCCACTGTCCAGGTAACTATGGTGGGCCGCGATCACCATTGCAAGGATCCTGGCCGTCGTCTTCTGCCCATAACGTAAATACGCCAGCGCTGCCCCTGGATATGCATGATTCACATGCACCCGTTTTCTCTCAAGCACCTCTGCAAATCGCTGGCTTGCCTTGCCGAAATCGTGCAGTCCACCTAAGATATTTCCAATTTCCGCATAACCGATCGGCTTTAAAAATTCGCCGCACAAATAACTGGTGCGCTGAGCATGATGTCCCAGGGTTTCCCGTTCTCCAGACGCATTGGCGCTCCTTGCATAATAGCATTCACTCATAGACATCCCCCCTTAACCATTCATACAATATCCCAAAATCTTACATGAGATTTCCATAATTTTCCATTTCATGACATTATTATAAATTGCTTTTCCATTACAGTCAAGCATTTTGCACAAAAAATGTTATATATTTTCGGCTATATAATGATCATTGTTCACAAACGAAATCCTGCCCCTCCATATTACTTGCTTTTCACGGAGGGAAAATGCTTCATCATTAATTGTTTTAACTGCTGAATTTGAAAAAAAGCAACCCATTGATTTTTCCAGAAATTCAAGTATAATGAAGGAAAGCGTAGCCGGTAGGCGGAGCTTTCCGATACCCGGACGAAAGCCAAGGAGAGAGGAGATACATAAAATGATCAAACGATACGCTAATCTGGCTCTGGCCTATGCTGTCATAGCCATGGTCTCTGGAGTATTTTACAGAGAATTCACAAAATTTAACCAGTTTACAGGTCAGACAAACCTGTCAGTGATGCACACCCACTATTTTTTGCTGGGCATGGTATTTTTCCTGGTGCTGCTGCTGTTGGAAAAAGCATTGTCCTTTTCAGACAGGAGCACCTCAAGGATCCTGATCGTGTACCAGGCCGGCCTCAATATCACCGGCCTGGGATTTCTGATGCGGGGCCTGGTCCAGGTATTGGCAATCGAATGCAGCAGGGGACTTGACGCTTCTATATCCGGAATCGCCGGGATCGGACATATCCTAACCGGCGTGTGCATAGTGCTTTTCCTGTTGAAGATAAAAAAAGCAGCTTCCCGGGAGGCATAATTGTGAAAAAAATAACGATGACAAAAAACAGCCAGCGCAAAGGCAGTTTCGCTTTGCGCTGGCTGTTTTTTGCTTTGTGGATACGCAGATCAGTTCTGGCTGTTTCTGCTTTGTGGATACATAGATCAACTCTGGCCGCGGCACAGATCAATGGCCCCCTTAGGACACTTCACCGCACACATCCCGCAGTTCAGACAATAAATATCGTCGATCAGGACCCGGCGATCCACTACCTGGATGGCCTCGGCCGTACAGGTCCGCATGCAGAGCCCGCAGCCGATACAATTTTCATTGCTCACCTGCCTAAGGGCGCTGCGCTCCGGCTCCCTGCGCTCATAGGGCGTATCTGCGATGGGCAGGGAAAACCGCTGTTTTCCATCGTAGCGGAAATAGGCGTCTGCGATGGCCGGAGCCGTGGGGATGGAGGTAATCTCGCCGATCCCGATGGAGCCGCAGGCCACGGAAAGTCCCGGCTTTTCCACCACAATAGCCTTTACCTCGGGAATCTCGTGGCTCCGGAAAAGCCCCAGTGCGCCGTACTTTTCCATCGGCTTACAATTCTCGTCGATCTCATAGCGCTCCCGGAGGGCATAGCCCATGGACATCACCACGCCGCCCTCGATCTGCCCCTCGCAGGACAGAGGATTCACCGCCCGGCCAACGTCGTGGGCCGCCACAATTTTCTGGATCCGTCCGCTCTCCGGATCTAAAATGCACATCTGGGTGGCGTAGCCGTAGGCTACATGGGATACCGGATTTGGCACATCGGCCCCCAAAGGATCCGTTTTGGCCAGGTATTCCCCGTAGTATTCCCGTCCGGCCAGCTCCGACAGACTGAAACCCTGCCGCCGGTCCTCCATCAGCTTCTCGCAGGCTCTGCGGCAGGCCTCGCCGGTGACCAGTGTCTGGCGGGAACCGGAGGTGGTGCCGGAATCCGGCGAAATCCAGGTATTGCTGCGCTCGTAGACAATTTCCTCCTGGGAAAGATCCGTATTTTCCACGATCATCTGCACCAATACCGTTCCAAGGCCCTGACCGATGCAGGAAGCCCCTGTAAAAATGTGAAGCTTTCCGTCCTCCATCACGATCAGCTTCACCCGGCCCGTATCGGGGATTCCCACGCCCACGCCGGCATTTTTCATGGCACAGGAAAGCCCCACGGGAAGACCTGCCGCCTGCGCCTGGTCATATTCCTCCTTCACCGCCTCTAATGTCTCCACCAGGCCGGTGGAAGCATCCACGATCTGGCCGTTTGGCAGCACGCCGCCGGGACGGATGGCATTGCGGTACCGGATCTCCCAGGGAGTGATGCCCACATGGTCCGCCATCCTGTTCAAGAGAGTTTCCGTGGCAAAACAGGTCTGGGTCACGCCGAAGCCCCGAAACGCCCCCGCAGGCGGATTGTTGGTGTAATAGGCCGTCCCTTCGATTTCAAAATTTTCATAAGCGTAAGGACCTGCCGCATGGGTGCAGGCCCGCTGCAGCACCGGCCCGCCCAGTGACATATATCCACCGGTATCCGAGCGCACCACCGCTTTTACGCCCTGGATGATTCCCTTTTCATTACATCCCATGGTCACGTCCATTACAAAGGGATGGCGTTTGGGGTGCACCAGCAGGGACTCTGCCCGGCTAAGCTTCACTTTCACCGGACGCTTTAAAAGATAGGCCGCCAGGGCCGCAAAGGGCTGTACCGTCATATCCTCCTTGCCGCCAAAACCGCCGCCCACCAGGGCATTCTGCACCTTCACCTTTTGGGTTCCCAGCATCATCACGCACTCGTGGAGGGTCTGGTGAGCCGACTGGTCCGTGCTGTATACAAACACGTCCCCCTCCTCATCGATATAGGCAGTGGCACACTCCGGTTCCAGGAACGCATGTTCGGTCCAGGGTGTTTCAAAATGATGGGACAGCACATATTTGGACCGGGCGATGGCGTCGTCGGCATCTCCCCGGCTGATGTGCTCATGGGAGCAGATGTTATTTTCAGCTCCCTCAAAAACCGTGGGCGCGCCCGCTGCTGCCGCCTGCTCTAAGGTATGGATGGGCGGCAGAACCTCGTACTCCACCTTCACCAGCTTTTTGGCCTTTTCCAGAATCTCCTGGCTTTCCGCCACCACCAGGGCCACGGCGTCCCCCAGGTAATGGGTAAGCTGCCCTTCGGGCACAAACACGTACTGATCCTGCCTTAAGTGCCCGATGAGATTTTCCCCGGGCACATCCCTGGCCGTAAAAACTGCCGTCACGCCGGGAAAAGCCAGCGCTTTGGAAACATCGATGGAGAGCACCCGGGCCCGGGCATATTTGCTGCGCACAAGGCCTCCGTGAAGCATGCCTTCCATATAATTGTCGTCGGGATATTTTCCGTATCCCAGCACCTTTTCCCGGGCATCCAGCCGCTGGACACGGCTCCCCAGCTTCCAGTCCGTTGCGCCCTTTTGGGGGATGACGCCGGTCCTCTTGATCTGAGCGGCCAGCCTGACGGCCGCAATGATTTTTACATATCCGGTGCAGCGGCAGTAATTGTTCCGAAGGGCGTAGCGGATCTCTTCCTCAGTGGGATCGGGATTTTTGTCCAGCAGCGCTTTGGTACACATCACCATGCCCGGGATGCAAAAGCCGCCCTGGCCGGCCCCCGCCTCTGCGTAGGCGAAGGTATACAGCTCCTTTTCCCAGTCACTTAAGCCCTCCACCGTGACCACATGTTTTCCTTCTAAGGAATCTGTGTCCGGCACGCAGGCTTTTACCGTTTCGCCGTCAATGATCACCGTACAGGCGCCACAGGCCCCCTGGCTGCAGCCGTCCTTGACGGAAGTGAGGTGCAACTCATCCCGGAGGTAGCGGAGGAGCTTTTGTTTCTTGTTTGTGGACTGCGGTTGTCCATTTATTTTGAATTGTGCCATGTTTAAGGCTCCTTTCGTTTTTTATTTGAAGGGGGAGGATTTCAGGGCTGGGGCTGGCAAAATGCGTCCGTGATATTCCTCATTGCTCCGGCTTGCGGATCTAAGGGCTTCTAAATGTTCTGAGGGAGTTTGTGTATGTCGGACGCAACCGCCCTCAACGCGACGTCCTGTCGCGATTCGGGCTTTCGGCGGCGTCCATGCCGCCGAATTGCTGGGGACTGCCAGAACATTAAGAATCCCTAAGATCCTCCACAGTCGCTATTCGGCATATCACGGACGCATTTTGCAGTCTCAGTCCTGAAACGCCTAGGTAAAAACATTTTACCGGATACTGTATATCTGCCGCCACCGTATTTTTGCAGTCATGGTCCTGAAACGCCAAAATTAAAAGGGCTTCCTAGCTTATCGTAAATTCATTTTACCATATGTCATGTTACTTCCATCCCCCCCCGGCCGGCAGCTACAACGTTCCCTTTATACGTTATCCTAAAAAATATGGCCTTTCAAGGCTGTGATTGGCAAATGGCACAAATTGTATTACACTTTGCACCTGTGGAGGATCTTAGTGCTTCTTAATGTTCTGGCAATTCCCAGCAATTCGGCGGCATGGACGCCGCCGAAAGTCCGATTTGCGACAGGATGTCGCATAGAGGACGGTTGCGTCCGGTACATCACCCACCCCCAGAACATTTAGAAGCTCTTAGATCCGCAGCCGGGGCAGAGGGGAATACAATTTGTGCCATTTGCTCCTCATCCCCCTTAAAAGCCCCTCATTTTTCCTACACCCCCTATAAAAGAATCTCCCCTTCTTCCGCCACCACATACCGCCCGGCATACGGAAGCAGAATCTCCCCATCCCGGGCGGCCAGGCGTCCCCGCAGATACACTTCCCGGGCCCGGCCTTTCAGGCGGGTTCCCTCCATGGGACAGTAACCGGCCGCCGACTGCTGCCGGTCCTTTGTCAGCGTATATTCCGCGGCAGGATCCCAGATCACCAGATCCGCGTCGCTGCCGGGAGCAATGACGCCCTTTCTGGGATAAAGACGGTAGAGCTTTGCGGGATTCTCAGCCAGAAGCGCGCACATCTGCATTTCCGTCAGCTTTCCGGTGTTGACGCCATAGTGATAGAGCAGGGCGGGGCGTTCCTGGGCGCCTGGCATCCCGCAGGGGGTTTTTGCAAAATCTTCCGCCCCCGCCTGCTTCTGCTTCTGGGTGAAGCTGCAGTGGTCGGTGGCGACGGTCTGGATCTGTCCCTGGGAAAGGGCCTGCCAGAGAACCTCCTGATCCGCTGCCTTCCTTAAGGGAGGCGCGCACATATAGTTACGTCCCTCTCCGTCCGGTAAAAAATAGCGGCTTTCGTCCATCACCAGATACTGGGGACAGGTCTCCACGTAGACGGTCTGGCCTGCCAGACGGGCACGTTTTACTTCCTCATAGCCTTCCCGGGAGCTAAGGTGGACCACAATCACCGGCGTATCCACGCACCGGGCAATTTTTAAGAGCCGGGAAACAGCTTCCGCCTCCGCCAGATCCGGCCGGGTACCGGGATAGTCGGCGGTGTCTTGCCGATGCCCTTTCTTCCTCAGTACCTCTAAAAGTCTGGCATCGATGATCCCCTTATTTTCACAGTGTACGCCGGCGATGCCGCCAAGCTCTTTTAATCGGACCAGAATCTCGTAAAGGCTCTCGTCGTCCACCACCATGGCGTCGTAGGTCATGTACAGCTTAAAGGAGCGGATCCCGGATTTTACCACGGCAGAAAGTTCCTGGCTGACCTGCCGGTTCCAGTCGGAAATCGCCAGATGGAAGGCATAGTCGCAACTGGATCGGCCATCGGCCTTCTGATGCCACCGCTCCAGCGCGTAGGCAAGGGTTTCCCCTTTGTTCTGGGTAGCAAAATCAATCAGGCAGGTGGTGCCGCCCGCCAGCTCCGCTTTTGTCCCGGTGTCAAAGCCGTCGGCGGTCACCGTGCCGGATACTTCCAGATCCATGTGGGTATGCCCGTCGATGAAGCCCGGAAAAATCAGCTTGCCGGATACGTCCACCACCTGGGCCTCTGTATCCTCTAAATCCTGGCCCAATTGGAGGATTTTTTCATCCTCCACCAGAAGGTCCAGCGGACGCATTTCCTTTCCGCTGACAATGGTTCCGCCCCGAAATAATCGTTTCATGGGATCCCTCCTTTTCTTTGCGTCCCGGAAACTTTTCCAGCGTGTGAAGGGCTTCCGGGAATCCTATGATTTATCCTTGCAGTTCAAGCAGATAACCGTAATCCGCCGCTACTGCCTCAATCAGCCGCTGCAGGCCCTCCGGAAGCCCGCCGGTCTCTCCCTTCTTCCAGGTAAACGCATTCCCCAAAAGCCTGCCTTTGCAGGATAAGGTCTCACGGTCCAGCACCACAAAGCCGTCGTTTTTGCTGTCGGCAAGGGCCTCCTCGCTGGCAAACAGCGTGAATTTATCCAGGTAGGGGGCGCTGGCGTAAGGGCAGAAGCTCCTGCAGTTGCCGCATTCGTTGCACATGTAATCCACATGGATGATCTGCTCTTTTGCCATTCCCGGCACCTTGACGGAGATGTTGGCACGGTTGGGGCAAACGTCTACGCAATTTTCACAGACCGTAGAGCAGGACAGGCAGCGACTGGCTTCCGGCTCCCGGTCAGGCTCCCGCAAAATCCCTTTCTTCCGGTAAATCTCTGCCTTGTCGGCCGGAACGGAAAGCTCCCTGGTGACAGGCCCTCCCACGATGGCTTCGGCGGCCGTCATGGCGTTTGCCATGGCTTTTACCACCAGCGCCGGGCCGTAGAGGCCGTCGCCGATGACATAAACGTCCTTTACATTGGTTTCTAAGTTCTTCGACACCAGGGGGCGTCCCTTGGCGTCGGTGTGGATGCCGTTTTCTTCATAGTAGGACTTGGGGCAGCGCTCACCCACCGCGGCGATTACCGTATCTGCCGGGATTTCCACAAGTGCATCGGTCTCCACCACGCCGGCCCGGCCGCTTTCGTCCGGCTCGCCCTGCTTTGTGACCCGGCAGATCAGCTTCCCGTCCTCCATGCACACCGGGGCGAGCAGCTCCCGGAACAAAACGCCGTCCTCCATGGCCAGAACCAGCTCCTGCTCGTCTGCCGGCATATAACGCTTCGTCCGCCGGTATACCAGGGATACGCTCTCCACGCCAGGACAGCGCCCGGCCGCCCGTGCCGTATCCATGGCCGTGTTGCCGCCGCCGATGACTGCCACATGCTTTCCAATCTCTGCCCGGCCTTTTTTCTGCTGGAATTCTTCCAGAAAATCCAGGGCATTGACTGCTTTTTTGCCTTCCAATACCAGCTCGCTTCTCTTTGAAGCCCCCACCGCGAGTATGACGCTGCCATACTCTGCTTTTAAGGCTTCCACAGAAGGAGCCGGCGTGTTCAGACAGATTTTTACACCCAGCTTCTCCAAAAGAGCCGCGTCCTTTGCAATCACGGTATCGTCGATGCGGAAATCGGGAATTCCCTTGCTTACGATGCCTCCCAGCCGGTCTTCTTTTTCAAAAAGCGTCACCGAAACGCCGGCCCGGGCCAGGTAAAAGGCAGCCGCCATTCCGGCCGGGCCGCCGCCCACCACCGCCACGGTTTTCCCGCTGGGCTCTGCCGCTTCAAGCTTCCCGATCACAGCGTCATAGCCCTCCCGGGCGCAGATCAGCTTGGTGTCACGGATCTGAACGGAGGTCTCGTAGAAGTTCCGGGTGCAGTGGCTCTGGCAGCCGTGAGCGCAGATGGTACCGGTGATAAAGGGCAGGGCGTTTTTATTGAGGATCACGGTAAGGGCCTCCTCATAGCGTCCCTGGCCGGCCAGCGCCACGTAGGTACTGATTTCCTGATGGATGGGACAGGCATCCTCGCAGGGGGCGGTATAGCAGTCTAAGAGCGGCACGCGCTCCTGGGATTTGCGGTCGATGGGCATTTTGGCAGGCTTACGGTGATGCCGGTCCCTGACGGCATTTTCCGCCACCGCTTCCAACGCTTCTACATCGATCCCGGCAAAGGGCGCTACGCCCATCGTGTCCAGATTTTCCGCAATCTGCTTCATCCGCTGGTAGCCGCCGGGCTTTAAAATGGTGGTCGCCATGGTCACCGGCCAGACGCCGCAGCCCACGATCCCATTCATATTAAAAGCGTCCGCGCCGCCGGAGTAGGAGATCCGAAGCTTTCCGTCAAATTCCCGGGACAGTCTGGCCGCCAGCGCAATGGACAGCGGGTACAGGGATTTTCCGGACATGTACATTTCCTCGCTGGGCAGCTCTCCTGCTTTTACGTCCACCGGGAAGGTGTTGGTGATTTTTACTCCGAACTCCAGTTCTAGTTCTGCTGAGAGCTTCATCAGGCGCTCCAGCATGGGCACGGCGTCTGCGTACTGGAGGTCGTCCTCAAAGTGGAACCGTCCGAAGGCGATGTAATCATATCCCATTTCATCTAAGGTTTTTCTGGCAAAATCGTAGCCCAGAAGGGTGGGGTTGCACTTGATGAAGGTGTGCATCTTTTTTTCCGTCAACAGATGATTGGCAATCCGCTCGATCTCCTGGGGCGGGCAGCCGTGGAGGGTGGAAATGGTGGCGGAATTGCAGATCCTGGGGGAAATGCGCTCCACATCCTCCCGGGTCATATGGGAGAATTCCTCCACATGGGCCAGAAGGTACTCTTTGCAGGTCTTGAAGGTTTCGGTATCGGCCGCGTTTTTCATATTTTCGATAAAACCGTCGATCTTGGGAGACTGGACCCCCGCCAGATCGTAGCCTACGCTGATGTTAAACTGGAAGCCCTCCATGTCCCCCAGCCCGTATTCCTTTGCCAGAAAGGCCAGGGCAAACCAGGCCTTGATGTACTCCTCCTGGGCCTGGGGCACGTAAAGCTCCGTGGACCACTCGCAGTTGTAGCACTCGTCGTCCGCCTTGATACAGGGCTTGTTGACACAGGCCGCAAGCTCGGCCCCGTCCATAATCTGCACCGTTTTCAGTTCAAAAAACCGGCTGCCGGCGTAGTAGGCGGCAATGATATTCTGGGCCAACTGGCTGTTGGGTCCCGCCGCCGGGCCGATGGGCGTCTCCAGCCTGCGCCCGAAGATCGTAAGGGCCTTCGCCGGGTCTGCCCGGTAAGGGTTCCGCACCCCAAATACCGATCCGTGCTTTTCCCGCTCCGTCCGAATCCACTCTATAATCTGTCCAAAGGACATGCTGCTCATGATATCGCTCATTTGTGTTACCTCCATATATTATTTAAAAATATTTATGTTGCCCGAAAAATGGGGACTTGTCAATACTGGGACTGGCAACTGGGGCAAATGGTATTTCTCGCTGCGACTGTGGAGAATCTTAGAGACTCTTAATGTTCTGCACATAATCCAGCAATTCGCCGCCAGGGCGCTAATCGTCCGGGGGACGATTGTTTAGCGCGGACCGAAACGGAGTGTAGACCGGCGGCGGAAGCCCGATCTGCGACAGGACGTCGCATAGAGGGCGGTTGCGTCCGCAGCCAATCTCTGAAAGCCAGAACAATTAGAGGCTCTTAGATTCGAAACCGGAGCAGCGAGGAATACCCTTTGCCCCAGTTGCCCAGCCCAGCAATGAAAAGACAAAACCCCTTTTTTCATGCAACTTTTCTTTTTCTGCTACCCATTAATACTCTTCCAAAGCCCCGCTGAGGCTTCCCGGCATTTTGCCATGGCCTCCTCCACGTCGATGACCTTTACTTCCCGGTCCTGCATCAGCACCTTTCCGTTACAGATGGTGGTCACCACGTCCCTGCCCGTCATGCCGAACAAAATATGGCCATTGAGGTTCGTCTCATCTAACTGCGTAGGCGGGTTGTAATCTGCCACGATCACGTCCCCGGCTGCCCCTTCCTTCAAAACGCCCAGGGGCGCGTCGAAATAGCGGTTGGCAATGGCCGCGTTATTTTCAAACAGCATCGTGGGCGCCTCGCCCCAGGCCGCGTTGGTGTCGCAGAGGTGGTGCTTATGGAGCACGTTTGCCACCTTGTAGGACTCGGTCATGTCGTGGGTATAGCCGTCGGTGCCAAGGCCCGTCAGGATCCCCCGGTGTACCAGCTCCATAGTGGGCGGGCAGCCGCAGGCATTTCCCATATTGGACTCCGGATTATGTACCACCATGGTATTTGTCTCTTTGATCAGATCCATCTCATGGCTGTTGATATAAATGCAGTGTCCCAGCAGCGTTTTTTCTCCCAGAATATCCCAGTCCATCAGCCGGTCCACAATCCGCTTGCCATATTTTTTCAGGCAGTCATGAAGATCCTCGATGCCCTCCGCCACATGGATGTGATAGCCCACGTCCGCAGGCTTCTTCGACGCCGCCAGCTCCATGGTAGCGTCGGAAATGGTAAATTGGGCGTGCATCCCCATCATTCCCGCAAGCATACCGCTGTCGTCCTTCTTTGCATACCGGATAAACGCTGCGTTCTCCTCCACCGATTCCCTGGCCTTCTCCATCCCGTCCCGGTCGGAAATCTCATAGCAGAGGCAGGCGCGCACTCCCAGCTCCTTCGCCACATCCGCAATGGCAAAAAGGCTTCCCCCAATCTCCCCGAAGCTGGCATGATGGTCAAACACTGTGGTCACACCGTTTCTGATGCAGGAGATAAAGGTGTCCACCGCGCTGTACTTCGTCTGCTCCAGCGTCAGATGCCGGTCAATGGTCCACCACTGCCCATTCAGCACATCCAGAAATCCTTTGGGATTGTAACCCTTGATACTCAAACCTCGGGCAAATGCGCTGTAAATATGCTCATGGGTATTCACAAAAGCCGGCATAATCACCCCGCCTCTGGCATCCACAAACTCTGCCTGGGGATACTTTTTCTTCATCTCCGTGGTAAACCCAAGCTCCTTCACTCTCGTTTCCTCAATCACAACCGCCCCGTCCGCAATCATAGGACACTGGGCATCCCTCGTAAACAATTTTCCATTTCCAACAATCAACATATACTTTTCCTCCTATAATATTTCTAAAAATTTCGCTATCCAGCAAGGGGACTGGACAATGCTGTGGCCGTCTGCATCATCCGCCATACACAACCTTCCTCCAATTCCCCCCTCCGGACAGCCAAACCTTCTATCCTTTTTTCCTCCCCCTGGGCAAAATCAGATTCAGCACCACCGCCCCCAATGTGGCCAGCACCACCGGCGACTTCCCGAAAATAGTCGTCACCCACTCCGGAAACTGTGCCAGGGACCCGCTGGCCTGGGTCACGCCCATACCCACCGCAATGGAAAGGCCAACAATTGTAGTATTCCGGTAGCTTAAGGGCGCCGCGGTAATCAGCTTAATTCCGGTCATGGCGATGGAGGCAAACACCGAAATGGTGGCCCCGCCCAGCACGCACTGGGGGATCGTGGTCAGCAGGGACGAAAACTTAGGCGCCAGCCCGGCGGCCAGAAGAATTCCCGCCGCCAGCCCCAGAACCCTGCGGCTGATCACCTTTGTGGTGGATACGATTCCCACATTCTGGCTGTAGGTGGCGGTGGGAAGGCCGCCAAACAGCGCACAGAGAATATTTCCCAGACCGTACCCGAAGATTCCGCCCTTGAGCTCCTCATCGGTGGGCGTGCGGTCCATGGCCCCGATGGTGGTGGCCGAAAAATCCCCGATGGCCTGCACCGCATTGATGGCAAACAGGATCCCTAGGGCCACGCAGGAGGAGGGCTCAAACTCCAATCCAAAATACAGGGGCCGCGGAAGCTGGAACAGGGAAGCGGACACCACCGGGCCAAAATCCACCATTCCAAAGCAAAGGGACACCATGTATCCGCAGACAATCCCGATTAATATGGAAGCCAGCTTGAAAATCCCCTTTCCATAATGATTGAGGAAGGTGACCACCGCCAGGGTCAGAAATGCCACCAGCCAGTTCTGCCAGGACCCATAATCAGGGCTGCCCATACCGCCCGCCATATAATTGATGGCAGTGGGATACAACGAAAGCCCGATGGCAAACACCACGGTCCCGGTAATCAGCGGCGGAAACAAAACCCGGATCCGCCGGATATTCAGTCCCACCAGAGCCGCCACAATGCCTCCCACCACCTGGGCCCCCAGGATGGCCCCCACGCCAAAATCCCCGGCGATGGCCTGCATGCTTGGCACATAGGCGAAGCTGACTCCCATAATCACCGGGAGGGCCGAGCCGATGGCGATCCATCTGGTGCGGACCAGGGGAAAGAGCTGCAGCAGGGTGCTTAAGGCCGACATCACCAGGGCCGCCTGCACCAGAATGATGCGGTCCCGCTCCATAAGGCCGGCTGCATTCGCCACGATAATGGCCGGGGTAATGCAGCCCACAATCATCGCCACTACGTGCTGCATGGCCAGAGGTACGGTCTGGGCAGCGCCCGGCTTTCCATAAAAATCATACAGATCCTCCGCTTCCGGCCTTTGATCCTTTTCTATGTCATTGTTCATTACTACCTCCTTATACCGCCTCCGGTTTTTGAGCATCTTTCCAGAGGCGCTTCTTTTATAAACAGGCACAGACCCCAACGGGGAGACCGGATCCGGCCGGAATATCCTTCCTTTTCTGACAGGAAACACTTTCTTCTTACCAAAATTTTTTTGTCATAAATTATATGTATTTCTTGAACAATTCAAAAAATTGAAACAATATTTTCGGTATTTTTCCGAATGAACTTTTCTATTTACTCAAATATAGCACCAAAATGACCAGAATGCAACCCCAAAAGCAAAAATTTTTTTGTTTCCTAAAAATTTTTTAGATTTCCTCTTGATTTTTTTTGAGAGTGTGCTATTATGATCTCAGGGAGACGCAAAAACACAAACCAAAACAAGATCAGGAGGGTTCCAAATGAGTACCACAGAACAAACCATCAAATGGACGCTGAACCACCTCCCCAAAACGGAGGACCGGCAGACCGCCCACATGTCGCTTACGGAGATGGAGAAGGCCAACGCTTTTCATAAGAGCTTTCCCCAGTACAGCGTCACACCGCTGACACGGCTCGACCACCTGGCCGGTCACCTGGGCCTTGCGCGGGTCTATGTGAAGGATGAATCCTACCGGTTCGGCCTCAATGCCTTCAAGGTGCTGGGAGGCTCCTATGCCATCGCCCGCTACATATCCCAGCAGCTAGGCAAAGACGTCAGCGAGGTTCCTTATTCCGTGCTGACCTCCGAAAAGCTGCGGCAGGAATTCGGGCAGGCCACCTTCTTTACCGCAACCGACGGCAACCATGGCCGGGGCGTGGCCTGGGCCGCCAACAAGCTGGGACAGAAATGTGTGGTCCACATGCCCAAGGGCACGACCCAGACCCGGAAGGACCATATCGCCCGGGAAAATGCCGCCGTCACCATCGAGGATCTCAACTATGATGAATGTGTACGCCTGGCTGCTAAGGAGGCCGCCGAGACAGAGCACGGCATCATGATCCAGGACACCGCCTGGGAGGGCTATGAGGAGATTCCCACCTGGATTATGCAGGGCTACGGAACCATGGCCTTAGAGGCTGACCATCAGCTTGAAGCAGACGGCTGCCGCCCCACCCACATTTTCGTCCAGGCAGGGGTTGGATCCCTGGCCGGAGCCGTGATCGGATATTTTTCCAACCGTTTTAAGGAAAATCCTCCGGTTATGGTAGTGATCGAAGCGGGCGCCGCCGACTGCCTCTACCGCTCTGCCATGAAAGCAGACGGCAGCCGGGTGGACGTGACCGGGGATATGCTCACCATCATGGCCGGGCTGGCCTGCGGGGAGGCCAACACCGTATCCTGGGACATTTTACGCAACCATGCCAGCGCCTTTGTGTCCTGTCCCGACTGGGTCAGCGCCAACGGTACCCGCATCTACGGATCCCCCCTACCGGGAGACGAGCGTGTGATCTCCGGCGAATCCGGCTCCGTTCCCATGGGACTGCTCCATGCGGTGATGACCAATCCTGCATACCGGGATTTGAAGGAAGCGTTAAAGCTTGACGAGCACTCCCAGGTGATGCTGGTTTCCTCGGAGGGGGACACCGACCCGGACCGCTACCGGGAGATCGTATGGGAAGGCCTGTGCGGAAGCAGCAAACAGCCCTTTGAAACCCTCACGTAACGTTTTTGCAGATCGATATTTTATCCGGGCGTTACCGGCTGGTTCCTTTAACGCCCGGACCAGACAGCCAACACAACAGAAAGGATGAACCGCTATGTTAAATTTTGAACAGATCAAAGAAACCGCCGGCTCCTATGAGGCCGACATGACCCGCTTTTTACGCGCCATCGTGAAAAATCCCGGCGAGAGCTGCGACGAGAAAGCCCATGTGGACACCATCGCCGCCGAGATGAAAAAGGTGGGCTTCGATGAGGTGAACATCGATCCCCAGGGCAACGTGATGGGCTTTATGGGAACGGGCGACAAGATCATCGCCTTCGACGCCCACATCGACACCGTGGGAATCGGCAACCGGAATAACTGGACCTTCGACCCTTACGAGGGTTATGAAAATGAGACCGAGATCGGAGGCCGCGGCGTCTCCGACCAGTGCGGCGGTATCGTTTCCGCCGTGTACGGTGCTAAGATCATGAAGGAGCAGGGGCTGATCCCCGCGGGCTATAAGATCATGGTGGTGGGCACCGTCCAGGAGGAGGACTGCGACGGCCTCTGCTGGCAGTATATTATCAATGAAGATAAGGTCCGCCCTGAGTTCGTGGTCTCCACAGAGCCTACGGACGGCGGCATCTACCGGGGCCAGAGAGGGCGTATGGAAATCCGCGTGGACGTAAGA
>CATJBQ010000045.1 GCA_949738465.1 uncultured Lachnospiraceae bacterium
ATATAGTTTAACAGAACGTGGAAAGTCACTCATTCCTATTTTGGACGGTATGTGTGAGTGGGGTGATAAGAACAGAATAATAAAATAACTTTCAAAACGGCGGTAGTTCATCCCTACCGCCGTTAGTCTGTTACCTCCACATTCTTTTTTATTTGAATGTCCGCAAAATCCGTCCTACATCCGCTGGCCGCCAGGGAGAATCTCGCGCTGTCAGATTTTAAGGACTATCCTTTTTACGTCACTGTGCCGGAGGGAATGGACAAGCCGATTCTGGACATCATCCACGCTTGTAATATGGTGGGGTTCCAGCCAAAATTGGAGCACCTGGACTCCCTGTCCGCCTGCTATGTGAAAATGCTCTCCGAATACGGCGTTTTTGCAGAAGACGAACTTTTGTTAGCGATATCAAACCTGATTTTTCCAGCCTTCGTTTTCCAGGCTTCCGCTACATCAGCCTGGCCAGGCATAAGCATCAGACGAAGGTCTGCGACGTGGTGGAGGCATATGTAATCAATTATTTTCAGGGGCTCTGCGGAGACCTGGATACTTGTGGAGGGAAGGAATGATGGAAAAAAAGCTTCTGGGATTACTGAAAGAATTTGCATAAAAAATGCGGGGTATGTTACGCTTCATGCTTTCTCTCATTCGCTGGAATTCTGGCGTACAAAATTTTTCTGGCGCCTTATGAAGCGTTCGCATATCACTCCATTGATTCTCATCCCAGATAGATTTCCCTGGAAATACGGAAAACTGGTAAAATTCTTCTTTGACCGTCACGGTTGCCATAATCGGGGTGTGGCCATATGACTTCGTATAGGAGAGGTAGTTGATATAGAGCGTCCAGTCCTCTTTCTGATTCAAGAGGAATAGTATTGCGGTTCTCCCCATTTTGCAGCCTTTGAAAAGCACTCGTTTTCGATTTGCTTCATTCTCCGCTCACAAAAGCTTCCCCCCACAAACAATAAATCCAATATTATCGATGCTTCCCCCGGCCGGGATCCATCCGTTGTAATCCTTTGCGGTAATGGTAAGCGTCCCGCCTTCCACGGTATAATCTCCGTTCCAGCTATCGCTGAGGCTCATGCCGGATTCGCAGGAAAGATGGAGGGACCAGCTTTGGCAGTCCGCGTTGGTGGTATTTTTTAAGGAAAGCGTATACTGGTAATAAGGAACGCCGCCGTTCTCCCAACTGTTGATGATGGAAGCCGTCACCTGGATCCCGTTATCGTTGGTGATGGCGGTCTGGCTGTTACTGTCCCCACCCTGCTGTCCGCCGCTGGTGGAAGCTCCCCCTTGTTGTCCGCCACCTGCGGAATTATCCCCCTGTTGTCCGCCCACTGCGGAATCCCCGCTTTGTGATCCGCCATCTGCAGCGTTCCCGCCCGGTGTCCCGCTGCCGGTATTGTTCCCGTCCGCACCCGCTCCCAGGCTGCCGTTCCCCGAGGTCAGCATCTGGAAAAGCCATTTCCCGGAGTCGCTGAGATCCTCCTGGGTAAAACCGCTGGTTTTGCTGCAGGAGCTCTTCAAAATGGCAGAGCTTTCACTTTTGTTGGAAAGATTCCAGGCCACATAGCTGACGCCGCATTGATCCATGGCGGCCACCCACTGGTTGGCCTGGTCGATGTCCAGCCCGCCGTTGCCGCTGGCGTCGCAGATGCCGTACTCTGTCACAAAAACCGGAAGGCCCTTGGAGACGGCGGCGCTCATTTTGCCGCGGAGGTCGTCCTTGTGGGTGGCGGCATAGAAATGCAGGGCATACATCAGGTTGTCGTATTCCGAGATGGGATCCGCGGCGGCCTGATCCACGAACTGGGACCAGTTGGGGGTGCCCACGATGATGACGGCATCCGGATCGTTGGCGCGGATCACCGGGATCACCTCCAGGGCATAGGACTTGATATCGCTCCAGCTTGTGCCGCCGTTGGGTTCATTGCAGATCTCATACAAAATATGGGTGGAACCGGAAAATTCCGACGAAATCTCGTCAAAAAATGCCTTTGCTTCCTCCTTGTGGGTATTGGGGTTATTGTCCGACAAAATATGCCAGTCCACGATGACATAGAGATCCTGGCTGGCAGCGTAACGGATACCGTTTTTCACCAGCTTTTTTAAATCAGACTGGCTGCCGCCGCTGCAATAGCCGCCGTATTCCGCCGTGTACATGGCCAGACGGATCACATTGGCATTCCACTGATTTTTCAATTCCGAAAAGCAGGCATCGTTGACGTAATCCGGAAACCAGGCCAGGCCGTGGGTGCTGATCCCCCTAAGCTGCACCGGATTCCCGGCGCCATCGCAGAGCTGCGTGCCGATCACCTGTAAGGCGCCTGCGGCAGAGGGACTGGCGGAGCCTGGCGTACCTCCCGTACTCCCCTGGGAGCCACCGCCCAGACTGCTGCCGGAGCCGCCGCTTAAGCTTCCGGACGCACCGCCCTCCTCCGTTGGATTCTTCTTATCCGCACCGGAGGTTTTCGCGCCAGCCAGGTCGAAAGCCCTGGCGTCGGAAGAAGCCCGGGAAGCATCCGGGTCAGTCTGGGCGTCATATACATCCGTGGTGTCGGAAAGACCGCCGCCTGCTTTTTCATCCGTTCTGGCTGTGGAAGAAGCCTGGGACACATCTGCCGTGCCCGGGGCATCCTCCCCGGAATTGCCGCATCCGCAAAGCGGAAGAAGGCAGGAAAAAAACAGAAGGGCAGTGATGGAAAATGAAAGTATTCGTCTCATCGTAAAAACTCCTTTTCACTTATCCGCCGCAATCAAATGATTGATAAAAAGGGAGACGGCCGGATTCAGATTATTCTTATGCCAGATTGCCACAAGGGACAACGGTCCTTGATCGTTGATGGGGATGGAACGCACGGCAGAGTTGACGGTAATCAGGGAATTTTCGTCCAGCACGGAAAAGCCGATGCCGGATTCCACCATAAGGATCAGGTTATCCACAGAGCCGGCACAGTGGATCTTGGGCGGGGTAAAGCCGTGGAGCCGGCACAGCTCCAGCACATGGTCGTAGCCCCCCTGGGAAACCTCGGGGGAGATGGCGATCAGGGGCTCCTCCTTAAGATCCTCGATCTCGATAAATTCTTTGCCGGCAAGGGGATGGAATTTGCTGATGACACAGCGTCCCTGGGAGGTAAAGAAGGGCTGGGTCACCACATTCTGGTCCCGGTAGGCATCCATATCAAAATCTACGGTGACGGCAATGTCGATCTCATTTTTCGATAAGGCTTCCCGAAGCTCCCGGAAATTGGCCCGGAACAGCTCCACCTTCAGGTTGGGCAGGCTTTTCCGGAGGGAGCTGATGCTCTTGGGCAGAAAATGCTCCGAACGCTGGTTTTCGATGATGCCGATGCGAAGGCGCCCTTCTAAGCTGGCCTGGGCCTGGCGCGCCCGGTCTAAGGCCGCGGTATACTGCTCCTTCAAGCGGGAAAATTCATCAAAAAGCACCGCGCCGGCAGGCGTTAACCGGACGTATTTTTTCGTGCGGAGAAACAGCGGAAGGGAAAGCTCTTCCTCCAGATTGGAAATATTCCGGCTTAAGGAGGACTGGGCCACGAATAACTGGCCGGCGGCCTCCGTAAAGCTTAAGCATTCTGCGACTGTTAAAAAGCACTGGATCTGGAACCCTGTCATGTTGTTCCCGCCTTTCTCTACCGTGATGCCCCTGTTTTGTGAAGGGCATGGAAATTATTATTATCATAGCACTTTTTGGCCTGCGCGTCTATAGAGAGGTTCGGGTATGACAGGGAATTATTTTCTGTACGTATAGAATTTATTTCCTTACGCGCAGAAGGCTGCTTTCCCGCACAATCAACTGCGGAAGCAGGGGCGCATCCACCGGCGTATCTGTCTCCTGGATCGCGTTCAGCAGCAATTGGATGACATACTTTCCCAAAGCGTTGTTATGGCGGTCCACGCTGCTGAGACGGGGCAGGAGATAGTCCCCGTTATAGAACTGGTCACAGCTTACCAGAGCGATATCTTCCGGAACGGAAAGCCCCTGGTCCCGGATTGCCCGGACGGCGCCCAGGGCGACATTATCATTCATGGCCAGCATGGCGGTAAAGGGGACCTGCCGCTCCAGTAAGACGGCGGCGGCCGTATATCCGTCCGGCATATAATAATCAGACAGGGAAACAAGCTCCGGCACATATTCCAGATGCATTTTCTCTAAGGTCTCACGATAAGCCTTCAGACGGAAATCCGTCGTATAAATATGCTCCTCGCCGCCCACAAAGGCAATCCTCCGGTGTCCCTGGGCCATCAGGTGCTTCAGCGCGATGGAAACGCCCTCCCGTGTCTCCTTGTCCACAAAGGTACAGGGGATATCCGGGAGCGTCCGCCCAATCACTACAACGGGGATGGAGGAAGCGAGGCGGGAAAGAGCGCTTATGTATTCCTCGCTGACCTCCATCAAATCGATCTGCCCGCCTGCAATCAGGACGCCGTCCACCTTCTTATCCAGCATCATTTGAAAATAGACCTCCTCCGAGGATACCTTCTGGTCCAGCAGACTGGAAGAACGAAACATCGTATTGCACAGAATAACAGAAAAAGAGCTGTTATGTGCAGCGCGCTCCACCTCGGTGAACAGGGTAGAAAAATAAGGATTGGTGATATCGGGCATAATAACGCCAAGGCTCTGGCTTTGCCGCCGGACCAGGCTTTGGGCCAGAGAATTGGGAGAATAGTGGTATTTTTCAATCACGGCTTCGATCTGTGCTTTTGTAGAAGGGGCCACCGGACCCTTCCCATTGAGCACCCGGGATACGGTTGCGATCGATACGCCGCATTCCTTCGCAATTTCAGTAATCGTAACAGATGGTTTCATAAGTGCCTCCAAGGTATAACAAGATGATGACGCATCATAACGGATGATTTATTGTCCTATCCTAGTTTACCATGATGACAAATGGATTACAAGAAAAATGTTAGACAATTTAAAATTTTTACAAAAATTTATTGACATGTAAAGGTTTACATGTTATGCTAATAAAAAATGTAAACCTTTACATTTGAGACGAGGTGAAAAAATGGGAATCCGAAGGGAGTTTGAACAGGAGCTTTGGGAGAGTCTTTTCATTCATAAGATGCTTCCGCTGCACAGGGAGAAAAGCCTGGAAGCAGATTTTGGAAAAAAAGAGGTTTTAAAGAGAAGGGTTCTTTTTCCCACAGAAGAAACGGAGGAACCAGTAACCGGAATCGTCATGACGGCGCCGCTGCGAAGCACGCATTGGCCCGAAGGGGCGGCGGATGGAGACTACAGCAATTTTGGACGGGCCTGCTGGGAGCTGGAGATCGGGGAAGAAGACTGGAGCGGCTACAACCGTCTTGCCTTCTGGGTGAAACCGGAGATTAGAGGAGCGTGGAACGTACATATCCATGTAGAGCTGAAAAACGAAGGAGAGGTTCGCATCCCCGATTCCTACGGCAGGGAGGGCACATCCTACATATCGTTAGAAAATGAAAAATGGAACCAGTGCTGGTGGGAATTTCCGACCCTTCCCAGGGACCGCGTCGCAAAGCTCCGGTTTTTTGTCCTTCGCAATGGACAGGATACCACGATGGATGCGCAGATGACATATACGATACGGGAAATTGCCCTGGAGGGGATCAGGGGGCCGGAAAAAGAGCACGGATGGGAATGCGGACCGGGCAGGATTCTGGTATCCAGGGGCGGGTATTTCTTATCTGGCAGCAAAACGGCGGTTACTTCTTTTGAAAAAGGAACGTTTCAGCTTTGCTCCCGGCAGGGAGACACCGTATTCTGCGGCAGGATTGAAGAAGTGAGAAATGAAAAAGGGCATTTTGGAATCCTGGATTTTTCGCCGGTCCGGGAGGAAGGAGCCTATTATCTGCAGGTGGGGGAGAACAGGAGTTCTGCGTTCTGGATCGAGCAGGATATATTAGAGGAAGGCGTCTGGAAAAGCCTGAACCTTCTTTACGGAGAGCGTTGCGGAATGCCGGTGGAAGGGAAACACGGAACCTGTCATACCGATATTCTGGCGGAGCATGAGGGAGTCTGGATATCCTATGCGGGAGGCTGGCATGATGCGGGAGACGTATCACAGCAGACGGTCCAGACGGGAGAGATCGTGGCGGCCTTACTGGAGACAGCGGCGGAATATCGCGGGAAAGCGCCGCTTCTGGCAGCCCGCCTGGAAGAAGAAGCCAGATGGGGCATGGAGCTGGTGCTCAGGACCAGATTCGGGGACGGATACCGTGTGACAAGTGCAGGCTGCACACGCTGGACCAACGGAAAGCTGGGAGACCTGGACGACGTGAAGGCCAGGGTGTATAACCACGCATATGAGAACTACCTTCTGGCTTATGTGGAAGCCTGTGGCGCCGGCTATTTCGGGGAATCGGACCGGCCCTATGCCCAGGGCTGCCTGAAGGTCGTCAGAGAAGACTTCCAATTTGCCCAGGAACGCTTTTTTGAAAAGGGGATGGAAGCTTGTTCTGATTGCAAAGGGAGAGGAAAAAGCAGATATCATAGAGAAAGCGGTACAGGGACCGGTTACCACAGAGATTCCGGCGTCTGTGCTGCAGCTCCATCCGGATTGTGAAGTATTGGTGGATGCGGCCGCAGGGAAAAAATTACGAAGCCTCTAATTAATTTGCCAGAGGTCTTGCCCCTGCAGGGAAAAAGTTTTATAATGGGGAAAGATGTCAGAGGGTAGAAGTTGGAGGCGATCAGATGAAAGAAATCACGAAAAAAAGATGGGGCCGCTTTGGATGGCTCTGCATGTCCTTTGTACCGATGCTGGGCTACTTAGCGTTGTCGCTGGGAGTCAGTACTGTCGTTATGATGATTGTCAGCGTGAGTGCTGTCATGGGCGGGATGTCGGACTCTATGGAGCTTCAGAATTACCTGATGCAGTGGACGATGCCCATCAGCGTGATCTATGTTTCCATCGGGCTTGTGGGTTACGGCCTGTGGTATTATTTTGGATGTAAGCGCAAGCGGCTTGGGCTGCCCAGGGGCGTGTTTTCGCCGGGAAAGGCGGTGGCTCTGCTTTTGGTGGCTTTTGGCGGCCAGTTCATTGCCAATTATCTGATTCTGGCGCTGGAGGCCATGGCGCCCCGGGTGGTAGAGAGCTATGTGGAGATGATGGAAATGGCCGGGATGGACGATTTGTCCTGGATCGGCATTTTGTATGTGGTGATTATGGGGCCCATTGCAGAAGAACTGGTGTTCCGTGGCGTGACATTTTTTTACGCCCGGAGGGCCACCGGGCGTTTCTGGCTGGCGAATACGATCCAGGCGCTGGCTTTTGGTATTATGCATATGAATCTGGTGCAGGGCATTTATGCCTTCTTCATCGGACTCGTTCTGGGCTGGATTTATGAACGGTTCCACAGCCTGTATGCCAGCATTCTGGTGCATATTTTATTTAATCTCCTGGGAACACTGGTGCTGGAGCCGGTGGAGGGGATGCTGGGAGACAGCCTGCTTGTGGCCGTTCTCTGGAATCTTGTGGGAGTGGCTGCCTTTGTGGCGGGGGTGCTTCTGCTGCGCTCCCAAAAAGAGCGGGAAACGGAGGGGCTGTCATGAGAGAGTCTTATATTTCCAAAATCGTGAGGCAGATGCCGGATTCCGGGATCAAGGATTTTTTCGATGTGGCCAATACCATGCCGGGGGCGCTGTCCTTAGGAGTGGGAGAGCCGGATTTTGAGACGCCGCTGCATGTGCGCCAGGCCGCCATAGCGTCCATTGAGGAGGCCCGGACCAAATATACCGATAACCGGGGAACAGTGGAGCTGCGGGCGGCGGCAGCGGAGTATCTGGAAAAATTTGACCTCCATTACCACCGGCAGGACGAGATTCTGATTACGGTGGGAGCCAGCGAGGGCATCGATCTGGCGCTGCGGGCGCTTTTAGATCCCGGGGATGAGGTGCTTGTGGTGGAGCCCTCCTATGTGTCTTATATTCCCTGTGTGGAGCTGTGCCAGGGTGTTCCGGTGCACCTTCCCATGAAGGAGGAGAACCGGTTCCGCCTTACCGCAGGGGAGCTTGCAGCGGCTGTGACGGAGCGGACGAAGGCTCTGATCCTGCCATTTCCCAGCAACCCCACGGGAGCTATCATGGAGCGGGAGGATCTTCTGGCCATATCCAGGATTCTTGTGGAGCACGATATTCTGGTGATCAGCGATGAGATCTATGCCGAGCTGACCTATGGAAAGCGCCATGTCTCCATCGCCTCCCTGCCGGGAATGCGGGAGCGGACCGTTGTCCTGAACGGATTTTCCAAGGCCTTTGCCATGACCGGCTGGCGCATGGGCATTGCCGCGGGGCCGGCGGAGATGATTGCCGCCATGAATAAGATCCATCAGTTTACGATTATGTCTGCCGGTACCACCAGCCAGTATGCGGCCTTAGAGGCTCTGACCAGCCCGGTACGGGATGCGGAGATCGCGGCCATGCGCGCGGAGTATGACGTAAGAAGAAGGCTTCTGGTGGAGGGATTCCGCGGCATGGGCCTTGACGTGGTGGAGCCGGAGGGAGCCTTTTATGTGTTCCCTTCCATCCAGAAGACCGGACTTACCAGTATGGAATTTTGTGACCGACTGCTTTTGGAACAGAAGGTGGCGGTGATTCCGGGGGACGCCTTCGGGACCTGCGGTGAGGGGTATGTGCGCTGTTCCTATGCATATTCCCAGGAAAAGATCCGCCAGTGCCTTGGGCGGATTGCCAGATTTGTGGAGCAGTTTTCGTTATGAAGTACCAGAATATACATACGGGGATTTTCCAGGAACGCCCCAACCGGTTTATTGCCCTGGTTGAGATCGACGGGGTCCAAAAGAGATGCCATGTGAAAAATACCGGCCGCTGCCGGGAGCTGCTTTTACCGGGGGCCAGGGTCTATCTGGAAAAAAGTGAAAAACCGTCCCGCAAGACGGCCTACGACCTTGTGGGGGTAGATAAAGGCGATGTTTATGTGAATATGGATTCCCAGGCGCCCAACAAGATGGCTTATGAATGGCTGCTGGCCCAGGGATGGACCTATGTGCGCCCGGAAGCCAGATATGGGGAATCGCGGATTGATTTTTATATGGAACGATCAGATTCCAGGCTGCGCCGTGCCTTCCTGGAGGTGAAGGGCGTCACCCTGGAGGAGAACGGTGTCGCCCGGTTTCCCGATGCTCCCACGGAGCGGGGGATTAAGCATATGAAGGAGCTGATGCGGGCGGTATCCGAAGGCTACGAGGCGTATATCCTGTTTGTAATCCAGATGAAGGGCGTACATCAGTTCGAACCCAACGACCGGACCCACCCGGCCTTCGGGGAGACGCTGCGCGAGGCCGCGGCCGCCGGTGTGACGGTGCTGGCCTACGACTGTCTGGGAACGCCGGGGGAGATTGTGATGGATGCGCCAGTGAAGGTTTGTCTGGGGGCGGAGGATTGATCGAAACCTACAACTGCCCCTGGATTTTTTTACATCTTCTAAGGCGAGGCTGGTGCCAAGTGCAATTTCTTCCAAAGCCTTCTATTTTTTGCACAGTATAAAAAACACTTCTGGAAAAAGAATTCCTTGACAAATACCGCTTATATTTCTATGATGGTTTTTGAAGGCAAGATACATTTAAGAAAGCCATAAAATGAGCTGCCCGGCAACTTATAAGATCCAGGAGTGAAAGAGAGTCATGCTGCAGGAATTTGAGAGAAAAGACATTATTGAACCGCTGCTTACGTGGTATTTAAAAAACGCCCGCTCCCTGCCCTGGAGGGAGGAGCCGACGCCTTACCGGGTGTGGGTGTCGGAGATCATGCTGCAGCAGACCCGGGTGGAGGCGGTGAAACCCTATTTCCAGCGGTTTATCACGAAGCTGCCGGATGTGGCGTCACTGGCCGATTGTCCGGAGGATACGCTTTTAAAGCTGTGGGAGGGGCTTGGCTACTACAACCGTGTCCGCAATATGCAGAAGGCGGCCCGGACCGTGGTGGAGGAATATGGCGGGATTCTTCCGGCAGATTATCGGGCGCTTTTGTCCTTGACCGGCATCGGTTCCTACACGGCGGGGGCCATCGCCTCCATCGCCTACGGGATCCCGGTTCCGGCGGTGGACGGCAATGTGCTGCGGGTCCTCACCAGATTGTCCGGGGATGCATCGGATATCATGAAGCAGACGGTGAAGACTGCTTTAGAAGAGGAGCTTCTGGATTTTATGCCAAAGGACCGGGCCGGGGCCTTCAATCAGGCGCTCATGGAGCTGGGGGCCACGGTCTGCGTGCCAAACGGCGCGCCCTTGTGCGGGGAGTGCCCCTGGGGCGGCGTATGCAAAGCCTGCGCCGATGGAAGCTGGGCGTATCTGCCGGTAAAGACCAGGGCCAGGGAGAGAAGGATTGAGGAGCGGACCGTTTTTGTGATCCGCACCGGAGACCGTGTGGTGCTGAACCGCCGGCCGAAAAAGGGACTTCTGGCGGGGCTCTATGAATTCCCCAATACGGAAGGGTATCTGGATGAGGAGCAGGCCCTTGACTGGGCCAGGAGCAAGGGGGTTGTACCTTTGCGGATCCGCCCCCTTCCGGATGCAAAGCATATTTTTTCCCATGTGGAATGGCATATGAGAGGATATATGATCCAGGCCGATGAGCTGGAGCATCCGGATGACAAGCTTTTGTTCGTAGATGTGGAGGAGACGAGGACGGGGTATCCGATCCCGTCGGCCTTCGCAGCCTACAGCAGATATATGAACATTGTTAAAGGAGGAAAAAATAATGAGTGAACCATTGAGAATTGCCATTGTGGGATGCGGGGGAATGGGCGGCGGCCACGCCATCGCCATTGCCAGCGGAAGCGGGAACGCGGAGTGGAACTCCAATGACGTGGCTTCCCAAAGAATCGGGGCGCAGGATACCGACATTTCCAAAAAGCTGGTGCTGGCGGGAACCTACGATATCGCCGAAGAACGCCAGGAGTGGGCCAGGGAGCGGGGATATCACACCTACGGTTCCTTTGAGGAAATCTTAGCGGACGAGACGGTGGATGCGGTGCTGATCGCGACCCCCAACCATCTGCACCATGATGAGGCCATCGCCGCCATGCGTGCGGGCAAGGACGTGCTGTGCGAAAAACCGGTGATGATCACCAGTGAAGAACTTCTGGATGTACTGGCGGTGGCGAAGGAGACCGGGAAGGTGTTCTATCCCCGGCAGAACCGCAGGTGGGACAAGGATTACCGGATCATCAAAAAGATTTACGACGAGAAGCTGGTGGGCGACGTCTTCAACGTGGAGTGTAAGATTATGGGTTCCCGGGGCATTCCGGGAGACTGGCGCGGCGTGAAGGCATACGGCGGCGGTATGATGCTGGACTGGGGCGTCCATATCATCGACCGTCTGCTGATTATGGTGCCGGAGAAGGTGAAACGCGTGTTCTGTTCCTGTACTCATGTGACCAACAAAGAATGCGACGATGGATTTAAACTACATTTAACTTTTGAGAGCGGTCTGACGGCAGTGCTGGAGGTTGGCACCTGCCACTTTGTACCCTCCCCCATCTGGACGATCTATGGCAATTACGGCAGCGCCCGGGTGGACAACTGGGAGTGCGAGGGTGTGATGATGCGCTTAACAGACTGGAGCGACAAGGACACCAAGCCGATCTTAGCAGGCGCAGGCCTTACTAAGACCATGGCTCCCCGCCTGGAGAATTCGGTGGACGAGCTTTCGCTGCCGGAGGTGGAGTTCGATAACAACGAGCTGTATTCCAACTTTGTGGATACCTGCAGGGGAGAGGCGGAGCAGATTGTCACCGGCGAGCAGGCGGTGCGGGTGCTGCGGCTGATGGAGGCAGCCTTTGCATCGGATGCGGCCGGGAAGATTGTGGAATTTGAGTAAGAAATTTTAAAGAGGAAGGAGCAGGAAAGAACGTATGTTTCCTGCTTTTTTCTTGGATTCTTTTGGCTTTCTCCATTGACAAACAAAGAAAAACAACATATAATTAAATACAAACAAATACAAAACCACAGTTTTGTGAAAAACCGATCGGATACAAATAGGAGAAGCGTATGAAGAGATCAAAGCGTATTGAAACACTGGACAATCGTCCGGTCAATCTGGACGGTTATATCGACGAATGGCCGGAGATGGGCTTTGTGGCCATGAGAAGCCCCTATGACCCCGCAGGCTCCGTGAAGGTGCAGGACGGCCGGATCGTGGAGCTGGACGGAAAGAAGCGGGAGGATTTCGATTTTATTGACCAGTTTATCGCGGACTATGCCATCGATATTGGAAGGACGGAGCAGTCCATGGCGGTGCCGGCCCTGGACATTGCCAGGATGATCGTGGATATCCATGTACCCCGGAAGGAGATTTTAGAGCTTATAAGCGGCATTACTCCGGCCCGGATGGCGGAGGTGTTAAATCATCTGAATGTGGTGGAGATGATGATGGGCATGCAGAAGATGCGGGCCAGGCGGATGCCGGGGAACCAGGCTCATATCACCAACCTGAAGGACGATCCGGTGCAGATCGCGGCGGATGCGGCGGAGGGGGCATTGCGGGGCTTTGCGGAGGAGGAGACCACCATGGGGGTGGCCCGGTATGCGCCGCTATCCGCCATGGCCCTTCTGATCGGCTCCCAGATCGGCCGTCCCGGCGTGCTGACCCAGTGCTCGGCGGAGGAAGCCACGGAGCTGGAGCTGGGGATCCGGGGTCTGACCACCTATGCGGAGACCTTGTCGGTATACGGGACGGAGAAGGTATTTATTGACGGGGACGACACGCCGTATTCCAAGGCGTTTCTGAATTCTGCCTATGCTTCCCGGGGGCTGAAGGTGCGCTTTACCTCCGGCTCCGGCTCCGAGGTGCTGATGGGCAGCAGCGAGAAGAAGTCCATGCTGTACTTGGAGTGCCGCTGCCTTTATGTGACCAAGGGAGCGGGCAGCCAGGGGATCCAGAACGGCTCCGTAAGCTGCATCGGCGTTCCGGGCTCCGTTCCCGGCGGCATCCGGGAGGTCCTGGGGGAGAACCTGGTGGCGGCCCTTCTTGGTTTGGAATGCGCTTCCTCCAACGACCAGAGCTTCTCCAATTCCGATATGCGGCGTACGGCCCGGACCATGCTGCAGTTTTTGCCGGGCACGGATTTTATTTTCTCCGGCTATGCGGCGGAGCCAAACTATGACAATATGTTTGCAGGCTCCAATTTTGATGCGGAGGATTTTGACGATTATAACGTGTTGCAGCGCGACATGCAGGTGGACGGCGGGCTGAAGCCCGTGACGGAGGCGGAGGTGATCCGGGTGCGGAGCAAGGCGGCGAAGGCGGTGCAGGCGGTGTTCGGCCACCTGGGGCTTTCTCCGGTGACCGACGAGCAGGTGGAGGCCGCGACTTATGCCCACGGCAGCAAGGATACGCCGGGCCGGGATGTGACGGCGGATCTGATGGCGGCGGAAGAGGTATTAAAGCGGGGGATCACCGGCGTGGACGTGGTGAAGGCTTTGGCACAGACCGGCTTTACCGATGTGGCGGAGAGTGTGCTCAGTATGCTCAAGCAGCGCGTGGTGGGAGATTATATGCAGACGGCGGCCATTCTGGACCGGGAGTTTTCGGTGCTCTCCGGGGTGAATACCCCCAACGATTATATGGGGCCGGGAACCGGCTACCGGGTAGAAGGGGAGCGCTGGGAGGAGATCAAGCGGATTCCCCATCGGATTGACCCGCTGGATATGTAGGAGGTGGACGTCATGCAGGTGAATGAAGAATTAGTACGGCAGATTACGGAAGCCGTGATGGCACAACTGCGCCGGCAGGAGGATGCTTCCTTACCGGGGGAAGAGGCTTTGGAGAAATCGTCCTCCTTCTATGGAAGCGTATCGGACAAAGCGAAGCCGCCTTCCCTGGCAGGCCGGGAGCGGATCAATCCTGTCAAAAGCGATTATTCCTCCTACCCGAAAGCGAAGAAGGGGACGGATCCCAAGGAAGTGGTGATCGGCGTGGGAGCCGCTTTTCAGAGGGAGATTAAGAAGACCATCTGCAATCTTCCCTTAGAGGAGGTTTTAAAGAACCTCCGGGCCGGTATCGAGGAGGAGGGGATGGTTCCCCGGGTGGTGAAGGTCTTAGATACCTCAGATGTGTGCTTTATGGCTCTGGAGGCGGCGAAGCTGTCCGGCTCCGGCATCGGCATCGGCATCCAGTCCAAGGGGACTACGGTGATCCATCAGAAGGACCTTTATCCCCTGTCCAACTTAGAGCTGTTTCCCCAGGCGCCCCTGATGACCCTGGAGATTTACCGGCAGATCGGGAAAAATGCGGCCAGGTATGTGAAGGGGGAGCAGGTGATCCCGGTTCCCTGTGCCAACGACCCCATGTCCAGGCCACGGTACCAGGTAAAAGCGGCGCTGATGCACATTGCGGAGACGGAGCAGTTATCGCCAGAGCTTGGCATGATCGAGTGGGAGGGATAGAAGATGCAGTATCCATTAGGGGAACATGAGAGAGAGAGGATTACCTCCAGAACAGGAAAAAAGCTTAGTGACATTACCTTGGACGAGGTAATGAAGAATCATGTGACGGCAGAGGATATCAAGATCTCTAAGGAAATGCTTAAGAACCAGGGCCAGGTGGCGCGTGAGGCCGGCAACGGCCCCATGGAATTGAATTTTGGGCGGGCCGCGGAGCTGGTGGATGTGCCGGACGACGTGATTTTGCGGATGTACGATATGCTCAGGCCCAGGCGTTCCACCAAGCTGCAGCTTGTGATGCTGGCCCAGGAGCTTTTGGAACAATATCAGGCAAAAAGCTGTGCGCGGCTGGTGATGGAGGCCGTGGAGGTTTATGAGAAAAGGGGAATCCTGCTTTGAGTTATATTGCCGGAGTTGACATTGGGAATTCTACAACGGAAGTATGTATCGCTAAGGTTGCCTTTGACGGCAGCCTGGAATTTCTGGCCAGCGCTTCCTGCCCGACCACGGGCATCAAGGGAACGCCGGCCAATGTGCATGGGATGAAGTCTGCCTTAAAGGAGGCCATGGGTGCGCTGGGCCTTGGGACAGGAGAGCTTTCCATGATCCGCCTGAACGAGGCGGCGCCGGTGATCGGGGACACTGCCATGGAGACGCTGACGGAGACGATTATCACCGGTTCTTCCATGATCGGCCACAATCCGTCTACGCCGGCCGGAGCCGGGCAGGCGGTGGGAGAGGTGCTGCATTTTGAAAAGCTGGCGCAGGCCAGAACTGATGTTCTCTATATCCTTGCGGTTGCGTCAAAATATGCCTATGAGACGGTGGCTGCGGCAGTAAACAAAGCGGTGGGCCGGGGCGTGCTGGTGGCCGGGATGATCCTTCAGGCGGACGAGGCCGTGCTGGTGGAGAACCGCCTGGAAAAAAAGATCCCCATCATCGACGAGGTGGCCCGGATGGATAAGCTGCCGGAGGGGGTGCTTGCGGCCATCGAGGTGGCGCTGCCGGGAGAGACGGTGCGGATGCTGTCCAATCCTTACGGGATCGCAACCCTGCTGGAGCTTACCCCCGAAGAGACACGGGTGATTACGCCCATTGCCAAGAGCCTGGTGGGCAAGCGCAGCGCCGTGGTGTTGAAGACTCCCGGCGGCAATGTGCGGGAGCAGGTGCTTCCGGCGGGAGAGATTTCTTTTCACGGGGATCGTGACGGTACCATCAGCCTGGATGAGGGGGCGGAGAAGATTATGGCGGCCCTGGCAGCGGCCGGGCAGATTACAGAGATTACCGGGCAGGCGGATACCAATGTTGGAAATATGTTCCGCAGGATCCGGCAGGAGATGGAGGAGCAGAAGTCCGTCCAGGGGCAGGCGGGAGAACCTTCGGAAGATACGAGGGTTTGCATCACCGATATCCTGGCGGTGGATACCCTGGCTCCGGTGGTGATTTCCGGGGCTCTGGCCGGGGAGACCTGCCTGGAGAAGGCGGTGGGCATCGCCGCCATGGTAAAGACCAGAAAGCTTCCCATGGAGGAGCTTGCCCGCGTCCTGGAAGCGGAGTTTGGGGTGAAGTCCTCGGTGGCCGGGGTGGAAGCGGTGATGGCTTCCCTGGGGGCCCTGACCACGCCGGGGGCGGCCCTGCCTCTGGCAATCCTGGATATGGGGGGTGGCTCCACCGATGCGGCTGTGCTGTATCCGGACGGGAAGGTTGACCGGATCCACCAGGCCGGGGCCGGAGAGCTGGTGACGATGCTGATCCAGATTGAACTGGGCCTTAAGGATTCCCATGTTGCGGAGCAGATCAAGAGGTATCCCCTGGCCAAGGTGGAGAGCCTGTTTCATATGCGCATGGAGAACGGCCAGATGACCTTTGTGGAGGATTCCATCGACCCACGGTTTTTCGGGCGGGTGGTGCTTCTGACGGAGGAGGGGCTGGTGCGCTTAGAGGAGGACCTTCCCATGGAGAAGATCAGGGAGGTGCGCCGGGAGGCCAAGCGCAAGGTATTTCTCACCAATGCCCTCCGCTCCCTTTCGAAGGTGGCGCCGGGGCATGATCTGAAGGTGATAACCAATGTGGTGCTGGTGGGCGGTTCGGCGGAGGATTTTGAGATTCCCGACATGCTGATGGAGGAATTTGCCAATTACCGCATTGTCTGCGGCCGGGGCAATATACGAGGAAGCGAAGGCCCGCGGAATGCGGTGGCCACGGGGCTGGTGCTGTCCTATATGGGGGAACGTCAATGGTAATCAATAAACCAACCGTATTTATTTATACCTGCCAGCCGGACCGGATGGTTTTAAAGGAAATCTGTGCTGGCATGGAGGAAGAAGGCATTTTTTTTGAAGTATTTGAGAAAAATGAGACGGAGCTGTCCCTGCTGGCTTCCCAGGCGGCAGAGGATTCCATGCTGGGCTCCGGGATCGGCGTCCTGGGGATGGATGCGGCCTTTTCCATGAAGGGGCTTCCCCCAAGACGCTGCGTGGGGATCTGCGGGAATGGAAGCCGGAGGGCGCTTCGAAGGCTGGGACAGGCGGCGGCCCGGGCTGTGAAGCGTCAGCCCTTCGACTTGTGATGGAAGCGGCAGGGTTGTAAAATGGCAGCCCTTGGGAGTGTGACAGGAGGCGGAAGCGATGGGTATTTATACGAAGACGGGGGATGAGGGGCGTACCACGTTGATGCACCAGGCAGGTGTGTCAAAGTGGGACGACCGGATTGAGCTTCTGGGGACGATGGATGAGCTCAGCGCCCAGATCGGCCTGGCGAAGGCGGCGGCCCCGGCGGTGTTGAAGGGGAGGCTGTCCCGGATCCAGGAGGATCTGATCCGGATGTGCGCCGGGATCGCGGAGCCAGGGAATGGGAAGTACCGCTTTGGGGAGGCGGAGCTTTCTTTCCTGGAGAAAGCCATCGATGAGACGGAGGCTTCCTTTTCGCGTCCGAAGGAGTTTGTCCTCTACGGCGGCTGCGAGCGGTCGGCCCGGCTGGATGTGGCCCGCTCTGTGGCCCGCCGGGCAGAGCGGCGGTTCTGGAAGGTGGAGAAGGTGTACGGCGCGGATAAATGCGCGGTGCGTTATGTAAACCGACTGTCGGATTACCTCTATGTGGAGGCGCGTTTTGCGGATGAGCAGGAGAGGGTCAGCCAGGAGGTGGCCCGGGAGGTAGTGCGGCGTCTGGAGCAGTAAAATGAATAGGGACGGGAGGCGTGGATGCAATGTCAGAAAGGCCGTTTGAAGCGATTTACCAGGAATATTTTTCCTTCTGGGGGACGATACCGGATACGGACCGGGATTTTATCTGCCAGAATTCCCAGCTTATTACTTACCCAAAAGGGAAAAACATTCATGACGGAAGCGAATGCTCCGGCGTGATCCTTGTGCGCGCAGGAAGCCTCCGGCTTTATATGATGTCGGAGGAGGGAAGGGATATCACTCTTTACCGCCTGCACAAGGGGGATTTGTGTATGCTGTCTGCTTCCTGCGTACTGGACGCCATTACCTTTGACGTGTTTGTGGATGCGGAGGAGGACAGCCAGTGCTGTGTGATCGGGGGCCCTGCTTTTGCGGCGGTCTCCCAGCGGAATCCCCAGATTAAGATATTTGCGCTGGAGACGGCGGTGGGCCGTTTTTCGGATGTGATGTGGGTGATGCAGCAGATCCTGTTCATAAGCATGGATAAGCGGCTTGCCATTTTTCTCTCCGATGAAGCGGCGCGGACCGGTTCGGATACCATTGCATTGACCCATGAGCAGATTGCCCGCTACATGGGGTCTGCCCGTGAGGTTGTATCCAGAATGCTGAAATATTTTGCCGGGGAAGGGATTGTGGAGGTTTCCAGAGGGGGCGTTACAATCCTTGACAAAAAGCGTCTTCGCGCATTGGCTCTCTAAGCAGGCACAATGGAGGCATTTTGGTAAAAATTTTAGATATTCTAAGAAAATTTTTGAAGCTGTCAGGAAGAATCTTGACAGAACAACGGAAAAAAGCTACACTGGGTTCAGAATAAACAGCTTAAGTGCCGGGACAAATGTCCCGGTGCAGGAAGTCGGGTGGGAATCCCGCGCAGGACCGCTACCGTATGGTGTGTACGCACACTTAAGCCGGATACGGCTGTTTGTTTTATGTACAATACCTTCGGCCTCAAGGTGTACAGTGATGAACAGGTGAAGTATGCGAATGTGAATCATGTCCGGGGAACCGGACATTTTTTTTGCAGGATTCCTTTTCATGCACATTTGTTTCCGGTACTCCTATGGGCTGACGGCAACTATGCGTAAGGAGAGGAATGAGTATGCACATGAAAAAATGGATCAACAGATGCCTGGCGGGAATCCTGGCGTTTCTTATGGCAGTGTCGCTGCTGCCGGCGCCGGTATTGGCAGCGGAAGCCGGGCAAGTCGAAATTGAGGCGGAGGCGCCTACGTATGATGCGCAGCAGGCCGCGGAAACGCCTGCGGATGACGTGCGGCAGGCCGCAGAAACGCCTGCGGATGACGCGCAGCAGCCTGCGGAGGCCGCGGTACCTACGTCCATCACCATTGCCTGCGATCCGGCCCGGCAGATAGACGGGAAGCTGGTTGGAAAGAAGGGGGACCAGTTTTTGTTCCGGGCTTATGACCAGGACGGCAGGGAGACGCCGGTCACATGGTCAACCTCCTCCACATGGGCCATTGCAATGGACGGGGAGACGGGCATTGCAACGGTGACCAGCGAAACCTCCCCCGGCAGTTCCTCCTATCTGCAGATCCGGGCGGTTTCAAAGGCAGATACAAATGTATCATCGGAGGGCCGGTTTGAGCTTACCGGGTACCAGATCAGCTCTTACGGACGTTCGGCAACGCTGGATTCCAAGGGACAGAGCGTTACGACGATCTCCCTCTCGGGAGGCTTTGGGGGACACAGTATCTGGAGTTACGACGAGGCTGCGGCGGCAGGGGTTGCCCGCCTGGTGAACGATCCGGGGAAGGGAACCAGCATCCGATTCCAGGCGCTGCGGCCCGGGAGCTTTTCGGTGACCGTATCCCTGGACACCGACCCGGCAATGACGGATACGGCGACCGTAACCGTTTCGGGAGTTGCAGTGGAGGATCCCGACGGCGTTTCCGGAAAGACCTATCTGGAGCTTGGGGCAGGCTCGCCGGCTCCGATGGCCCAGCTTGCGGCTTACTGCGCTTCGGACCGCAGCATCCAGAGTTGGAGCAGCAGCAATGAAGATGTGGCGTCCGTAGATGAAAACGGTCTGGTGACGGCAAGGGGCGTTGGAAGCGCTCTGATTACGGCAACCGACAGCGCCGGGAGTACAGGCGGTATACAGATGGTAGTCCAAAGCGCGGACGAGCCCTATTTTGAAGCGCTGGAATTTATGACCACCGCCTTCATGAGCGGGACATGGGTAAAGGGGGAAACCTTTTCCCCAACGACCCTTTCTTATGACCTGCCTATCAGGACCTACAGCACCGGCACGCTGACCCTGCAGGCAACAACGCTGTATCAGACAGATCAATATACGGCGGTGGCGGAGTACACGGATCTCTACGGGAAAAAGCAGTCGGTTCCGGTAAACAGCGGAGCCTCCACGAAGCTTCCCGATCAGCCCTTTGGCGATTCTGTTTTGACAATTACCTTGACGGATCGGGCCGACGCAGGCAAAAGCACTGTGTATACCTTCCATGTGAACCGGCCCAGGGATACTGGAAAGACGTTAAAAAATACCGGCATCGTCCTTACTCCGGAGGGCCGCGGCCTGTTAAGCACCAGGTACCAGGGGCAGCCGGAGGGGACCTTTTTCAGGGCCGATGAAAATGGAAATGTTCAGACGGTCACAGGCGTGACGGGAAGCCATTACAATTACCGTACCTATGCGCTGGAGAATCTGGAGCATTTTTCCCTGACGCTGACGGGAAATACGGCTTACCAGCATCTGCGGTATGCTGCGGACGGCGCAGGCTGGAGGGAGCTTCCGGAGGGCGGCGGAAGGACGGAGCGGCTGTCTTTTGGAGAGAGCAAAACGGTCCGGGTACAGATCCAGGTGCTGGACGATAAGACCTATATGGAAAATAAAGCCGCGGGCCGGGAGGGCTTTGACGGCGGGGAACCCAATACCTATACCGTCTGGGTGGAGCAGACAGGGGCGGACGCCAGATCGGCACAGATCCTCACTGCCACGACGGAATCCGGGGACTGGTATCCGGCTTTTGATCCGGCAGGCTACAGCTATAATGTCATCGTTCCCTCGGATCAGAGCGCGCTGACCTTAAGCTACACGGTGACGGAGGGGGCGTCGGTGAAGCTGGGACAGACAGCGCAGCTTCCGGGGACGGATGGAACCTATACGCTGGCTTTAAGAACCTCCAATCAGACGCTGGAGATTACCTCGGCGGACGGGCAGGTTACCAACAACTATGTCTTCCGGTTTCAGAAGAAAAGCGCCCTTGGCGTGCCGGACCGGGTAACGGACTATCTGGTGATCAACAGCCAGTATACCAACGGGGGAGCCGGTGTGGGGCCGGAAGCGACCCTGGCGGCAAACATGAAATCCCTGGGGAATTTTGGCGGGTATATCACCTATTACTATGAAGAACCGCTGACCGACGATCCCGGCAACCGCTATGGCGTGGATTTCTATGTCTATGGAAATGCAAATGTGGATACCTCCACCTCCACGGGAACCTCCTTTTTCGAGCCGGGCCAGGTATGGGTATCTGAAAATGGACAGGACTGGTATGCGCTGGCAGGATCCGCCCATTATGAGGAGGAGGTTGACTGGAATTATACGGTAAATTACAGGCGGGCATCCAACGGAAAAACTGCCTGGTCGGACAACCGCGGAAACAGCAGCGACGGCAGCAAAAATGCCGGGCCCTGGCCACTGGCGGCCAACTATTATATGAACGGCCTGGCAGGGCAGGAGGAGATCACCCTCTCCGGGATCCTGCTTCCGGCAGCGGACGGAACCGTTACTGGAAACGGGAGCAGTGACGCTTATCCGGTAAACTGGGGCTATGCGGATACATTTTCCAACGGAAAGCTGGGGGAGGAGGTAAATCCCTATCTGCCCAATGAAGACCACAAGCATAGGGCCAACGGATTTGACCTGGCCTGGGCAGTGGATACCAATGGTATACCAGTAGATGTCAGCGGAATGGAATTCCACTATGTGAAGGTGGTGACGGCCTCCAACATCTGGCACAGCGCCTTTGGGGACAAATCCACGGAGGTTACGGCGGTCATCCGCAACATTCCCCAAAGCGGGGCGGTGGGCGTAACTGCGGCCCCCAAGGGTGTGACGTTTACCGACGGCGCATCCACGGTTACCGTGAACCTGAAGGAAGGGCAGCAGGTGTACGACGTTGATCTGGGAGATATGAGATATGCTTCCCTTTCCGTCAACGGCGCAGATCCGGAGGATCACCTGTATGTCAACAACCAGAGAATCCAGCCGGACGGTCAGATATCCGGCCTGAAGCTTCCGGTGGAGGGCCAGGAGAAGCTTCTGCGGCTGCTGGTGCAGAACGGCGAGAGGGAGCCCCTGATTTATCTGCTGCGTCTGCACGGATCCGCTGACAGCAGCAAGGCCCTGGTGGAAGAAATCAAGCTGAATGTCAACGGCACGGTCCGCAAGGCCCAGACAACCGATGGGATACAGTATACAGCCACGGTGGGATACGCGATGGATTCTGTAAAAATCGTGCCGGTGGCGGCTCCTGACGTGGCGGTCTCAATCAACGGCGCAGATCCGGCCGAGAGCTACGGGCTTTTGGAGGGAGAGAACCGGTTTCGGGTCACCGCCTCCAAAGGAGATACAACCGAAGAAATTACATTAATGATTACCAGGGAAGCGGCGCTGGCCGGGACGGGGAAAATGACCGTATACTTTACCCTGCTGGGAGATGAGGCCCATGGCGCGCCTGCCGGGGAAGAAGAAACCCATACCTTCCATAAAAATAACCTGACGCCCTGGATTTGGCGGCAGGCATACAGCCTGGAGGCGCCGGCAACTGTACTGGACGTGCTGAAGGAGGCGGTAAAGGATAGCGGGATCTCCTTTGAAAATGACGGCGGAAATTATATTGCCGCCCTTGGCGGGCTGGCGGCCTTTGAGAATGGCGCTTATTCCGGGTGGATGTATCTGTTGAACGGAACCTATCCTGCCTATGGCGTGCTGGAGCAGCAGGTGCAGGAGGGCGACGAGATCATTTTCCATTATACGGACGATTACCGGGCAGAGGACCAGACGCCTGCCATGGACGTCTTCAGGGTGGAGCAGATGATCCAGGCGCTTCCGCCGGCGGAAGAACTGACAAAAGAGGATCGGGCAGCGGTTCTGGCAGCCCGGGACGCCTTCGGGGCGCTGCCGGAAACAGAACAGGAGCGCGTATCCGGGGAAGCAAGGGAGAAGCTTGCGGCGGCAGTTTTAAAAATCGCGGAGCTTTTGAAGGCAGAGGCGGAAAGCATTGACGGGGCTTATCGGGCGGCCGCGGATTATCTGGAAAAGCAGATAGGGCAATCCTCCATTCAGGTGGGAAGCACCGGCGGCGAGTGGCTGGCCATCGGCCTTGCCAGGAGCGGCAGGCTGGACGAAAAGCAGGCGGCAGATTATTATGCCAACGTCGTGTCATTTGTGGAAAGGTCCGTCAACGACAAGGGGCAGCTCCACCGCGCCAAGTCCACGGAAAACTCCCGGCTGATCCTGGGGCTTACCGCCATCGGGAAGGACGTAGCCAATGTGGCGGGACACAACCTTCTTGCCGGGCTTACCGATATGGGCTATGTGAAAAAACAGGGGATCAACGGTCCCATCTGGGCATTGATTGCCCTGGATTCCCACGGCTACGAGCTGCCGTCCGGCGGCGATGTCACCCGGGCAGGTCTGACTACGGAGATTTTAAACGCACAGCTTGCAGACGGCGGCTGGGCGCTGGCCGGGACGGCAGCGGATCCGGATATGACGGCCATGGCGCTTTTGGCGCTGGCGCCTTATCGTGAGGATATTCAGGTGGAAAAGGCCGTAGAGAGCGGGCTGGCCTGTCTCTCAAGGCTGCAGAAAACGGATGGCGGCTATGTAAGCGCAGGCGCCAGCAACAGCGAATCCTGTGCCCAGGTAATCGCAGCCCTGACCGCGCTGGGAATCGATCCTGCGGCAGATGGCAGATTTGTAAAAAACGGCAATTCCGTGATGGATGCGCTCTTAAGCTTCCAGTCTGCGGACGGCGGGTTTTCCCATACGGCAGACGGGATGGTCAGCGGTATGGCGACGGAGCAGTGTTATATTGCGCTGGCAGCTTACAGCAGATTCCTGGAAGGGGAGGCCGGCCTGTATGATATGGGGGACGTTACCATCGTGAAGTCTCCCGGCCAGCCATCGGATCCTGGAAATCCCGGTCAGCCGGAGAAGCCGTCGGATCCTGGAAATCCCGGTCAGCCGGAGAAGCCGTCGGATCCGGGATTTCCAGGCCAGCCGGAGAAGCCGTCGGATCCGGGAAATACGGTTGGCGCGGACAATTCCGGCAATGGCCAGAATACAGGTTCTGGTACCAGCCAGACAGGGGCCAGAAAACCGGCAGGAACTACAAAGACACTGGAGGCGGGTCCTGTGGGGACTGGCACAGCAAATCCGGATCCTGCAGAAAGCCCGGTGGAGCTTGCAGAGGAACCGGAGGAGCTTATGGAGGATCAGACGCCTCTGGCAGCAGGCGGAGAAGCCGGCGCGGCACAGGAGTCCGGTGCAGAGGGCCAGAGTACGGAGGCTGCAGATGCGGCGGCAGCAGGCATGACCGGTGCGGGCGTCTGGTACATCTGGGCGATTGTGGCGGCGGCAGCGGCAGTTGTCCTTGTGGCGGCGTTTGTACTTAAGCGGCGGCAGCAGGCCGGAAAATAGAAAGAAAGTGAAAAGAGGTTGTCGGGAAGGAACCGGCGGCCTCTTTTTTCATAAAATGGTTTTAGAAGTTTTCAATAAAATTGAATCGAAGAAAGTACAGCATGAAAGATTATTAAAATATGCAGAATTACTCAAGCTGAAGACTACAATTTAAGCATGCCGCAATCACGCCAACCCTTCCCGCTCCTTCCGATACCGCCTGGGCGATGCCCCCACTTCCCGCCGGAAGGCCGTAATAAAATAATTATAGTCTGAAAATCCGCACAGCTCCGCTACGTCGCCGATGGGAAGCTCCGGGTGTTCTGTCAAAAGCTGGCGGGCCCGTTCCATCCGCAGAGCGCGGATATGCTCCCCGATTCCCATGCCGTAATTCTGCCGGCTGATCTCATAGAGATGTGTTTTCCCGATATGGAACCGGCTGCAGAGCCTTGGCGCGCTTAAGTCTTCCGCAAGGTGCTCCTGGATATACTCGTCGATCTGGATAGGAAGATCCTTCTGCCGCAGGCTGACCATCCGTTCCAGGCACAGATAAGAAGCTACCGCCTGCATGATATGGCTGGCGGAGCAGACGACCTCGTCCAGGATCAGGGGCTGGCTGTTGCAGGCCGATAGCAGCCGGTCAAGATCCACCTGGTAGTCCTGGCAGCATTCCCGGATTCTGGCAAGGCCGTTGTCGTGGTCGGGGTAAGAAAATGCCTGCCCGAAAAATAGATAACCCACAGGGATATTTCCCATATAAATCGGCGTGATGGCTTCTGTCAGCCCGGCATGGCAGCGGTAGATATAGGTGGAGCTGCGCCGGGAGGCTGTCTCACAGGCCCTGCGGTCGGAGGCGTCACAGGCAGCGCAGGCGGCAGGATCCTGCCGAAGCAGCCTGCAGAAGGAAGAACGTTCCTCCGGATACGCAACAAGCTCCTGGAAGGAATCATTGAACACGGTGATCCGGATCTGGGTGATGGTGTAAAAATCCTTTAGCAGCTTTTTTAATTTATCCAGATTAAAAGTAGAAATCATAACAATCCTCCGGGTTTTGTCACTTCACTAATTGTGGTGGGCAGATGGGGTCCTCCCTATAAATCTGCCAGCCCATATCTATTATACTCCCATTACGGACAAAATCAAAGAAAATAAGAACAGAACCCTATATTTTGCAGGGTTCTGTTTTTGTACAATATAAAGAAAAAAGAATAAGGGGGATACCAACATATGGAGACAAGGAAAATGACGTTCGCGCTTTGCTTTTGCAACAGGGGGTTCATGCCGGGAGAATTGATCTATGGCGCCCGGGAGGACATGGTGAAGGCCGTTACAGACGCGGGCTATGATTACATTGCCATGGATGCGGATCTGACCCGCTACGGCGGAGTGGAGACCAGGGACGAAGGCCGCCTCTATGCAAAATGGTTAAAGGAGCATGAGGGGGAGTACGATGGCGTGATCTTTTCCATGCCGATTTTTGCCGATGAAAACGGCGCCATCACGGCTCTGCAGGATGCAGGAACGCCCATCCTGATGCAGGCTTATCCCGATGAAATCGGAAAAATGGATTTTGCCCACAGAAGGGATGCTTATTGTGGCAAATTCTCGGTGACGGATGTATTTACCCAGTATCAGGTACCCTTCACAGTGATGAAGCCTCATGTGGTGCATCCCCTGTCGGAGGCCTTTGCCGGGAACCTTCGGGATTTTGCGGCCATCTGCCGTGTGGTCAACGGGATGAAACGTTTCACCATCGGCTGCCTGGGAGCAAGGACCACCGCCTTTAAGACCACCCGGTTTGATGAAGCGGGCCTGCAAAAATACGGGATCACCGTGGAGTCCTTTGATCTGTCGGAGCTGTTTTTCAAGGTGGGGCAGAAGGCGGACGATGAGGAGCAGGTGCTTAAGAAAGAGGCGCATCTGATGAAATACGCGGATTTTACCAGGGTGCCGGAGGAAAACAGACGTACTCTTTCCAAGATCTCCGTGGTAATCGACGAATACATTGCAGAGTACCACTTAGATGCCCTGGCCCTCCGGTGCTGGAATGAGATGGAGACGGTGCTGCGGGTCTGCCCTTGCGTACTGCTCTCGGAGCTGAACGACAGAGGAATTCCGGCCTCCTGTGAGATCGACCTGACCTCCGCCATCAGCATGCGGGCCATGGCGCTGGCTTCGGAGCAGCCCACGGCGGTGCTGGACTGGAACAACAATTACGGGGAAGAAACGGACAAGGTGATCCTGTTCCACTGCGGCTCCTGCGCCCAGTCCTTGATGACGGACAGGGGCGCCGTTACGGAGCATAAAATGTTTTCCAAGGGCGATCCGGGCTCCGGCTGGGGCACCAACGAGGGAAGGATCGCCCCCATGAAGACTACGATTTCCAATTGCCTGACCAGGGACGGGAGGATCCTCCTTTATGCCAGCGAGGCGGAATTTACCGATGATCCCATTGAGGAAGCATTTTTCGGCTGCGCCGGCGTCTGTAAGATCCCGAAGCTGGAGGATAAGCTGCTGCGGCTGGCCAGAGGCGGCTTTAAGCACCACACCTGCGTGGGCGTCGGGCATATGAAGGAGATTTTAAAGGAGGCTTTCACCACCTATCTGGGGTATGACTGGGTGGATATTGAGTGAAACAATGAGGAAAGCAGAATGGCTGTAGGCGGCTGGCCGCCGTGTTTCACGGAAGAGCGGAGGGAAGAACATGAAGATTGCAGGATTAGATATTGGAACCACCGGATGTAAACTGACGGTTTTTGATGAGGACGGCGTTTATCTGGATCGGGCATATCGGGATTATCCGGTGAGTCGTGACGCCGGGGAGCATGAGATGGATGCGGAGGGGATCCTGGAGGGCGTGCTGGCGGTGCTTAAGGAAATGGCGGCAAAATATCCGGATATTGCCGGAATCGGGGTCACCAGCTTCGGAGAGACCTGTGTGCTGACGGATGAGGCAGGAAAAGCCCTCCATAAGGCCATGCTCTACACCGATCCCCGGGGATCTGAGGAGTGTCGGGGCCTGGCAGAGCAGATGGATCCTAAGACCATTGCCTCCGTCACCGGGGTCAGGCCCCATGAGATGTACAGCCTGCCCAAGGCCATGTGGCTGAAAAAGCACCGGCCGGAGATTTACGCAAATGCAAAACACCTGTTTTTGATGGAGGACTATGTGGTATTCCATTTGACGGGTCAGGCCCAGATCGATTACTCCCTGGCCTCCCGCACCATGGGATTTGACATTATGGCTTTCAAATGGAGCCAGGAGATGTTTGAGGCCGCAGGGATTGACCTGGGGCTGATGTCAAAGCCGGCGCCTGCCGGTGCGGTGGCCGGGACGCTCCTTCCCGCGGTGGCACGGGCCACAGGACTTTCCGAAAAGGTGCAGATTCTTTCCGTGGGCCATGACCAGGTGGCAGCGGCAGTGGGAGCCGGCGTATTTGACGCCAGCCGGGCTGTGGACGGCGCCGGCACGGTAGAGTGCATTACTCCGGTCTACGACAATGTGCCAAAGCTCAATGTGATGTACGAAGGCAATTTTGCGGTGGCGCCCTATGTGATCCCGGGAAAATATGTGGCCTACGCGTTTTCCTATACCGGCGGCGCCTTGATCCAGTGGTGCATAGACACCCTGGCCAAGCAGGAAAAGAAGCTGGCCAAGAGCCAGGGGATCTCTGTCAATGAGCTGCTGGAGGCGGAGTATGAAAAATGCCGGGCCGGCAGGCCGTCGGGCCTTCTGGTACTCCCCCATTTTGCAGGGGCGGCCACGCCCTACATGGACACCGGCTCCAAGGGGGCGGTGCTGGGGCTTACGGCAGCCACTACGGTCAGCGATATCTACCGGGCCTGCATGGAAGGGGTGGCCTTTGAGATGCTGCTGAATGCAGAGCATCTTAAGGGCTCCGGTATTTCCTTCGGAAGGCTCCATGCCACCGGCGGCGGGGCCAGATCCCGGGTGTGGATGCAGATGAAGGCGGACATCTTAAACCTTCCCATCACCGCACTGAAAACAGTGGATGCGGGAACCGTGGGAAGCGCCATGCTCACCGGAATCGCCGTGGGGGTCTTTGCAGATCTTACGGACGCGGCAAAGCATATGGTGGAGGAGACGGCCGTCTATGAGCCGGATGCGGTCATGCATGAAAAATATATGGAAAGTTATCAGCGCTACCGCCGGCTGTATGAGGCGGTGCGGCCGCTTGTATAGGATAATTAAAAAACAGGAGTGAGAAAACATGTTAGTAACGTTAAAGCAGATCTTAAATTTATGTGAGGCCAGGGGCTGCGCGGTGGGCTCCTTCAACACCCCCAATCTGGAATCCATCCTGGCGGTGACCGGAGCGGCCGAAGAACTGGATGTGCCGGTGATCATCCAGCACGCCCAGGTGCATGAGGAGATCATGCCCATCGACATCATCGGGCCCATTATGCTGACGGCCGCCAGAAAAGCAAAGGTTCCGGTCTGCGTCCACTTAGACCACGGCGAGACCTTAGACTATATCTGTAAGGCCTTAAGTATCGGCTTTACCTCCGTCATGTACGATGGCTCCGCCCTTTCCTACGAGGAAAATCTGGCCAACACCAAAATGGCGGTGTCCTTTGCGGCCCAGACCGGCGCATCGGTGGAGGCGGAGATCGGAAGTATGGGAAAACGGGAGACCGGCGCAGGCTCTGCCATGGGCGGGCCGGATCCGGAGAAAATTTATACCGACCCAAAACAGGCGGAGCACTTTGTGGCGGAGACGGGAATCGACGCCCTGGCCTGCTCCTTTGGCACCACCCACGGCGTGTATATCAGTAAGCCTAAGCTGGATTTTTCCGTGGTGGAAAAGGTACGGGAGAGAACGCATGTTCCGGTTGTGATGCATGGCGGATCCGGTGTCAGCGACGAGGATTTCAGGAAGGCCATCCGGGCGGGGGTGCGCAAGGTCAACTATTATACTTACATGGCCATGGCCGGGGGAGAATCGGTTGCGGAGCAGTTCCGCATGGGCTGTATCCCGGTGGAACGTGACGGAAAGCAGTATAAGTACTGCTATTCCCTGGTGGAGGCCAGCCACGATACGCCCATAATGTACCACGATATCGTAGAGTGGGGGACGGCGGCCATGAAGGAGAACTGTATGCGGGCCATGAAGGTGTTTTCCATGCAATGACAACGTTTGAAGACCGGAGGGAAGAGACAGGCCCTGCAGGTTTTATAAAATTTTTAGAAAAAATCAATTGTCATGTGAAAGCAATCATGTTATACTTTGCTCAAAGCATTTTTTTCATATTGGGTATGGCATAGGTGCTGCATACTTGTCGAAATCGTTGCATTTATTATAATTATTCCGAAAATTCATGCTTTTGATCCCATCTACTAATTTAATAAAAGCAGGAGTTTTCGGGATGTGATTCCGGTGCCGTTCATTCCTGCAAAAAGAGAGCCCCCTCGTGTGGGTGCATCTGATTTCAGAGATCAGGAAAAAAGGAGGAATGTGATGGCACAGGAGATTGCTTATCAGAACAAAGACATTGAGTTTAAGATCCTCAGCGAGACCTTTAAGGAGCGGTCCTTTGCGGCGTATGGGCTGAACCTTCCACGGATCAGGGAGGTGCTGCCCACAAACCTGCCGGTGGTGGCAGCCAATGAGATGCGCATGGACAACCTGTTCCTCTTGGAGGATGGGACTTACGCCATTGTGGACTATGAGTCCGAGAACCGGAAGGAGGATCGGATCAAGTATGTGAATTATATCGGCCGGGTCCTGGAGCGTTTTTACAAGGAGCATGGAGAGGTTCCGACAATCCGGATGATCGTCATCTACACCGGCGATGTGAGACGGGCAGAACATACATTTGCTGTAGGATGTGTCCATCTGGAATTGGAACAGGTGTTTACGAGCAATCTTCCGGCAGAGGAGATCTACGAGACGGTGAAGGGAAAGCTTGCGCGCAGAGAGGCCCTGACGGAGCAGGATCTGATGCGACTGATCATCCTGCCGCTTGCGGAAGCAGGCAGAGAGAAGAAGCAGGAGCGTGTGAGACAGGTGGTAGGGCTTGCTAAGCAGATTGAGGACGAGGCAGAGCAGAAGCTTGTTTTGTCAGGCTTGTTAGTCAGCAGCGACAAATTTATTGGCAGAGAGGATGCGGAAGGAATCAGGAGGGAGATCAGCATGACGAAGGTTGGACAACTGTTGTTTGAGGAAGGAATGGAGCGTGGGATGGAACGCGGTATGGAGCGTGGGATGGAGCGTGGGATGGAACGCGGGATCGAAGCGTTGATTCTGGATAATCTGGAGGAACAGATCCCGGCAGAGCGCATCATCAAAAAGCTGCAGCAGCGGTTTCTGCTGGAGGAGGATGAGGCGAGAGGATATTTTGAAAAATATGCATGGAAGGAACTTTCGGCAGCAGGCAGAAGATGCAATGAAAATATATAGATCTCCCGCCAGAAATGTGATATACTAAAGACAGTTGTATGAATATGCTGGAATTAGCTGAACGATTCAGAAGGGAGGCAGAACTTATGGATGCATTACGGAAGGAAGAATTTTACACAATTCAGGAGATTGAGGCGCTGCCGGATGGAAAACGCGGGGAGATTATTGATGGACAATTTTACGATATGGCTCCGCCCACCAGAACCCATCAGAGGATTTTATTATCATTAAGCAGGAAGATCGCCGATTACATTGATTCCCGTAAGGGAATCTGTGAGGTGAATATCGCGCCCTTTGCCGTATATCTGAATAATGATGAGTTCAATTATCTGGAGCCGGACATCTCCGTTGTCTGCGATCCCGGCAAGCTGGACGATAAGGGCTGCCACGGCGCGCCGGACTGGATCCTTGAGATCGTTTCTCCCGGCAGCAGACAGATGGATTATTTTACAAAATTATTCAAATACCAGACGGCAGAAGTGAAGGAATACTGGATTGTCGACCCCGGTAAAAGAAAAGTTACCGTTTACAATTTCGCCCGTGAGGAGATCGAGGAATATTCCTTTGAGGATCAGATTCCTGTGGGGATTTATGAGGGATTTTCTTTGCGGGTGCAGTAGAAGGACAGAAACAGTTTTGAACAGTTTATCTTTTTTGATAGGCTGTTCTTTTTTTGTGCCCTGAACAAATTTTAAACATGTATTTCGTTAAAAAATGGAGAGAAGTTCAGATTTCGTTGTTGCGGGCTGCCCCAATCTTTTTTAAAGTCTATCATAAGACCTGTGTCAGGCTGACGACGGGGCCCAGATGAAAAATGAGGAGGGAATCTTAGCTATGACATCAAGAGAACTGGTAATTGCAACTTTGGAATTCCGAAACCATACCGGGCGGGCGCCCAGGCATCTGTGGACGCTGCCATGGGCAGAGATTCATCACGGAGATATGGTGGAACGGATCCACCGGGAATATGAGGACGATTTTGTGGAGGCGCCAGGTATTCTGGAGGAGCCGGCCATGGAACAGGGAGATCCCTGCGCCGTGGGAAGCTACCGGGATTCCTGGGGATGTATTTTCACCAATATCCAGGAAGGGGTCATTGGGGAAGTGAAAGATCCCATCGTGAAGGGAGAGGAGTGGGAGGACGTGGACAATGTCCATATTCCCGTGGAACTTTTGACCTTCGACAAGGAGAAAGTAAACGAATTCTGTCGGCGGACCGATAAATTTGTGTTTTCCGGGGCCTGCCCGCGGCCCTTTGAACAGCTTCAGTTTATCCGTGGAACCGAAAACCTGTATATGGATCTGGTGGAGATGCCGGAGCGGATGGAACAATTTATAAAAAAGATGCACTCATTTTACTGTCAATGGCTGGAGGAATGGGCCAGAACGGAGGTGGATGGCCTGCGTTTTATGGATGACTGGGGGAGCCAGAACAGTCTGCTGATCAATCCTGGCATGTGGCGGAGACTGTTTCGGCCCATGTACCGGGATTATATCCAGATCGCAAAAAAATATGGCAAAAAAATGTTCATGCATTCCGACGGAAATACCCTGGAGATTCTGCCGGATCTGGTGGAATTGGGGCTGGATGCGTTAAATGCCCAGATATTTTGTATCGGGGTGGAAAAGCTAAAGCCCTTTGCCGGAAAGCTGACCTTCTGGGGTGAGATCGACCGGCAGCATATTTTGGTGGAGTCTTCCATCCAGGAGGTGTCCCAGGCGGTAAAGAAGGTAAAGGATACCCTTTGGAGAGACGGCGGCTGTATCGCCCAATGTGAGTTTGGGCCAGGGGCCAGGCCGGAAAATGTATACGAGGTATTCCGCGCCTGGGATGCCATTCTGTAAGGACGGGATTTTTAGGAGGAAAAAGAATGACAGAACGAGAACGTTTCATCAAAACATTACAATGCGAAAAAATCGGGGGAAGGGTTCCGCATTTCGAACTGGTGTACTTTCTTACCATGGAAAAATTTGGGAAGGTACACCCCTGCCACCGGAATTATGAGCAATGGAACCAGATGAGCCATGAGGAACAAAAACTGCATATCCAGGACATGGCGAAGCTGTATGTGGACACAGCCAGAGCTTATGGGCACAGCGCTATTTTTGTCCAGAGTCCGGTGCGGGCCCAAGACCATATGCAGCGGCTGTTGGAGGCCATCCGGGATATTTCCGGGGACGAATATTATCTGATGATTCATGGGGATCCCACCTGGGCGATCCCTACAGGAGAGGAAATGATGGAGTTTGCGGCCAAGATGTATGAGGAGCCGGAGGTCTTAAATGAGGTTTCCAGACGGCGGGTGGAGGAACAGGTGAAAGCGGCGGAATATTTTGACCGCCAGGGACATTTGCTGGATGGCTTTACACTGTGCTCCGATTACTGCTTCAATGCAAATCCCTTTTTCAACTGCGAGAAGTTTGAGGAGCTGATCGTGCCATACCTTAGAGGGATTATAGAGGAATACCGAAGGCTGGGATATTACGTCATCAAGCATACCGACGGAAATATCATGCCAATTTTAAAGCAGATGGCCGGCTGTGGCCCCCACGCCATCCATTCCCTGGATCCCCAAGGAGGCGTGGAACTTTTGGAGGTCAGGAAGCTTGTGGGAGAAAAGGTCGCGCTGATTGGAAACGTCAACTGCGGGCTTTTGCAGACCGGAACCGAGGAGGAATGTGAAAAGGATATTTTGCGCTCCTTGAAGGAGGGGATGGCAGAAGGCAGGGGATATATTTTCTCCACCTCCAACTGTGTTTATACGGGAATGCCGCTGGCAAGGTATGAAAAAATGGTGGATCTGTGGAAAAAATACGGCGTTTATGACGCACAGCCGGACAACGGCAGGAAAAAACAGGAAACGGAAAGCGGGGATTAAGAATGAACAGGGTGCAACCAGATTATACCAGGAGGAATATCGTATGTCTATTTTAAAATTAGAACCGGCCTGCAAGGAATATCTTTGGGGCGGGACGCGCCTGATGGAGGAATTTCATAAAAAATACGAAGGGGAAACCCTGGCGGAAACCTGGGAGCTTTCCGGCCATGGAGACGGGCCTTCGGTGATTGCAAATGGGATCCATGCCGGCCGGACGCTGCAATCTTATATCAAAGAATATGGAACACCAGTTCTGGGAGACAACTGCCGAAAGGAGCGGGAGCTTCCCATTCTGGTGAAGCTCATCGACGCCCGGCAGGATCTGTCGGTACAGGTGCATCCGGACGATGCTTTTGCCCTGGCCCATGAAGGGCAAAAGGGCAAGACAGAAATGTGGTATATCGTGGACTGTGAGGAGGGAGCGTATCTTTATTACGGATTTTCCCGGCGGATTTCCCGGGAGGAATTCGAAAAAAGGGTGGAAAATCAGACGCTGACACAGGTGCTCAACAAGGTTTATGTGAAAAAAGGAGACGTGCTGCTGATCCAGGCAGGGACCATCCATGCCATCGGGAAAAATATCCTGGTGGCGGAGATCCAGGAGAATTCCAATGTGACTTACCGGATTTATGACTACGGAAGGGTGGACAAGGAAGGAAAGCTGCGGGAGCTTCACCTGGATAAATCCCTGGATGTGATGAATATGGATCCCCTGGTCAAGGCAGAATCCTTTTCACCCCATCTGGTGAGCTGCCCTTATTTTACCGTAGATAAGCTTTATCTGGACGGGCTGCACACCAAGTCCATGGGAGGCTTCGCCGGACAGGATTCCTTCGTGCATTTTCTGATCCTGGAAGGGAGCGGGACCATCCAGGTTTCTGACGATATCCAAAGGCTGCAGAAGGGAGACAGCGTTTTCCTGCCGGCGGGAACCGGAAAATATGAAGTAGAAGGCAGCTTAGAGGCGCTGCTGACCAGAGTTTAGGAGGAATGAAAATGACAAAAAGAGAACGTATTTATAACGCGCTGGCCCATCGGCCGGTGGATCAGATTCCCAAGGGAGAACTGGCGGTCTCTCCCATTTTTGCAAATAAGCTCTTAGGGGGCGGCTATTCGGAAGAATTTCAGGATTTTGAACGTGAGGCGGCTGTCCGGGAGCTTTTGCACATGGACTTTATCAATGTGGGGGACTGGCCCGCCTGGCGGATCGGCACAACGGAAAAGGGCGAGGGGATTTACAAAAGCAATTATGGGGAGACTTATATTGACAACGGGGTCAGCAAGCACATGATCGGGCTGCCCTTTGAAAGCATCGAGGAATCTGATTCCTACGAAATTCCGGACATCCGCAGGGTATCGGGAGAGCTGATCCGGCGGTTTGCCCAGGAGACGGACCTGTTTGTGTTCGCCCAGATCGGCGGCCCCATCAGCATGGTGAACGAGATGATCGGCATGGAGGATTACATGGTCTATTCCCTGACCAATACGGAGGAGATCCGCTCTCTGGCTGAAAAGATCATGGTCTATGAGGTACAGAAGGCAAAATTATTTCTGGACAGCGGGGCCAACGGGATCTTAATGGCAGATGATATGGCCTTTAACAGCGGGCTGTTTTTACCGCCCCATATCATGGAGGAGGTGGCCTATCCCTTCTATGAAGAAGCGATCCGTGCGATTAAGGCCTACAAGGATGTTCCCATCGTCCTGCATACGGACGGCAACATCACTCTGGCCCTGGACCGCATCGTAGAACTGGGCTTTGACGGGATCCAGTCCCTGCAGCCCTCGGCCGGGATGGACATCCGCAAGGTGAAGGAGACTTACGGGGAGAAGCTGTGTCTGATCGGCAACATCGATCTGGATTATATCATGACCTTCGGCACGCCCCAGGAAGTGAAGGAAACGGTGGAAACTACCATCCGCCAGGCGGCAGGGGGCAGCGGGTTTATCTTAAGCACCTGCAACATCCTGGTGGATATCATACCGCCGGAAAATGCAATTGCAATGTATGAGGCCGCCGAGGCCTTTGATATGAGAGAATTGGAGGAATCACATGCAGATTAGCGATTCAATGTATTTTACGGAAGAAAAGCTGCGAAAAGCTCTGGAGAGCATAGAGCCGTACCGGTATCGTGATCTGATTCCAATCCAGGAATTCTGGATGGGGTCAGATGAAGAAAATAATGTGGGCGAAAGGCCCTCACAAGTGGCGTACCGTTCCCTTTGGAGACAAGGGGAGCTGTGGTCCGGAAGAGAAAATTACGTCTGGTTGAACCAGACCGTTGAAATCCCGAAGAACTGGAAGGAAAGAAAAGTAGTGGGAATCTTTCAGTTTGGAAGGATTTCTGAGCGTTATGGAGAATTTGAGGCGTTGTTGTATGTAAACCAGGTTCCCTATCAGGGGGTGGGAACCTGGCATGAGGAGGTAATCTTTCCGGCGGGAACGGCGGGGAGGGTGCGGTTGGATTTCCGGCTCTGGGCCGGTCTTGAGGGAGACGGAAAGGTGCGGCAGCAGACCCACCGCTTCTGCCAGGCAAAGATTGGATGGCTGGATGAAGCGGTGGATGATTTTTATTATACCTTCCGGGCGGCCCTGGAAACGGTTCAAAAACTGCCAAAGGAGGATCCGGAACGGATCTTTTTGCTGGAGCGGTTAAACGAGGCTTACCGGGCATTGGATCTGCGTACTCCTGGAGGAGAAGAATTTTATCGCTCTATAGAATTGGCCGGAAAGAAGCTAAAAGAGGAATTGGACCGGCGGGGCAGTCGCTCGCCGGTGGTGATCCGTGCCCTGGGGCATTCACACATTGACGTGGCCTGGCTCTGGCGGCTTGCCCACACCAGAGAGAAAGCAGCCAGGACTTTCTCTACCATGCTGACCCTGATGGAGCAGTATCCGGAATTTGTATTTCTTCAATCCCAGCCCCAGCTTTATCAGTATCTGAAACAGGATTATCCGGATCTCTACCAACGGATCCGTCAGGCGGCAGCGGCCGGTAACTGGGAGGCCAACGGGGGAATGTGGCTGGAGGCGGACTGTAATATCATATCCGGGGAATCTCTGGTGCGCCAGCTCCTTCTGGGAAAAGCATTTTTTGAACGTGAGCTGCAGGCAAAATCCAATGTCTTATGGCTGCCGGATGTATTCGGGTATAGCTGGGCACTTCCCCAGATACTGAAAAAATCCGGAATCGATAGCTTTATGACCATCAAGATCAGTTGGAACCAGTACAATCAAATGCCTCATGACACCTTCTGGTGGAGCGGGATCGACGGAACCAGGGTGTTGACCCATTTTATGAGTACGCCGGATCCTTCCGGGAGGCACGGTTATACCTACAGCGGAATGATGGATCCTGCCTCGGCCATGGGCGCATGGGAATTATATCGGGAGAAGGACGTGTGCCAAGAGCTTCTGCTGGCGTATGGATACGGAGACGGTGGGGGCGGCGTCAACCGGGATATGTTGGAGATGCGGCGGCGGCTGGAGAATATGCCGGGACATCCAAGGGTCGTTCCGGGCAGCGCGGGAGCGTATTTTGAAGGGCTTACGGAGTTTGTGGAGGGTTCCGGCCAGGAGCTTGCGGTCTGGGACGGAGAATTGTATCTGGAATACCATCGGGGAACCTACACCTCCCAGGCGGCCGGCAAGCGCTTTAACCGAAAGCTGGAGCTTAAGCTGCGGGAGGTGGAATGGCTGTCTGTGGCGGCAGCCTTGATCCAGAAGCAATGGGCGTTATACCCGGCAAAGGAGCTGCAACAGGCCTGGGAGATCCTGCTCCGCAACCAGTTCCACGACATTCTCCCGGGTTCCTCCATTAAAGAGGTATATGAAGATTCTACAGAGGAGTATCAAAAAGCAGAAAAAATTCTGCAGACGGTTGAGGAGAAGATCCTGTCCTTTCTGGGAACGGAGAGCGGCCGGGAGGGGAAGGCCGGCGTATCCGGGGAAGGGCAGAAAGAATATGTTCTGTTTAATGGCAGCAGTTTTGAGCGCCGGGAGCTTGTGTGGATTCCGGCCAGGGATGGAATGGAGCAGGGAAACTGGTTTGAGGAGGGGGAGAACTGCTTAAAAGCCGTGAAGACCAAAGAAGGCTGGCTGGTGGATCCCGGAAAAATTGGCCCGGGGAATGTCAAGAATCTGTATTTTCGGAAAATATCCGCCCCGTTAGAGGCAGGCTGGGGGGAAAACGAGGATACAGCCGTCTGCCGGGAAGAAGCCTGGACACAGGAATTAATAACGTCTGATTATCGTTTCCAATGGAACGAAAAGGGACAACTGATCTCTCTTTATGACCGTAGCCAGAAAAGGGAAGTTCTGGCGTCAGGCGAGGCAGGAAACCGCCTGGTGGTATATGAGGACCGGCCCCTGAATTACGATGCCTGGGATATTGATCTGTTTTACCAGGAGAAGCCCTATGAGGTGGACAGGCTGACCGAGGCCCGGGTGATCCGCTTCGGGCTTGCTACGGAGGTACAGATGAAGTGGAGGTATCAGTCTTCCCGGATTTTTCAGACCATGCGGGTCCGGGAGGGGAGCCGGAGGATTGATTTTGAGACGGAGGTGGACTGGCAGGAGCATCAGCAGCTTCTAAGGGTATTGTTTCCGCTGAACATACGTTCGCATGAAGCGGTGTTTGACATCCAGTTTGGGAATGTAAAGCGGCCTACCCACAGTAATACAAGCTGGGATATGGCAAAATTTGAGTGCGTGGGACATCAGTGGGCCGACTTGTCGGAGACAGGGTACGGGGTGGCATTGATGAACGACTGCAAATACGGGTACAGCGGCAAGGGCCATACCCTGGGTCTGTCTCTGATTAAATCCGGTATTTGTCCCGATGCAAATGCGGACCTGGGCCGCCATCTGTTTACCTACAGCTTATATCCCCATGAAGGGAGCTGGCAGGAAGCAGGGGTGCACAAGGAGGCTTTCCATCTGAACAGTCCCCTGAAGGTTTGGGAGGGAAAGCTGCAGGAAGCATTTCCGGTGGTTGCCGTCGATGTGCCTTATGTCATGATCGACAGCGTGAAGAAGGCGGAACATGCGGACGCACTGATTCTGCGGCTCCATGAATATACGGGAAGGCGCGGAAGGGCGGCGGTTGTAACCTCATTTCCAGTGGCGGCCTGGCAGGAGGTGAATCTGATGGAGGAGCCGGAGGGAGAATTGCAGCAAGGGAAAATGGAATTTGATATCCGACCCTATGAAATTAAGACATTTATTGTACAGATCATACAGAAAACGATGTAAAAGTAAGATTTTAGATATCTATTTTATTAAAAAACAGAGTGTCCACAAGATTTAAAACTTGCAAATTGCCGGAAGAGAAAATACAATCGAGATGTCAGAAGGAGGTAAGCGATGAAGAACGGAACAAGAAAAACCATGAATAAAAGGACCCTTACATTGACATTGATGGCTCTTCCGGCGGCTGTGATCTTATTTATCTTCTCGTATCTGCCCATTTGCGGCCTGGTGGTTGCATTTAAAGAATTCCGGTATGACAAAGGATTTCTGGGCAGCGAATGGATCGGCTTTCAGAATTTTGCCTATTTATTCAGTTCTAAGGATATCTGGAACGTACTGAGAAATACGATCCTGCTGAATCTGGTATTTATCAGTGTCACGCTGGTGATCTCAGTTACGGTGGCGCTTTTGATGAATGAGGTACATAACCGGAAAGTGATCAAGGTTACACAGACCATTATGTTTTTCCCTTACTTTATGTCCTGGGTGGTAGTGGGGTATTTATTATATGCATATCTGCATCACGAATACGGTATTTTAAACCAGATATTAGGGTTTTTTGGGCTACATAATATCTCCTGGTATTCCCAGGCCCGGTATTGGCCCTTTATCCTGGCCTTTATGAACGCCTGGAAGGCGGCGGGGTATTATGCGGTGGTGTATTATGCGGGGCTTATGGGGATTGACGACACGTATTATGAAGCGGCGGCCCTGGATGGCGCCAGCCGCTGGCAGATGGTCTTTAAGATCACCCTTCCCATGCTGAAAAGTATCATTATTGTAATGGTGCTTCTCCAGATCGGAAGGATCATGTATGCAGATTTTGGACTGTTTTTCAATCTGACCAGAGATGCGGGGGCTCTGTACTCCACCACGGACGTGCTGGATACCTTCATCTACCGGACCTTGCGTTCCACCGGAGATATCGGGATCAGTTCGGCGGCGGGATGTTTCCAGGCCATTGTGGGATTCTGTGTGATTATGACCACGAATCTGGCTGTGCGGCGGTTAGACAAAGACAGCGCTTTATTTTAGGAGGTAAGAAAATGAAAAAAGATTTGTCGTGGGGACCTAAGATTATAATTTATGGAATCCTGGCGCTGTTTTGTCTGATCTGTATTATACCGATCCTTACCGTGGTGTCCATATCCTTTTCCAGCGATATGGAGCTTATAAAGACAGGCTACAGCATTTTTCCCAAGGGCCTGACACTGGAGGCCTATAAATATGTGTTCAAGGATACGGAGGCGATTCTCAGGTCCTATGGGGTCACCATCCTGGTCACAGTGATGGGCGTGGCGCTGGGACTTTTTCTCAACGCAGGTATCGCCTATGTGCTTTCCAGGAGGGATTACGCATTCCGTAAACAGCTTACGGTTTTTCTTTTGATTCCCATGCTGCTGAGCGGGGGGCTGGTGCCCAGCTACATCCTGATTACCAAGTATTTGAATATGAAAAATACCATCTGGGTAATGCTGATTCCCATGCTGATTGTTCCCTGGTTTGTAATATTGATGCGGACTTTTTTTTCTCAGCTTCCCGCTTCTCTGATCGAGGC